>NZ_JBQKCL010000002.1:0-362346 GCF_052122375.1 Blautia sp. HCP3S3_H10_2
GGTGGGCTTCCTCCGATCATCAAGCGCCAGAGATACTATCAATCTTTGGACCTGGCTGCATAGTCAGTGATATCTTTGAGATAAATGTGTCAACCAATATTGACAATATCAAAAGGTTGCAAGACTATTGACAACCGCTTTCCGTAACATTGATTATATCTGCCGCATTGGCGGTGATGAATTTGCTGTTATCATGGTTGACATGACAACGGATCTCAGTTATACGATCACAGACAAGATTCAGGAAATAAACCGTCAGCTCTCAGTACCAGATAGTGGGATTCCTGCGGTGTCTCTAAGTGTGGGAGTTGCCTTTACAGACCGCGAGAAGCCAGGGAAGAGTCTGTTCACGGATGCAGATAAGGCACTTTACTATACCAAATACCATGGAAAAGATGGATGCAGTTTTTATCCCGTTGATTGATAAAGATAGTATTAAAAGCCTGCCAGCATGCTTATATATCTGTACAAGCGTGTTGGCAGGCTTTTCTTTCTCTTTTGCAGAATATTTGTTCCTTTTTTTCAATTCTTCCTTAAAAGCGCCATAAGAACAACCTGAAACAGACCACTTAAAAGAACAAGACAGAGTCCTGCAGGAATCATCCATCCTCTCTCTGCCTTTTCAAAAACGGCAAGTAAAACAAAGATCATTGCAGCTGCTGCAAGTCCTAAACTGGAGATCCTTAATAAACGGCTCCACAATTCCTGTTTCATAACAAAATTCCTCCATCATTTTTCTTTAAAAAGAAAAGCTTTTTACCTAGATATGTTCAGCTGGATATTCATGTGACATGACCTCATCTAATAAGTCATTCAATTTTTTTGAATACCGGACGGGTATATTATCTGGGAAAGTTCTATTTCATCTCCATCGTTGGCACCTGTTTCTACAAACCCTGCCCTATGATAAAGATGAAGTGCACTTTGGTTATTACGGTTGCAGGTAAGTGTCACTTTGTTTGAGGTGCCAAACGGTTTTGTTCTGATATAATTCATTACTTCTTTCAGGGCTGCACTTCCATACCCTTTCCCTTGTTTGGAACTATCAATCATCATATGCCAGATATCATATTCCGGAATATCATAATCGTAGATTACCATCACATACCCCACCATTTCATTTCCATTGTAGATTCCAAACGGCTGGCATTGTTCCCGGTAGACATAAGCCTGCGCCAGACTTCGAATCGGATGAGAAACATAGTTTTCCTGTTCCACAGCCAGTTTCAGTTGAAAGGCATCAAGAAAATTGTCTTCCGTAATTTTTCTTAAATGAATCATTGATTCCACTCCATTCAAATTTCTTTTTTGGGTACTATAAGCTAGATTTTACCTATGAATATACATTCTTGTCATATTAGGCCCATCATTTCCTTGAACCATGCACAAAAATTCCCAACCATATCTTTCATAAAAATTTATATGGTCTGTAATTAAATAGATAGGTGTAATTCCCTTGGACTTCATATCTTTCACAACATTATCAAGCAGTTGTCCTGCAACTCCCTGACAACGATATTCCTTATCGGTATATACCGCACATACATTTGGGGTAAGATCTGTTCTGTTATTAAGATAGGCTTCCATACATTCAAGATAAGCTTCTCGCGGCACTTTCCATTTATCATGAAACCATGCAGCAGCTTCTTTTAAGTCAGGTCTTTGTCTCAGTGTAATATAACTATATTGTTTCATACCATACTCTCCAACATCGCAAGATCACCAGACTGAATGGCTGGAATACTGCGTTTAATTTTTTCATAGTCCCAATCCCACCAGTGCAAAGCTTCAAGCCGCTCAATTGTCGCATCGTCAAAACGGCGACGGATTATTTTCGCAGGAATACCTCCTACAATGGTATAGGGTGGAACGTCTTTCGTCACCACGGCACGCGTGCCAATGATTGCGCCATTTCCAATTTTTACGCCAGACATAATAACTGCCTCATAACCAATCCACACATCATTGCCAACTATAATGTCTCCGTGATTGTCCCATGCTTGTGCAATGGAATCAACATCCGATGAAAGCTCCCATTCTTCAAAGAAGATGGGGAAAGTATAAGTTGACATGCTGTTCAACGTGTGATTGCCAGCATTGAAAAGGAATTTCGCTCCGCAGGCAATGGAGCAAAATTTACCTATTTTCAACTTGTCATGGTTGCACTCTGGATAGTGGTAAAGTACATTGTTCCGTTGAAAATCCCGCGGATCGTTTACAAAGTCATCATAAATCGTATAATCTCCCACTTCAATCATCGGATCCGTGATCACATTCTTTAGGTATACCGTGCTATGCCCCTGACTACGTGGATAGATTTTCCATGTCGGTATCATATATCTCCTCCTGTTTTCAGCCCCTTTTCTCGGACGCAGTTATGTACGGTGCAAAGCTTATCACAGAAGGGCGTTCCAATAAGTTGATTGGTGTTTCCCATAACTTCCTCCGTAAACTCGGAACTTGTCGCTTTGCGAATCGGCGCTGCGTCTTCAATTCAGATCTATTGGCATTCCTCTATCAGCGGTCAGTCTGCAGTAACCGATCAGCTGGTTTGCGTTTTTCATCGTTATCTCCATAAATCTTTCCTGACCGCAAGACAGTAATTGACATGCTCAAAGGCTTTCAAGTCTGCCCCAGCCTTGCCGATAATGTCCCTTTGAATATCATTCGGTGTCAGCAACTCATAAATCAGGAAGCTGTGTTTCTGAAGCAGCTTTTCAAGCTCTCCATAGGAAAAGCCGACTGCATCGGTTCACCGCCTGCTTTTGCCATCATAATGGTGTTCTGCACACGCTTCTCGCGCGCGTCAAAAAAGTTTTCGTCCGGATAATCAAACATCAGCGTGCTACCATCTGCGCAAAGCGATGAAAGCTCGGCAAGCGTTTTGCCGATGGCCTCCGCCGACAGGTAGTAGGTCACGCCCAGCCAGGAGAAGAAGGACTTTACGGACAGGTCAAACCCGGCGGCGGTCAGCCGTTCTGTCAGGCTGTCCTTTACAAAATCCACGGGGACAAAGGTGAGATTGTCGGAAACCGTCCAACCAGCACGATGGATTCTCTCTAATTTATCCTTCTGCGTCAGTGGATGATCCACCTCAAAAACCTTGTGCTTTGATAGAAACTCCGGCTCACGGAAAGCGAAGGTATCCAGCCCTGCGCCGAGGATGACATATTGCTTTGTGCCGGTCAGGACAGCAGTTTTCAGTGCCCACTCCGTGTAGGCCGCACGGCACAGCGGTGACGGCGCAATATGTGTATTTACAAGCTTGTGCACCAGTGCGTTCGGTTCCTGCTTAGCAGGGTCGATCTCCGGCTCAAAAAACTGCGCACCGCAGAGAACATATCCCTGAACGGCGTCATATTCTTCTGCCGTCATCAGTTCTTTGGCAAGATGATCCGTAAAAACCGGATGATCTTCATTTTCTGTGTGAAACGCCCGTCCGAAGGAACTCATCAGGGCGGTAATACTGGCTTTGTTATTCATTCTTGTTGCCCACCTTTCTTTTTTTGAGAATTGTTCCGGTTGTCCACCTGCTTGCAGACATCTAAATCCTGACACCACGGAAGTGATACCGCGTCGTTTCGATAATATGGAATTAGCTTGATCTCATTATCAACAACTCGCACTGTCATTTCGCACACGAATCCTTTCTCTGAGCAATTTCGCTTTCTTACGGCAAATTTTCATTACCGCACTCACTATAAGTTGCTTTCCGTTTTTTCTTCAATGATGTGTGCGGTAATAATCGTATAGCTGTAAGAATTAACAGTAACCTTGTGTTTCTGATTTCACAATACCAATTCTTTCCTTGCTGCGTTATATGACATTGAGGACTCAGAATCAAATTCTTACAGTAGCCGACCACATCATATGTATCTAATTTCAAATTTCTTTTTATCAGGTCAACTCCCATCGGGGTGGTGTGAAGCCGGTCAATATTTTCAATCAACATTTCGCTTTACACCGCATTCGGTTTTCCATACTTTCCTTCCAGTTCTTTGGTATGTGTATGAAACAACTCCAACGCCCGTTTCTGGATGCAGGGCAGCGACCTTTGATCCGTGTTCGCAAACTCGCGCTTGATCCGCGCTGAAGCAACCGCATGGCTGTCACTTTCCCTGTTTTCGTCCGCTTGTGACAAAAACTTTTGAAGCAAGCCCAAAGCATTGGCGTAATGCAGTTCTACCAGCTTTGCCCGGTATTCCAGCTCCGTTGGGGTAATGTTCGGAAATTGCTTCATATCCACGGTATGCTGCGCTTCATGCTTCAAAAGAGAAACAAGGACCCGCTCACTTTCAAAGTTATATGCCTGCTCAATGCAGTTGATTGTGCCATCTATCGAAGCCCAGCCGCCTGTACCGTATCGTCCAAAGGTCAGGTAGTCCATCCAACTCCGGAATATAAAACCTTTCAGGATATTGACGGTATAGTTTGCCGTTCCGCTGGGCAGTTCTACTTGATAAGCAGTCGGAATCGTTTCCCGCCAGATATAAGGGCCGTAATAGCCCTGCGTTTTCCCAAACAGCGCATAATAGCCCTCCGCTTCGAACAACGCTTGAAGCCGCTCCGCCAGTGCTCCTTCCTCGGTATCCGGCATATCCAGAAGTGTCTGCAGGTCCGTCAGCAGCTTATCTGCGGCCTCCATCTCTGGTAGCCCGCAATAAAACACATCCCGATAATATTTCTGATATAGCCGCAGGATTTGGTTGAGTGATTCCGGCACATCATAGATGCGGTATTCGCAATTTTCAAAAATTGCAATATAATCCGGGAGAACATCCTGAAATTCCTTGTGTTCGCGCATATATGCAATCGCGCCTTTGATATCCCCATTCAGAAAAAACTGACTGATATGCATCTCAACGCTCCTTTATCCCATCGGTATTTTCACCTTGAAGCATTGTCAACTGCCTGTTCGGCAGCATTCTTGTAAGGATCAGTGTATAGACGATCGTAATGACAATTAAAATGCCGAGATGAATCAGGTGCATTTCCGTAGTAAGATTTGCATCATTAGCAAATGTACTAAGCGTATTGATTGCTGAATGGACGAGAACGCAAGGAATCAGGCTGCCGCCACGGTAAAAAATCGTGACCAGCAGGAAGCCTACCGCAATGGCAAAGACGATCTGGCACAGGTTGCTGATCAAATCCATACCGCTACCGTTGAACAGGTTGATGATGTGTCCGATGCCGAAGGTCAAGCTGGAAATGATGATGGCCGATTTCACATTATCTTTTGCAATGGCTGTGAACAGCAAGCCGCGGAAGATCACTTCTTCCAAAAATCCGACACAGAGCATGCATACGATGCGGCAAACCGTGTTCATCGGCGTGTAGTTGACCGCAACACCGTTCCAGAGGTTTCCCGATGCCAGGATAATCAGCGGCAAGTAGAACAGAAATCGCCATGCGGGAACAGAAGATTTACAAAGTCCATACTTTTTCATCAAGTTGTTCTTTCGGATAAAGGCAAAAAGAACAATGGACTGCAAAATACAAAAGACCGCGCTTGCAGTGTATTCGATACCGATTACTTTACCCCACGGATTCGCCAGTGATTGCAGAACGCAGTAAACCACGATCCATACAATTGCAAAGGTCAGCTCATTTTTCTCATATAGTTTTTTCATTTTGTTTTCCTCCGCGCCTTTTTATTAAGCAACATAAAACAATAAACGCAGCACAAACCGATTTTCTCGGATTGCACTGCGTCTAAGCGTCTGGCATTTTGCTTTCTTCCATTTTTCCATTCTTGAAACAGATTACACAGGTGTATTTGCACTTGGGGCAGAACAGAGGAAAGTCCTCTAAGACCGTGTGTGCTCGTATCTGTATTCTTGTTTTGCCGCCGCATCTGGGGCAGCGAAGCCATTCTAACAACTCGTCTTTCCTATCTAACTGTTTCATGTACATTCCTCCTGTGCCGCTAATATTGCACCCTGATATGCCTGTTCCAAATGGGATTGTATGAGTTCTTCGTCGTACTGCATGGAATTGTTGGCAATGATACTTGCGTACCCATGTGCAAACAGAAAAATCGTCAGGAAAACCTTTTTGGTTTGCTCCATACTCATATTCAAGGCTTTCTGCATAGCAGAAAGGACTGGAATCAACTCATCTGCGTCAATCAGCTCCAGCAGTGTTGCTCCACTAAAACAATCCGACTGAAACAGGAATCGAAACAAATGCGGCTCCTCAATGGCAAAGCGGATATAGTTCATCCCAATTCCAAGCATAACGCCTTTTTGAGGACTCTTTAGATCCATCAGATAGTCTGAGTGATAGCTGTCTGCCTTCGCATAGACCGTCCTTTTCAGTTCTTCAATGGTTGAAAAATGATACATAACGGGCTGTGTGGAGCAATGCAGCCGTACCGATACCGTCCTTGCATTGATGTTTTCCACGCCAGCTTCACGGGCAATCGCAAAGGCCGCGTCAATAATCATCTCTTTTGTGACTTTTGCTTTTGCGGGCATATTCACACCTCCATATATAACTCTAATTATGTATAACGCAAATTATATATCAGAATGTAAAATATGTCAATCTTCTTTCACTTCCGCATTCTCAAAATGATTTCCTGCCAAGATAACGAAAAACCTGTTTTTTATATTCCGTGTATGCTGTTCCAAAAGCACTTTCCAGATACCGCTCCTCCTGCAAAATTTGCAGATGCAGCATGAACATAGCAAATACGGAAAAACAAAAGGTTAGCAGATTTCCGTACATCAGCAACACACCGATATACATGAAATCAAAGCCCAGAAACGCGGGGTTGCGGCTGTAGCGATAAATGCCGCCTGTGACAAGCTCTGTCTTGTCCTTGTCCGGGATGCCTGCCCGCCAGCTGTCCTTCATGCAGAGGACGGAAAGTAGGAAGATGCCGTAAAACACTGCCAGCACGATCAGCGCCAAAGCAGGATAACATAGTTTTTCTTCCAATAGCGTATGCATTTTCTATTTCTCCTTGGTTACATCGTTATAAACAACCTTGTATCGCCCTTTCCTGCACTGTACGCTGCGAAAGCCTGTGCGCTTCAGCCTGAGAAGGCGATTCATCTCATCGGCGGCGTTTTCATAGGTGCTGCCTTGATGATGGACAAGAATATAATCAGCCTCTTTGATCTTGCCTGCCGCCTGCGTGCAGAAGCTACGCATAGGGGCTGCCAATGAAAATACCCAGATTGGCGTGCAGATTGTTACTCAGTCATAGTCTGCCAGGTTCACGGAGACAGGTTCAATCGGCATTTTCCATTTGTGCATTCCGTATCTTCCGCACCACCAGAAGCCAAGGGTCCCCTCCGTCCGCTCGGTGGACTTTACCTCATACAGCGTTGCGCCGCTGCGATTTGCTTCTTCATATGCAATCTTCCGAACATACCCCATGCGGGAGAAGAAAACCACCAGACGTTTTTCATTCGTGCCAATGTTGGGGTAATCCGTCAAAGCAACATGGAATGCTTCCTGCTTGGCGAATACCCATGCGGCATAGCCGGTGGCGGCCTGCGCTGCGCCGAAAATAAAGTAAATGGTGGACATGAAGTTGGGCGGGAAAATGTAAAACTGGATGCAAATCCACAGCATTAGCGTTATGCCAAATATTCCGCCCAGCACAGTCCCGACTTTCTTTTTTGCCAGCAGCAATCCAGCTGCCGTCAGATTGGTCAGACCGTTGACGATCAACAGCGCCCAGCCGGAAAAGGTGAAATCCTGAAAAACACGGTCTGCAAATGGCAGCACTTGAAAGTAGGGCAGCATGGCGTCCATGCCCATGAATTTTCCTGACGAGTCAATGATCATAGCCAGCGCTCCCGCTACGGCGCCGATGCCGATAAACAGCGTCCAGAAAATCAAGAAACACCGTGCTATCCTAAATCTTGATTTATGTTTCATAAAAAGTCTCCTCCATTACATTCCTTTTCAAAATGTGACCCAATTCTGATAGACAACATGGAACACGATTGCTGCTCCCTCTGCAAAGCCCAGCAGTTTTTCACCGTCGAATGCACCGTAAGCCACCGATACACCTAGCCATTCACTGGAAAATTCATCCTCAAAGCTCCGCTCGACCGCCATATCGAACGGTACATAGTTGAAATTAAAGCCGTTTTCTGCTGCACAGATATCATAATAGCCTTTTGTCAGGTAGCGGGCGGTAAACCGCTTTCCGGCAAATGATTCTTTTTCCAAATGTCTGATTTTCATTGTTTTTCTCTCTTTATTTTGTTATTGTCTGTATTCAGTTCAAGATTCATCAAATCAAAATCAATCGGCTCACCATTTATTTTGAAAAAATTCGGAAACGTACACAGCTTCCGAAAGCCGTATTTCTCATATAGATGAATGGCGCGGGCATTGTCGCTGCGCACCTCCAGATTCAACTGCTCAAAGCCGTTTTCCTTCGCAAAGGCAAGAATTGCTTCCATCAGAGCAGATGCCGCACCGCAGCCCCACCACGCCTTTTTCAGGCTGATACCGAATACCCCACGATGACTCATGCGATTGCTTCTTCGGTTCAGACTTGCTGTACCAATGATCTCGCCATTCACCTTGGCAAAATACTGAACATTATCGGTCGATTCGCATTGCGACCGCAGATAGTCCTGCTCTGCTTCAAGGCTGAGCGGTACACCCTCTGCTCCAAAACTGAGATTGTCGGTTTCTCTTCCGATGATTCTCAAATAATCCAGCAGCGCGGCGGCTTCTTCTGGCTGTGCGCGTTCAATAATGAACAAACTATTCCTAGCGGCCTGCATAATTACCTCCATAAATCTAAATCAAAATAGTTCTTTTGTATAATAGTATCTTTTCCCAGTATATGGATATTTTTCGAGGACAAAAGCTTCCCGGTATCTATGTTTTTTGTAAAATGCGGGAGCCTGAAAGGAAAAGGTGTCCACAAAAGCATATTTACAGCCACGCTGTCTGGCTTCTGCCTCCACAGCCTCCAGCAGTTTGCCCCCGATTCCTTTGCCTCTGAGCTGTTCGCTGACAAAAAGGAATTGAATGCAAAGCCAATTACCAAATGTTTCTCCTGTCAATCCGGCGATTTTCCGCTTATGCTCACCTTCAAGAAATTTTGATTACGAAAGAAATCTAAATTCTTGATCAAACAGCCAGTCTCGACCTTCCAGAAAATCGTACCCCAGTAATGCCTCTATTTCCGCTGGTTGACCGTATAGCTTGTCGAAGATATCGACATTGCGCAAGCATACTCTCCATTCAAACGCACCTCTACTTATTTAGAAATATCTTTCTCAGTTGTCATTTTGAAGGTCGCTCACGACCAATGCACTATTCATAAAAGTTTCCTACATGTTTAAATTTCAGGTGCAAAGTTATCTGTCACTTCTTTATACCCGCCAGTTTTAAAAATTTTTTATCCGACTGAATCCCCTGCGTGACAAATTCGCCGTCTCGGAACAAGGCATAAGTGGTCTCAGGGGCAGGCACATTCTGCGCAGCTTCTTTCGTAGTGATGTGGATCGTTTTCAGCAGAATATTGTATTCCTTTGCCGTTTCCTCCACGCGCGGCACCCAGTAGTAGGTAAAGGGACACTGATCGGAATAGTAGAGAACAAAGCCTTCGCCGTCGGTTTTCGGATGCTTGGCACAGTCCTTAAATTTTGGTGGTTTGGCGTCTACCATCAACGGCAAATACTGTAACGTAATACCACAATCCGAGGTATCTGCCAGCAAGAAGCCTTTGTGGGCAAGAAATTTCGGGTCTGCAAGAAACTCCCGCTTGCGTCCGTCGGCACATAGGATACAAATGCCTTTTTTGCTCTGTGTCTTGGCATCACAGATACACTTATTCAGCAGGTCGGTGGAGTAACCATGCCCCTTCATGGAGCCTGAAACCCACAGGCAATTGATGTAGAGATACCCGTCCGCCTCAATGGGTACCCATGCATTTTCTGCTGGGATGTATTCGGTAAAACACTTGCCCCGTTCTGCACTTCGATAGAAAACAAGCCCCTCATCAAACTGCTGCTTCAGCCACTCTTTTTTTACGAGGCTCTGCTTGCCGGACATGGCGCAGCAGATATGTTCCTTGTCGATGTTTTCTTTGGTGATTTGAATATAGTTCATTCCTTTTTCCTCCTTTTCCTGAAATAAAAAGGCGCAGATCGAATCCGATTTTCCTATCAGATTCTGCTCTGCGTCTAAGCGTCTGGCAGTTTAATTTCTTCCATTTTTCCAACCTTGAAGCTAAGCTTCTTCTGTGTTCTCTTCAAATTAACTTTTTGTAACAATCGCATTATCTTTCATACGATGCAATGATTTCCTGGCTGCCTGCGATTTTATAATCAAGTGTTCCAAGATTACCAATCAAATCAGGTTTAAATGTATTACAGTAAATATTTTTCGAATGCTTTGTGAGCATCAAAGCGCCCCTCCTTCAGAAAAACTAATAATTTCAATTTTTCCAGTCCCTTCATTGCCATATATACGCAAATGAGTTCTACTACGCCGTGCATTCAAGCAAAAAGTTATTGATTGGTCCAGTCATCTCTTGTAATTGCAAATACCTTTGTGATTTCATTCACGTCGTCTTTAAACTCATCAACTTGTTTACATCCATAAGAAATCGCAGTTTTATAGGATGGCACATTTGTATGCATCATATAAGAATATATAATGTTAAATGGTGTATTGTGAAATGTCCAGTCTCTGACTGCAATCGCTGCTTCTTTGGCAAATCCCTTTCTTTGCTTATCGGCACGTATATGATATCCGATTTCAGGTTTTATCTGTCCGCCAATAAGCTGCATTGTCAATCCACAGTCTCCAATCATTTCGTTAGTCTCTTTCAAACATACAGCCCACAGCCCAAATCCAAATATCCGGTATCTTTCTATATTCCGCTCGATCCAGTTCCTTACCCTGTTTTCGTCAAAAGTATATGGATAATGCTTCATGATATCCGAGTCCGCTAAGACCCTGTAAAGTGCATGGAAATCATTTTCCGTCATTTCTCTTAGGTATAAGCGTTCTGTTTCAATAACCATAATCTTTCTCCTTTAAGTGTGTCCGCATCTTTTTTTATCAGAATTTCACATATTTTATACGCTGGAATTCTCTACCAGCATGGCCTTCCTTAACATCCGGTGTTCCTTTTTCATTACATGTCCATTTATTCACAGTTCTTTATTTCTGCATCCCGATTCCCATAATGTTAATCTGCTTAAAGGCTCCGGTAAAAAGCGCATATAAAAGATGCGCTCCTTCATGAACAAGATAATAGGCTGCAACCGCTGCCAGTATACTGATATATTGGCGGACTCTTTTTGACATAATTATTTCCTCCGGATTAGCGATTTTCGGCCGAGATATCGAAAAACCTGATTTTTGTATTTGGTATAAGCCAATCCATATGTGCTCTCAAGATACTGTTCCTCCTGCAAGATCTGCAAATGGAGCATCAAAATCGCAAATAAAGAAAAAACAAAGGTCAACAGGTTTCCATACATGAACAGTACCCCGATGTACATAAAATCAAATCCAAGGAAGGCCGGATTACGGCTGTATTTGTAAATCCCCGTAGTGACAAGCTTTGTCTTGTCACAATCTGGAATGCCTGCCCGCCAGCTGTCCTTCATGCAAAGGACTGAAATCAGAAATATGAGGTCACCTGTCATACCAATACAGAATCCGGTAAAACGCATATTTACAGGAAAGTAATTCCATCCAGAGACAATCGAGAATAGCTGAACCACAGGAGTACTCAGAGTCGCTATGCTCATGAACATTTCTACCATATGAATGCCTGCCTCTTTTCTTCGTCCGATCTGTCTTGTCTGGATGCCTTTTCGCTTTTGCGTCAGCATCTTTCCAAAATATGTACCGTAAAAAATTGCCAAAACCAAAAGCGCCAGCCCTGCATATGGGAAATACTCTTCTAATGGAATTTTCATAATAACCATCTCCTTTTTCTTTGCTTCCAACACTAAATGCGATATGCGCAAACCCAGTACGGTCAGTTTCTTTGTAGCATTCGGGCATTTTAATCTGAATTTTAGTTGTCTTTTCGTAAAAAAAACGCAGAGTAAATCTGATAGTATCAGTTTCAGCTCTGCGTCTTAGCGTCTGGCTTTTTCAAGCGTGTTATATGATATTGTCTTAAATCAATTAATTCTTCTTTTTTGCATTTCGGACAAAAAAGAAGGAAATTGGAAAGGGTGGTATCTTCACGCACCCAGATTCGTGTCTTACCATGACAATTCGGACACAACAGCCATCTCCCTTGTTTTTCCATCATATCATCCCCTACTCATTTGTTGGAGCAGAGATAAGTGTTATCTGTCTTATCTTGCTTTTTTCACTACTTTTCTTTTTCATATACTTCATTGTGATCTCATTGATTTCCGAAAGATAACGCATAAATTCATCATCGTCCAGTGTCAACGTACAGTTTGTCAGTAATAACATATCTTTTTTCGGATCAACATGGGCACCGAAGAAATACTTTGCAAATTTCGCACAGATACTTAGCAAGGCCATCTGAACAGCTGTACCATCCTGATCTCCTGATTCAAACGCTTTTTTGTTAATCTGATAGACATTTTCGACAGTTCCCCGGATCCTGTTTTCTTCCACAACTATAATAAGAGAATGATCCGCCAGAACCTTCACGTGACGATATAAACTGGCACTTGGAATATCCTGCAGTTCCTTTTTAATCTCTTTTACCGTTCCTTTCTCATGAATCAGAAGATACTGAAAGATTCTTTGTCTGACAGGATTCATTACAACCTCCACCATTTCCATATGGAGCACTCTCCTTTGCATGTTCTTAAATACTATTATATTCTCATATATGATAATGTCAAGGGCTGATTATACACATATCAATTTTGTACTGATTATGCACATATCAATTTTGTTTCATCCACAAACCAGATTTTTAAAGTTCAAAGTCTTTTTGTAACATCCAGTGCTCTTTCGTCATTACATTTGTATGTCCAATACGAACCTCATTCATTAATGGCACCGGTACATTTTCACATGTATGATGATATAAAAATCCAACCTTTTCCTGCACTCTTTTGGATTTTTGGTTACCATCATAATATCCGCACCAGATTGTCGTCATCTCAAGGTCTTCAAATCCGTGCCGTAGCATTTCTCTTACTGCTTCAGGCATATACCCCTTTCCCCAGAAAGGTTTTCCAAGCCAATACCCTAGTTCACATTCATCATCACGCTCTGTCATATCTGTATGTCCGTTTAATCGCAATTCTATGGAACCAATTGCTTTATCTGTTCCCTTCTCACAGATAGCATAGCACTCGGCACCATTTAATACATTCCGAATAATTTCCAGGCTTTCCTCTTTTGATTTATGTGGCTGCCATCCTGCCGCTGGACCAACCTCTGGCTCCTTCGCATATTCAAATAAATTGTCAGCGTCTTTTTCTGTCCATTTTCTTAATATCAGTCTCTTGGTTTTTAACATAATGATCCTTTCCCTATAACAAATATATATTGTTCAATTATCCATTTTTCTCACGCTTGCTATATTTTTCGCACTAAGAACAGTATAACACATTTATAATCATGAAACAGGTCAAAAATGTAGGAAAATGTGTCCATTTTTCTTTTTTCGGCAGTAACTGATAAAAGGTGCATGAAGCATTCGCCTCATACACCCTTTAATAGTTGTGGAGTATTTTATAAGTATCCATTCGGATTCAACTTGGAATACGAATCATTCTATATTTGTTCACTATTTTAATAAAGCCTCCCATTTTATGATGGCTGTCAGCGACAATCTTCTGCCAGCATCACCTTACATTCTTTTTTATAGCACGCAATACCGTATTTCAGAATATTTCGCATGCCATCATCCCGCAGTTTTGCCTCGTATTTCTTCTTTTCAATCTGTTCTAGTGCTTCCTTGCAGCTGGCATCCAGATTACCATTTTCGGCATATTTCACCTCGATCACGATACCAGTCCGATTTTCAAAGATCTCTGCCAGGATGTCACTGTAACCAATTCCGGACTCTGTATTGGAACTGATCCGCCATTCCTCCCGGTGGGATAACAGGCCCAGAAGAATCCCATGGTAAAAGTTTTCTTTTTTTCCATGAGGGGCAGCGGTGTCGCGGATGCTGATGGTATTCCAGAGATATTCATTGAAAAGGTCTTCGATGAGGGTCGCATTTCCAGAGGGGAACGCATTACAGAAATGGTTCAGCTTAGGGGTATCCTTTTTTACAGTGTCCTGAAACCATTCCCGGATCTGGCGGATAAACAGATTACGGATCTCTTTATTCGGGATTACAAGGCGAAGCTGTTCTCCTTCTGCCCTGCCCCTTGAAGTAAGATAACCGGTGGTAAACAGAACACTCCACAGATTCTCAATGGTGCTGTCCAGTTCGCTGTAGGTCAGTTCCTGGTGTACTTCCTTTCGGATCTCTTCTCCTGCAATCAGGCGTTCGATATCGTTTCTGGTTTTTCCGTCTGCCTTGTCGATGAAGCGGCGGACCATGTTGTTTCCGCTGGTATTCAGCCAGTAGTTTTCCGGGAGGGCTTCTGGATCTGCGCAAAGCTTGTCACAGTACAGGATTACGTCCCAGGGAGAATACACCTCTGTTTTTCCAAAACGGTAACCGTCATACCATTCTTTCATAGAACAATAATGTTCTGAAAGACCATAATATTTAAGCATCGTTTTCACATCTTCATCTGTAAATCCGAAATACTCGTCAAAACGGACATCTGTAATGGACATTACTTTAAAATTGTTCAGTCCGGTAAAGATGCTTTCTTTTGCAATCCGCAGACATCCGGTCAGAACGGCGAAATAAAGACTTGCGTTTGTTTTCAGCGCACTTCCAAACATGTTGCGGATCAGGGTGACCATTTCCTCATAATATCCATTCTGGAAAGCCTTATCCAGCGGAACATCATATTCATCGATCAGAAGGATCACCTGCTGTCCGTAATGAGCGGCAAGGAGCCCGGAAAGGGTCTGAAGGCTGTTGGTTAAAATATCCTCTGACATAATGAACATACTTTCCCCAGGTGCTCCAACCTGGATCAACTGTTCATATGTTTTCTTCTGGGTTTCAGTTAATCGGCTGCTTTCGGAGAGAAAGGAAAACTCCATGGCAGTTTTTCCGATCAGGGAGGTCAGTGCGTTGCGTGCGGCCTGGAAGGTTGATCCGTCTACACTTTTCAGACTGATGGAAATAACAGGAAATTTCCCCATGTATTTTTCGCAGAGCTCTGTTTCCCTGGAGATTGCAAGACCATCGAATAAAGTCTTGTCGCATCCGATCTGGAAGAAAGCCTTTAACATGCTTATATTCAGGCTTTTTCCAAAACGCCTGGGGCGGGTGAAGAGGTTTACTTCACCCCAATTATGCAGAAGATCTGCAATCAGCTGGGTTTTATCCACATAATAAAAACCTTCTCTTCGCAATTTTGTAAAGTCGTCCATTCCAACTGATAGTTTTTTCTTATTTTTCATTTCACACATCCTCTCACCTGGAAGATACATCTGTTTTCCAATTATGAAATGATTTTAACATTATTATTTGTAAATAACAAGTAACAAAAGGTGTATGAAGCCTTCGCCTCATACACCTTTTTAATACGGTTGTATAATATGATTTGTTACAATGTTTTATCCTGGATTTTTTTATCCACAATAATACAGGAAGGATCTCAGTCTCTCCCATCCGGATTCATCGAAATCCCCGTCCAGTGACAGGTCGTACACTGGTACTTTGCAGTTGTCATGAAGGCCACGCATGTTTAATACCATGGAGGTATTTTCGTATCTTGGTGCCATAGTGATCATAGCATTGCACCTGGAGGCAAGGAGAAGTGTTTTGGCATAACGGTATCTTCCGTTGGCACCAGAGAAATCTGCCAGGTACTGATCTGCTGTTTCGAAAAGCTGTTTTGGGTCTTTTGCAAAACTGCTGCGGTCTTTTAATGCCGCTCCGATTTCCTGCATTTTCTTTTTCCAGGATGCCAGCAGGTCTTTCGCTTTTGTGTTGTCTCCACAGTCGTTCCACAAGAACCACATCATCTCAGAAAGGGGTGCCCTGTGGAAGGCTTCTGCCGGGGCACTGTACAGGATATCCCCTGCGATCAGGGCACGCATCAGAAGAATATGATTTCAGTAGGGATGATCATTCTCCCAGATAATATTTTCCGTATGCATCTGCCGCTTTGATGGCTGCGAAAACAGTTTCCAGGGTAACGGTAAATGGCATATTATGAAGGGTATCGTCTGGGGAGCAGGCTGCTTTGGCAACTTCCATGAGCTGATCATCTGTAACATCCTGGGCACCAAGCTGTTTTAAAGTAACAGGAAGTCCAACTTCAATACACCATAAAATGATGTCTTCCAGTTCTTCCTGGGAAACATTCTCAAGCACAAGCTGAGTAAGAGTTCCGAAAGCGACTTTTTCTCCATGATACATTTTATGGCATTCTTCCAGAACAGTAAAACCGTTATGGATAGCATGTGCGCCTGCAAGGCCAGCACTTTCAAAACCGATTCCGGATAACAGGGTGTTTGCTTCAATAATTTTTTCCACGGCAGGTGTGCAGGCACCGGCTTCCAGGGCAATTTTGGCCTTTACACCCTCTTCCATTAAGGTATCAAAACACAGCTTTGCAAGGGCCATGGCTGCTTCTGTGGTTTTGCCCCCTGCGCAGGAGGTTGCGCCGCTTCGCTGGCAGGCTCTTGCTTCAAAGTAGGTTGCAAGGGCATCTCCCATACCGGCTACAGTCAGACGCACCGGAGATTTCGTAATAATGTCGGTGTCCATGAGTACCAGATTTGGATTGGCTGGTAGAAACAGGTATTTTTCAAAAACGCCTTCTTCTGTATATATAACGGATAAAGCGCTGCATGGAGCATCTGTGGAAGCGATGGTCGGGCAAACGAACACAGGCGTTTTGGCATAATAGCCAACTGCTTTTGCTGTATCAAATATTTTACCACCACCGATGCCGATAGTAAGATCGCAATTGTTGTCGTTTACGATTTTAACCAGACGGTCGATCTCACTGTTACAGCATTCTCCGTTAAAGTAATCAAAAATGAGGTCACAGTCACTTTGGGCAAAGCTGTCTTCAATCATTTTGCCGATTCGGTTATAACCACCCTTACTGATCAGAACAAGTGCTTTCTTTCCGCATTTAGCAGCATATGTTCCAATGTTTTTCATTTCACCTGAGCCCTGTATATATTTAGATGGGCTGATTAACACTTTTGCCATTTCTATTTGCTCCTTTTCTTGTATTTTGAAGCCAACCTCCGCATCTGGCTTTGCGTATGGATCTTTTGCTATGGGATCCAGTTTCATTATAATTAGAGATATCTTGCTTTGCAAGATGGAATCTGTATAACTTTTCTTTTTTCATAAGGAATTCAATTGCAAAAATACGTCTGTATTTCAGTCTCATTCTTCCAGTAATTTTTTTCACTCCCCTAATCTTAAATCTGGCTTCTGCATTTCCTTCCGGATACAGTTTCACCATTTGAAGCTGGTCTATGGAAACAGCTGCAAGGAAAGAAATGTAATGTGTTCTAGTCATTTCATGCTCGCTCTACACATAATACTCATCTTCTATTTTCTCAACAAATATTTTATGGGCTTCATCAGATCCTTCTGCCTCTTCAGGCTGAAGTTGCACTCCATCTGCCATAGTTCCCAGAATCATTAAAAGAACTGGGCTTAAGATACACATAGTTGTGGCATTGGCAACTCAACTTCCTTAAAAGCGCCTACTTCCTCCATCATTTTTCTTTATAAAGAAAAGCTTTTTATCTAGACATATCTTTTATATAAAAATCCCTTCTGTACTGCGAAGGTGTACACCCTTCTGCTTTCTTAAATGCTTTTGTAAATACCCGGTAATCCCCATATCCGCATTGTGCCGATACTTCTCCAACAGACAGGGAGGTAGAGATCAACAGCTTCTTGGCCTTCTCCATACGGATATTGGTAAGATATGCCAGAAAGTTTACCCCGATTTCGTTTTTAAAAAGCTGGCTGATATACTGAGGGCTGAGATGGAATTCAGCTGCAAGTATATTCAGACTGATTTCTTCCTCCAGATGCTCCTGCAAAAATTTTAGGATTCCGGTAATCGTTCTGTCGTTCTGCTCTTCCGGGCTTTCGGCTTTCTTTTTTTCATATAATGCAATCTTCAGCCGGTCAATACAGGATCCAAATTCCTCATAGTTTACAGGTTTCAGGATATAATCGGTAATCTGCAGACGCAAAGCCTCCCGACAGTAAGAAAAATCATCATATCCTGACACAATAATAAATGCCATTTCCGGAAATCGAATCCGGCTGGTCTGAATCACTTTCAGTCCGTTCAGAATCGGAATGTTGATATCCATAATCACGATGTCCGGCTGCAGCTCTTCAATTTTTGCTAATGCCTCCATTCCATCAGCTGCTCCCCCTACCACCTCACAGTCGTGGGCTTCCCAGTCAAACAGCTGCTTAAAACCTTCTCTTATCATAATCTCGTCATCTACAAGAACTACCCGCATTTTTTTCATTTTTCAGTCTCCTTAAGTGGCAGAAGAAGATGGGCTGTCGCACCTTCTCCTTCATTTTTGGAATACCACAGTCCATATTTTCTGCCGCAGAGCAGCTTGATCCTTTTTTGCACATTCAAAATCCCGATACTGTTTCCTTCCAGGCTTGTTTTCTGTTTCGCATAATTGGCAAGCATTTCATTTACCTGCTCCATTTTTCCCGGGGCAAAACCGCTTCCCGTGTCCCGAATTGTGATCTGTACATCTTCTCCTTCTTTCCTTGCAGAAATGACAACATCTCCTTTGTAGCCTTTGTTCTTCAGCCCATGGAGAAGACTGTTCTCGACCAGAGGCTGGAGAATAAAGTTCGGAACCTGCATTCCTCCAAGATCCGGATCAATATCATATTCACAATGAATGGAGGGATAGCGGCAGCACATCAGATCCATATAGGCTTCCAAAAGATCCAGTTCATCATCCAGTTCCACCATCTGCCGTTTCACCTTAATACTCATCCTAAAAAAATCTGACAGGTGCATAAGAAGCTCTGCCACCTTATTATCCTGGTTCAGCTGTGCCTGGATCCGGATGGTATCCAGGGTATTATAGAGAAAATGTGGATTTACCTGGCTTTTCAGATATAGCATAGACATCTTCTGTTCGGTCAGCTCCGCCCTGATAATGTCCGGATTTTCCAGTGTGAGATAAAAAGACATTGTCATCAGGGTGATCCCCATTCCGCTGATCAGCCAGGTATGATGCATCGCCTGCAGTGCACAGATGGTCAGCTCCACAATAAGAGCCGCACCAATTGCTGACTTCTTTTTCCGGTCGATTTTTTTCCAGTTTCCAAACAGCAGGCCGGTACACAGTGCCAGGTAAAATACCACGCTTGCATACAGGACATAAGTATAAATGCCATCCGAATAATTTCCCTGTTCTGTCTGGGTATAATAGATGGGAAGAAACAGTTCTCCAATCTCCGACATCACCAGCACAACCAGGGCTGCTTTATCCAGTTTTCTGGGCTTTCCAGTCTCCTCTTCTACCAGGATTGCAATATACCGGTAAAACAGAAAAACCACAAAAGCCATACTTCCCATGAAAATACGGTGAAAAATATTGTTTAACAAAAGCGGCACCGTATCTAGATGATTTACAGTATAAATCGTGATCCCGTCAAATGCCATATAGATCAGAACAGTAACCAGCAGGACGGAAAACGTTCTATGAAGCTTTGTAAGCTTTTTCTCAGATGTAAAATAGATAAATGCCACCATAGCAAGCACCAGAAACAGTGCAATTTCCATACGAATCATAAAAATGCTCCCTTATTTTGTATTTCCATTATAATGCGGCGAACCGCGCACATCCGGTGTTTTTCAGCCAACGGTAAAGCATAACATCTAGGATAAGATTTACTCCCACAAAGCAGCACATATAAACAGGAAATCCCAGCATCCATCCCGGCAGGAGCAGAAAACCGGCAAACAGCAAAACCGTGTAGCCCATGCCACCGAATAAAGTAAGCATAACTGGTGCGCTCTGCTTGATGGGCATAAGTTCATTTGTCCATGTCAGCGTCGGCATTTTCACGCCAAGCATCAAGCCGGACAGTGCAGCCAGCAGCGTGTAAGATACCGCAAAAAGGGCGATTACCAGAAGCCAAATTGGAGGCAGAGGATATATAATCGCTGTGCACGCAATACACAGCAGTAACGGCAGGGCTGTCAAAAGCATCTGCATCCGGATTTTTGCCCGTAAAATCTTCCACGTATCCACCGGAAGCGATTGCATGAGCCACAAGCTTTTTCCTTCCAGAGAGATAGAGGGTGCTGCCATAAAATTCATAGACACAAGGCCACAGAGTATCACGCATAGAAGAACGGGCACGCTGCCCGGAGTGTCCACAAACATGGCGTCCAGCATAGCAAAGAGGCTTTTTCCTTTCCACAGCACGGCAACTGCGCAAACCGGCATCAAAAAGGTGCCAAGACCGCAGTTGAGCATATAGCTGGGGCTGGCAGTGAAATGTGCCAGCTCTCTGCCCAGCAGTGCCGCATCAATACTCCGCTGCCGGCTGGTGGTTTCCCGGTATTTCCTGCGCTTGGTTTTCCCCGTGGAGGTTGCGAGGCTCAAAAAGCTGCGGGAAAGCAGCATCCACGTCAGGCCGAACAGGACGGTCATAACGGCGGCGACGATCAGCATTGCTTTTGGATTTCCCATACCGACGCTGCCGAACAGATATAGCGGGTAGGCACTGCTTTTGATCTGCGCACCGTACACTGCTGCATTGGCCAGTAACTCCTGAAGAATACTCTGCGCTTTGAAATACACAAAGTAGTACAGGGCAATAAAGGCTAGCGAGGCCAGTACGGCAATCACGCTCTTATGTTTGAGCTTCTGGCTGATTTTTGCTACAACCCAGCCAAGGACGCAGGAAAGCGTCAGTACAAAGACAGAAATCAAAAAAGTCAGTACCAGACCGCCCAAAAACAAAAATGGAGTAATACCCGCTATCACCCAGTAGACGATGACTGCCGGAAGAATCACAACGATAGAATACATCAGTCCCATCAGGTAGACGCTGAACAATCGTGCGGCCACCAGACTTGATACCGGAATCGGCATGGACAGCAGCAAATCATTATCCTTGGGCAAATACAGGCCCGCATAAGTATTGAACACGCTGCCAAAAGCACCCAGCAGCACGGCAATAAGTCCCATCAGCGCAAAATAGAGCCAGCTTAAGTTCGCCGATACCAAAGGTGCGCAGAGTTTTACAGAAAGAAAGGTAAAAATTCCACCTAGCAGACTGACAATCAACAGCGCAAACAAAGCAAAATACAGCGCTGTAGAAACTTTAGACCGCACTTTATTCTTCTTGGCATCGTAGAAATAGGGACTAAAAATCTCAAATAATTGCTTTTTCAGCAGAAGTTTCAGCATGATTCTCCCTCCAGTTCCAAGAATACATCTTCCAGAGAATCGTCTCCCTTAACCTCCTCCATGGTGCCGGAACGGATCAGCTTTCCTCCTTTGATAATGGCCACTTTATCACAGAGCTTTTCTGCCACCTCCAGGACATGGGTAGAGAAGAAAATTGCGCCGCCCTCGTCGCAAACTTCCCGCATCATCCCTTTGAGCAAATGGGAAGCCTTGGGGTCAAGGCCCACAAAAGGCTCATCCATCAGAATCAGCTTTGGCTGATGCAGCCACGCGGAAATAATCGCCAGCTTCTGCTTCATGCCGTGGGAATAGGCGGCGATGGGCTGCGCCAGATCGTCCGTCAGCTCAAAGAGATCGGCATATTTGCGGATGCGTGCCTTCCGGTCGGCGGCACTGACACCAAAAATATCTGCGATAAAGTTCAGGTATTGGATACCTGTCATGTAATCGTACAGGTCGGGGTTATCCGGAATGTAGGCAAAGCTGCGCTTACACTCCAGGGGCTGTGTCCGGATGGATTTCCCATCAATAAAGATTTCCCCTGCATCAAACTGCTGGATACCGGCAATGGATTTCAGGGTTGTGGTTTTACCAGCTCCGTTGTGACCAATAAAACCATAAATCTCACCGGGAGCGATATGCAGATTCAGGTCATCCACTGCTTTCTTTTCTCCATAAATTTTTGTTAAATGTTCAATTCTCAGCATAATTTTTCTCAGTCCTTCCCAAAAACTTTCCCTTATTATAATTTCGTTTTTAATAACGATTTCTGTAATAAACAGGCTTAAAATTTTATTTCCTTCTTTTTAGCCCTGTCAGAACGAAATAAATAATTCCCAACAGACAGATGCTTCCAATCATAATGCATACCATTTCTGTAGTCCCCATAACATTTCCTCGAAATACCGGATTACAGTCCAGGGAATCCGCAATCCCTGTTACGACTTCATCAGGGAATCCACTGCTTTTCATTTCTTCAAATACACCTCTTAGCATATGATTTTTCAAAAGGGCTGTACCATAAGTCCCTGGAAGGTAAGAGAGAAATTTCTGTAATCCTTTTCCAAAGTTGGATATGGGCATATAAGCTCCACAGATAAATCCATAACCAGCACTGACGATCGTTCCCACTGCGGATAACTGTCCCTGTGTTTTTAATGGATAGCAGAGGATCCCAGAAAGGACCGCACCAAATAAAACCAGCAAAACCACGTCCAGAATCAGTTTTAAGATATCTGTTTCAGACAAATACCAGCCCATTTTTTCAATGTAAAGAAGGCACATTCCAAGTGCCACTGCATTTACCATCAGAGAATTGCAGACTGTTGAGAGCAGGTAACTTATGTAAAGAACGGGCTTGGAGACAGGTGAGACATCAAAATCCCTCCTTGCTCCATTTGCCCGGTCCTGGATCATGGTCAGGTTCACACAGAAGGTTACGGTTACACAGGTAACAGCCAGAAGTGCTGCTCCCAGCTGTGCTGCCACAGTTCCATTAATGAGTTTTTCGGAAATCTGCATAAATTCCGGCAGGGATGAGGTAAAAGAGTCCCTGTAAACATTTGCCAGGAAGGTGGCATACAGTACAAT
This sequence comes from Blautia sp. HCP3S3_H10_2, assembly GCF_052122375.1. Taxonomy (NCBI): domain Bacteria; kingdom Bacillati; phylum Bacillota; class Clostridia; order Lachnospirales; family Lachnospiraceae; genus Blautia; species Blautia sp. HCP3S3_H10_2. The sequence continues at coordinate 23,068 of NZ_JBQKCL010000002.1, forward strand.
CAGGATCACTGGCGTGATCAGTGAGGAAAACAGCATTCCTTTGTCCCGGAAGAACAGCTTCCGATTTCGGTTCATTAAAGCAAAAACAGTTTTCATTTCTCGTCACCTCCAAGCACTTTTCCTGTTGCCGCAAGAAATACGTCATCCATGCCGCCTTTTACCACCTCATAATCCCGGAAAAGCCCCCGGTTTGCCGCGATCAGCTCCGTTGCTTCCAGCGTGGAAGAGACCGTCAGCTGGTAGCCGTCACGGATTGGCTTATAAGGTTTTCCAAGAGATCTTACTTCTTCTTCGGTAACTCCATAAAGGGAAATGGTATCTTCCACATACTTCTCTTTTAATTCATGAGGGGTTCCTTCCGCAATGATGCTGCCTTTATCCAGAATGACCACATAACTGGCGGCGACAGCTTCTTCCATATAGTGGGTGGTTAAAAATACTGTCATATGTTCTTCTTCCCGTAGTTTTTCAATCACATGCCAGAGCGTTTTCCGTGTTTGTGGATCAAGGCCTGTGGTTGGTTCATCCAGAATCAAAATCTCCGGTCTATGGAGCAAAGCCCTGGCAATGTCGATCCGCCGTCTTTGCCCGCCGGATAATTTTCCAACCGGACGGTTGAGATAATCCTCAAATTTCAAAAGGCCGATCAGCTCTTTCAGACGTTTATCAAATGCCTTTCCGGTTATTCCATATAAGGCTGCCCTGCTTTTTAAGTTTTCTTTTACGGTAAGAGGCTTATCCAGTACACTATCCTGGAACACAATTCCAAGGAGACAGCCGATTCCCTTTCCAAGAGAATCATTTTCCATTCCGTTGATTTTCACAGTTCCGCTGTCCTTTTGCAGCTGACCGCAGAGAATGGAAATGGTAGTGCTCTTTCCAGCTCCGTTTACCCCTAAAAATGCAAACAGCTCGCCTTTTTTTACTTGAAAACTTAAATCCCGGACTGCTTTTACCGTTCCAAAGCTTTTGCTCAGTTTTTTTACTTCAATTACATTCTGACTCATAACACGCTCCAATTGCTCCTCTATTTTTTCTTATTCTTACCGAAAAAACTGTCAAAATTGTCAATGACAGTTACAATTGCCATCCCCACTAATGGTCCCATAGCGATCAGAATCCCTGTATGATCTCCCTTTTCCGGAACAAGTATGGCAATGACAGCTCCTGCCACAAAACCAATCCCAGCCCCGATTCCAATATGTTTTTCTTCCAGTGCCTGCTTCTTTGGGGAACATGCCCGGTCATTTCCAATACAGATCACGGCAACTGCAATGCCGCATATGATCCAGGGAAGTGCTGCAAGGATAAAATCCAGAATCATAATACTCTTCTCCTTTCCATTTCGGGATTCTTTTTTGGCGTTTCTTTTTTTCTTTATGAGAAGAGTATACTGCAATGTATAATACAGATATAGTTGTATATTATAGGAGAATGTGTCTATTTTATGGTACTTTACATAAGCCGATTCTAAAAAGTCTTATTCCATTATCTGGGAAAGTTCTATCTCAGATCACTCTCCTTTAAACATTCTTAATTATCATTATATTCTCATATATGATAATGTCAAGAACTGTTCAGGCCAATACAAATTATATTTCCTTTTTAGAAAAAAATACAGGGCATTACCTGCTTCTTCGCGAGAAGCAGGTAATGCCCTGTTCTGATACATCATTCTGTCACTTGCAGTTTATCAAAATAGATTCTGACTCCACTGTCTGTAGTGCCATCTTGTATATCGGAGTCGTCCGTATTTTCAGCCTCTGCGCTTTCGCTTGCATCTGAATTGCTGATGTAACACATTTTACCGTCATCCAGAAGCTGGAAATCCATAATGCTCATATCTACAAGTAATCCCATAGGAGGCTCTTCTTCATCTGCAGAAGGTTTTAAAGTCAGTGTATCTCCATTGAGTTCCGCTGCCAGGGAAAGTGTTGTTTCCTGTCCGCTTTCCACGATTACTGCATCTGCCTTACCGTCAGAAATGGAAACATGAAATTCCATTTCTGCCAATACCATCGGAAGCTGCATGCCAAAAGCATCCATAAGAGTTCCGTCCCACTCTCCTTCGAAATCCTTCATCTCAGGTTCCGCTACAGGTTTTCCTGGCTCATACGGAGTATATTCTTCTTTTTCCTGTCCGAAGATCATTCGCATATCGCCAGTGTCCAAACTGATTGTTCCATCTGAAAATTCTGCTTCAACACTTTCCCCATCCTGGGTGATGAAAAGCTTGTCATTTTCAATTTTCCAGTCTCCTGAGTTAGTGTTATCCTCCCCGAAGTCCATGACTGCATTTCCACCGTCTTTCAGATCAAGAATGCCATTCATTCCCATAGCTTCCGGATGGAAAGAGGCTTCGCCCATGGAAATCCCATTGAGATACCAGGTACCTACCACATCCTTCTCTTCCAGAGCATATACATTCACAGCCATTGCCCCTGCAAGTAGAATTCCACAGGTTCCTAACATCCATTTACTCATTTTTTTACTCATAGCTTCATTTCTCCTTTCTCTACTTTGAACTTTTTTGTAAATTCCAGAGCGTGTTTAAAAAAGTCTTTAAGGCCTTTTTGAGCCACAGCTCTCACAAAAATTTCCTAAATTTACCGCACCGCAAAAGGGACAATTCCAACTTTGCGTGACTGCACTATTCTGTACGGAAGTACTGGCCGGCATAGTGGCATTACCTGCAACACCTTCTGCCATTGCAGCTGCAAACGCCAGATTTTTAAGGTTTTCCAGAACTTTTTCGTCCGAGAATGGTGCGCCGCAGTGCTGGCATGTAGTGGTGCCGTTGTTGGGCCAGTTACAGTTCGAGCATACCCATGTAGTAAGTTTCAGTGCATCCGTAACCGCTTTTTGAGCAGCCGGCGAGGAAGAAAGTCCGGGAATAAGAGATGTAATTGAAAATGCCCCCTGCGTGGGCGCACTTGCCTGCTGTCCGTTCACCGCACCGGTACGGATATGATCAAGCAGATTGCAAATCTCATTACATGCTTCCCTAAAGCCCCGGTAGCAGGGATCATAAAGAGGCTGTTCATGGCGATCCTGAAAGAAGCTGTCGCCAGTCCATCTGATTGCTGTAGGCTGGAAAGGAATATGTACACGGCAGTCATTCAGCTTGAATTTCATTTCATTGAAATACGGATTGTTTACTGAAATAATAATGTTAAAATCGTAGTCATACTCATATCGCGGTGGGTTATAGCTCCGGCGAACAATTTTTCCTTCGCTGTCCTTTGTTTCCACCTTTAGTTCGGTACGGCTTTCATCGATGTCCATGCGGCAGCCAGTGATGGTCGAGAAGTCTAACACATCGGAATTGTCATCTGCTGGATTTATCGCCCTTGTAACAGTAAACCATTGGTGGTTTTCGTCAAGAAGCAACTTTGTTCGCTCTCCGAAGGAGCGGGTAGTCCGGAATTTGGCAGCCCGTTCGCGATTCGCCTCGCGCCAGTCAAGCTGCTTCTTGATTTCCGACACCGTACTGGTACGTCGCTCATTGAACCAAGGCGAGAGCTTTTGGGCGCAGCTCTTGCAGAGATTCCCATCTTCCAGTTTGCGATTTCCCAATAAACCGATCTTTTCACCACAAATATCACAATATTTCTTATCAAAAAATCCCATAGAAGCATTCCTCCTTTTCTAGTTGCTTTACATCATTGCTATCAAAAATATCATTGCACTTCACCAAGCATGACAAATCCAACTGTCAAAATCCATTGTTTTCAGTTCTGAATACACTTATTGTATTGCCGTCAATGTGGGTAGAACCTTAATATGGGTAGAACCTCAACGTTTCCGTTGAACCGGAAGTAAATGGCCAGAATGCATCACCTGACACATCTGTAATCGTCAACGTATTGTCTTCCAATACAACATATATTTCTCCAGAGCGTTGCCCATCCGGTGTATCAAGAAAAAACATATACGTTCCACAGGTATATTCTGCAGGATTATAAGCAAAATACGTTCCTGACCAGGTGGAAACACCATTTGACCATGGATCATCGAAGGAAAAAACCAATTCCCCCTCCACTCCACTTTCATCGGTCAAAAACTGAAGCGTATAAACCATATCTGTTCCATTTTCCTGCACAAGAACATCTGTCTCCCATTCTCCTTCCATTCCAAAAAGATACCCATTCTCTCTATTTGGATACTCAGATCCTGTTTTCCCTTGCAAGGAAGGAAGCTCTTTCAGATAATCTCCATGTACATACCCACTCAGACCGTTGTATTCAACATAATAGAATTTCTCTGAAGCTCTAAAGCAATTCCGTAAAATTGTTCCAAGCGGCACCCTGTCCACACATGTTGAATTCACATCAGGTTCCTGCCGCAGGGAAACCCATTCCTGACAATTTACTGCCTGCATAACACTTAAGCCAAACTTTCCATTGGTATCTCCATTGGCTTGATTTCTATATGTCATATCATAAACGTAAGGCTCTTCCCATGGCACATCTACACTTCCATCGTTGAGGTTGAGGCCTGGCTGCCATACCAGCACATTTCCCTGAGAATCCACAACTGTGATTTCGGTGTCTCTTATGATATCACTTGCGTTGCAGCGAAGAATAATCGGATCTCCATATTCACTCCGATACAATACATTTCCTGTTCTTCCAAGATAATCATCCGGTCCATCATAAACATATTCATTTACTGCCACAGATGCATTCTGATCAGAAGGGAAAATACAATAAAGCTCACTTCCATATTCAATTTCCACGATATGTTCATCTGGAATGTCTGATAAAAACGGAAACTCATTCATATTACCTTCGTCATATAATACCTGTTTCAAACAGTCTCTGTCATTTGCACTTCCATCTATATAACCAAGGAAAATTACACCGCAGATACTATTGGTGTCTAACAGTGTCTGCCTGTAAAGTCTTGTATAATTCCATACTGTGCTTTTTTCTGCCCGAACAGACACAGCAGGAATACAAAGCAGCAATACCCACAACATGTAAAATGTCTTTTTCATAAATATTATCCTCCCTCCTTTTTTCAGATGTCTTCCGTTTTTATAAAAAACATAGCCCCCTGTTGTTGTGAAATATAATCTCAGTCTTTATATAATGTATTATATCGTTTTTATAAAATTCACACACTCCCCATATGGGTGGGGTGGCACAAATCACATAACATATTATATGGGGAGAAATTTCCTATAATAACGCAAAAATCCTGCCGCCTTCTATGAAAGAAAGCGACAGGATTTTCTAAAACCCATTGATGATTAAATTTTTCTTTGTAACTGCTACTGCCAGTTTTGTTTTTGAGTCAAAATTCGTTTTCTGAAGCATATTTTTGATATGCCATTTTACTGTTTCCGGCGATATAGACAAAGTCTCCGCGATTTTTTTATAGGACTGGCCTTCTACTACAAGCCGTAGAACCTCTATTTCTGCCAGGGTAAACTCACTGCTTTTTGCGGTTCCGATCAATACTTCCGGAAGAGCATCTGGATAAATACTTTCCCCCTGCATGGTACGGTCCATAACCTCCAGTAATTCTTCTTTGCTGGCATCCTTATACCAGAAGCTGTCTGCACCTGCTTTATGTGCCCGGTCAATAAAACTGCATTCTGCCATAGAAGTAACAATGATCACTTTTATCTGAGGCATCGCTGTTTTGATCTTCTGGGCAGCAATCAGGCCGCTTGCATCGTTTTCTGTGCAGACATCCATCAGAACAAGATCACATCCACTTTGGCGACATATGGTTTCCGCCATAGCCGCATTCGTGATAGAACCTGCCAGAGAATATCTGCCGCTTGACTGGATATAGTTTTCCATATCCTCACGCGCCATTCGTTGGTCTTCCACAATAAGTACACTGATCATATATATTCCTCCATTTTGGGGATATTAATTATCAGGGAATATTCCGGAAAAGAACGGATACTGACAGTACCATTACAATTTTCCACCTTTTCTCGTATTGCAGACAGACCGCCTCCTTCCTCAATCTCCCTGTCCGGCTTCCTGCCATTATTTGTAATCACAAGCATCCACTCATGAATCCCGCTGCTTATATTTACATAAAGTTCCGTAGCCCCGGCATGGCGTACACTATTTGAAATCGCCTCTAAAAGAATCACATCCAGTAGTTTGGCTGCTTCCGGATCATCCAGGATTTTTCCAATATAAAGGACTTTTAATCCAAGAGCATCGGCCCTTTCCTGCACCATCTGATGAAGGGTCTCTGCCGTAGGTTCATTATCTTTTCTTAATAAGCTTAAAATCCTGTTCCATTGTGAAAGAAACGCCTCTCTGTTATCTTCAGAATCCTGCAGCAGCATACGATGTGCAGCCAGTACACTGTATCCAAGATCATCATGCACTCGCATTTTCATGGCCAGAGTCTCTTCCTCCCTGGTCAGTATCACAATATTTTTGGAAAGCTCTTTCATTGCCGCAGACATTTCCAGAAGCTTCCTGTTTTCTTTTTCCAGAAGCTGTTTGTTATGATATAATTCAGATACTTCTGAAATCAGAAATTGCAGGAACCGTTCCCCATTTTCTGCAATTATGTAATCTTCTGAAAATTTCCATACACTTCCATCTGAAAAACAATATGCCTGAAAATCAGGATCGTAAGACACACGGTTTTTAAGCGGATGTTCCAATGTTTCCCGAAGCTCTGTTTCACTTTGAATATCCCGGTCTGTCAAGTATCTGCTGATTCTGTGCATTTGTCGATTGAGCAGTACAGGCATCCCCTGTTCATCAAAGAATCCCACTCCACTTGGTAAGTTGTCCAGGCTTTCCTGAATCGCATTTACCTGTAAATGATTTTTCCCTTGTCTGAGAGCCACCATGATCTGTATTACGGCATATGCGCCCCCGCAAATTCCAGAGAAAACATAGACAATATAAGGAATTTTAAAAAGCATAAATGAGTTTTTCTCCCAATCATAGAGAAGATATCTCACGCGAAGACATGAAGCTGTGAAAAAAGTCCCAGTGAACAATGCAATATTTATTATGATACGCTTCCATGTCTGTTTCCAGATAATTTCATATATGATCAATAGAAAATATGCCAAAGCCGTCATCAGAAAAAAACAACCAAAATCATTTGAAATTCCAATGAATTATTTCCAAAAGATTTCATCATCTGTTTTCCCCTCCTTTTACAGAGAAAGAAAGTAACCATGTGTCATCAAAATCCTGTTCCGCTTCTGCATCATAGCGTTCGGCAATTTTCGTCAGGTTCGCTTCACATTCTGCACTTATGGATAACACCAGCTTTTCATTTTCCTGCTTCAGTGTTACAAAAAGTGCGGATAAACTCTCCAGTGATTCTTCAATGACTGCTTCAGAAAAATCATAGATTCGCATCGCAGTTTCACTTGAGATTATTTTCCCAGTCATTTGCGATAAAGAACAGGGATTATTTTCCCCTATCATAAGAAAGCCTGCAGTTACACCACTCAATTCCAGATTTCTTATGGTTTCCTGAAAACATAATTCCAGTTCTCTTATCGGTATGAAATAATTGTGTTCTGCAATAAATATAAGATTGCTGCGCCTTTTAATATATGCGCCGATGACAACAACCTTTCCCAGTATCTTTTTTCTTTGCTGCGCATTTTCTGCCAGAGAATACTCATCGATCAAGCTGCTCAGAAGAATAATCTGCCTGGAAGTCTGCTTCTGCATTTTATCATAGAGCTGATTCTTTACAGACAGCTTTGCCATCTGTTTTTTTGCTTTCAGATTTTCTTCTTCTATCACATTTGCATCTTTTAATTCTTCTTTCATGTCAGATAATTCTTGTAATATATCTTGCAGCTCTGACAGATTTTCTTTCCACAGCACATAACCGCCACAGATCGGTGCTCCTGATAAGCGGATTCCATTTTCCATCATCACTGGACTCTCCAGTGCACGATGTATGGTTTCTGCTTTGATTTCTCCGGAATTTTTTGAACGATAGCATACATTCCCGTCTGTGTCTATAATCTGTGCTGCAATAGCAGAGGATTCGAACAATTGTGTATATCCTGTATTGGAGGGAATCAGGCCGCACTGAATATAACTCTCGATAATCACGGCAAACAGAAGGCAGAAAGCAGCCGTCATATCCCTTGTAAGCATTTTCCAAAAAGGAGATCCAGACAATAAGTGATCGCATATAATACGGCCAGTCCATACGCACTGAAGGGAAATAAGAGCAGCTTTTTATTCCTGATTACCCGGCATTTAAACAAAATTATACAAACAGCCGCCAATGTGCACCCGATATCCCATGCAACAATCAAATAATATACTGGCCCATATCTGTATACGCCCACTTCATAAGACGCTACTTCTCCCAGTCTTCCATCTGGGAAAGAGAACACAAGTTGATGCAGATCGTTTGTTAATACCAGTGCTATCAGAATCAGCGCAACAAGAAACAGCAAGTATGTCCACCGTGGAAGCTGGTAATTTTCAGGTTGCCGCATGTGAAATGCCAGATAGAGACTGGCGGTTGGAATCATCAGCATTGGAATATAGTAGAGATACCAGCAATAGCGTAAGGCTGTCGGCAATTCATATGGCATCTGGTATTTGCACATGCGGATGAACATCCAGAAAAGCATCAGAGCTGCAATTAAGATCAGACAACGGCGTGTATTTGTTTGCATAATCCTCTTCTGAAAGGAAAATGCCCAGGCCGAATACAGTCCTATATAAATAAAAGGTCTTAAGAAGCAGCACATGGCATCAAGGTAAGGATTTGTAAAAGTCAAATTCCGAATTGCGATTGCGGTAATTACAGATAAAATTACCGCACTTCCCACGCATAATGTAGATTTCTTTTGCACGGTTCCCCTCCACTTTAAAGTCTTTTTGTAACAGCCTGTACTCTTAAGCTTTCAGCGTCTTTTTCTGTCCATTTTTCAGTTATCCAGCTGTTGCCTTTCTACCAGTTCTGCGAAAAATCCATTTTGGGCGATCAATTCCTCATAGTTTCCATCTTCTATGATTTTTCCATGATCAAATACAAGAATCCGGTCACATTGTTTAATTGTTGACAGGCGATGGGCGATGACGATTCTTGTACATTTAAGCCCGTCAAGGGATTCTGAAACTTTTTTCTGCGTCAGATTATCAAGTGCACTGGTAGCTTCGTCAAACATAAGGATTTTAGGCTTCGGGGCTATGGCCCGGGCAATCATAAGCCTTTGCTTCTGCCCTCCGGAGATACCGCCGGCTCCCTCTGCGATCATGGTGTGCATTCCCATAGGCATTCTCTGGATATCTTCTGCAATTCCTGCAAGGCGTGCAGCCTCCCAGGCATCCTCCATTGTAAGCCATGGAGCTGAAATTATAATATTCGAGTAAATGTCACCGGTAAAAAGCTTTCCATTCTGCATAACTACGCCAATTCTGCGTCTGAGGGATTTCAGATCAATCTGCTGAAGATCTTTTCCATCATAGTAGATTGCACCCTTCTGTGGTTTTTCGAAGCCAAGAAGCAGTCTCATAAGTGTAGATTTTCCACAGCCTGTCTTTCCTACGATCGCCACATACTGCCCCGGACGGATTTTTAAAGACATATCGTCTATTACAGGCGGCATATCATCCCTGTATCCGAAAGAAACATTATTTAACTCAATTGCACCAGACACTCTGGTAAGTACCTGCTTTCCTTCAGACACCTCCGGAACAGTTTCGAAAATAGGCTTAACAATTTCAAGAGTAGGCATTATCTTAGCCGTTGTCAGTGTGATTCCTGCAAGTGACATAAATGCACCTGACAACATACCATAAGCAGTGTTAAAAGCATAATAATCTGCAACTGAAACATTTGATTTTATAGCTGAATAATATATTACTATAGTACCTGCAAGAGAGATACCGGTACTGATCACCGTATTAATTTTTAGAAATAACGGAGGATTATATAGCAGTTTCGCCTCTTTTGCATATAAATTTCCCCATTTTGCAAATACTCTTTTTTCTGCACCTGAAAGCTTGATTTTCTGCACACCGGTAATGAGTGCATAAGTCAATCCATTTTCTTTACCGGACAGTTCCATCTGTTCTTTACTGATGCTCATCTGGACAAAGGAAGAAATGATTGAAAAAAGCACAGTCACAATTATGATGATAAATGCAGGAACCACAAGTGCAGGAGCAAACCGGAAGATCTGCGAAATATAAACAAGGGAAAGCACAGAGGTAAGTCCTGTAGTGAAAACAGCACTCACCAGCATTTCACAAAGAACATTGGTCTGCCTCGCCCTGCTTGCTAATTCACCGGCACTGTATTCCCTGAAAAAATCCGCCGGAAGTGACAGGATTCTCATCATAGTTGCAGCTTCCACAAAAAGTCCTAATTTTGTATTGATTCTTGCTGTAACCAGCTTATTCACTGCAGTAAGTAAAATACTGCTCACTGATACACAGACTGAAAAAATAGTGATTGCAAATAATAGTTTCCTGCTTCCGGAAGGAAGAACCTGTGAAAAAACAATGTTGTTAATCTTTGGAGTAAGCATCCCCACCAGAGTTACTGCCAGTGTAGCCATAACCATCATTACATAATCCGACGTAGAGAGGTTTTCAAATATATATTTCACAAGTGTGGAAATTCCCATTTTTTTCAGTGGAAACGGTTTGTAAAAAGCAATTGCTTCTTTTTCAAACAATTCTTGATTTTTTGAATTGACTTTCCGAGGCTTTCCAGCCGTGTAATCAAAATATGTATAGCCGGAGATTCTGCCCGGAATCAGTGCCACAACCCTTCCTGATTCTTTCAAAACACCAAGCATCGCACCGGTTGCATCCCTATACCAGCCTTTTTCCAGATATACAGTTCTTCGCATAATCCCATAAGGGCGCATCAGGTATTCAAGCTGTTCATTCATATCTGTGATGGAATCCGGCACCTCCCGGCTTTTTACATGATAAAATTTCATAATTTCATCAATTGCATCTTTCGTTACAACACGGTCATCCTTAAGCGCGGCAGAAACCCTTTTGCCCATAACCGCACCCGCCATATTTACAAACGAATCTGCAAAAGCATTATCATCATTTTCTTTTCTTAGTTTTATCTGTTCATCAAACCAGCCCAATGCTCTGCCTCCTATTCGTTTGATACCAGTCTCGTATACATTCCACCAAGCTTTATCAGCTCATCATGTGTACCACGCTCTACAACTTTTCCTCTGTCCAGCACAATGATCTCGTCACAATCACGGATTGTGGAAAGTCTGTGTGCCACAACAATGCAGGTGACTCCTCTGTCTTTTATGGATTTTACTACATCATATTCGGTTTTTGCATCCAGAGCACTGGTAGCTTCATCCAAAATAATGATCGTCGGATCCTGGGCAAGCGCTCTTGCAATCTCCAGCCTTTGGCGCTGGCCTCCGGAAAAATCTTTCCCGCCTTCTTTGAGTCTGTACTGATAACCGCCGTCACGATGCATGATGTCTTCATGAAGCTGGGCATCTCTTGCAGCCAGGATCATTTCAAAATCTTCTATTGAACTGTCCCACATTTTGATATTGTTGGCTATGGTATCCTCAAACAGAGTGATCTCCTGATCCACAACAGCAAGGGAACCGGTAAATACGCTTTTGTTTATCTCTGACATCTTTTTGCCGTCAAAAAGGATCTCGCCGCTCCATGGCTTATATAGTCCGCTGATCAGCTTTGACAGTGTAGATTTCCCACATCCTGATGCTCCTACAAAGGCAACTCTGCTTCCTGGTTTCAGTGAAAGATTAAAATCCTCGATCAGGGGCTCGGACAATCTGGAGTATCCAAACGTTATGTGTCTCAGTTCAATAGAACCAGACAGTTTTTTATATTCTTCATTCTCTGTGTCCTCATGAAATACTGATTCACAGGGATAATTCATCACGTCTTCCACACGTTCCATTTCAGTACGCATTTCCTGCAATGTCTGTCCCGCCGATATCAATGTGTTTGCCGGAGTCATAAATGATGTTAAGAAGCTCTGAAACGCCATGATCATACCCACTGTAAACTGTCCCTGCATAGCGAGAAATACACCTGTCATCAATACCAGCGTACTACATAGGGAATTACACAGCTGGGGTAAAATGCCAAGCATCTGATTCAGTTTTGCGAATTTCACCCGCCCGGTATTTACACCTGCCTGATATCCGGCCCACTTCTCAAAAAATCCATTTTCTGAACCACTTGCTTTTATCGTTTCGATCATCTCAATTCCCGAAACAGTAGTTCCTGCAAGCTTACCCGCATTCTGCATCTGCATACGGGAAATATTAATTCTCTTTCTGGAAATAATATTTGAAAATATAAGGTTTAAAATGATAGAACCTATACCCATTATGGTAAGAATAACGCTGTATCTTAACATTACCACAAGATAAAAAACCATCATTACTGTATTCAACGCCAGAGGTGCAAACGTATTTACAAAATCAGATGATATGGTTGCGTTGGTATTTTTCCGCAGCTGGATATCCCCAGCCATACGCTGTGAAAAAAAATCCATAGGCATATTGAATACTTTCCACATAAAAGTAGTGCTTCCTACCAGATCCAGCTTTCCATTGATTTTTAAAGAATAGACTACCTGAATCCACATGACGATGATCTGAAGCACACAAAGACAAGATAAGCCTGTCAGAAACGGAACCACCCATCCAGGATTTACTCCGGTTAACAATCTGTCCAGAAAAATTCTGGAAAATGCCGGATTGATGATTCCAATTAAAGCTGATATAAGAGTGGTCAGTACTACAAAAGCAATGGCTGTACCAGTTCCTTTCAGACGTTTCCTGGCATAGGAAAGCATGGAAGTACGGGTTCAAAGCTCTCTCCTGGTTCAAACATCAGGCAGATACCGGTAAACGACTGGTCGAATATGTCCATTGAAACAGAATACGCTCCTTTTGCCGGATCATTTATGTATGCTTTATTGCCCTTAAATCCATCTAAGACAACAAAATGGTTAAAATTCCAATGAATGATACAGGGAAATTTCCCTTCTTTTTTCAAAACATCTGGTTCATAACGGTATCCCTTTGCAATGAGACCATAATTCCTTGCCGCCCGCAAAATATTTTTGGCGCTGGAACCATCCCGGGACACTCCGCAATCATGTCTCACCTGCTCAAGGGGAAGCCATTTTCCATAATATGCAAGGATCATTGCCAGACTGGCTGCACCGCATTCCAAAGCTTCCATCTGCATAACCACCGGTACTTTTGCTGCACCTTTGGTGACAGGATGTTTTATATTACTTTTCCGACTCATAGATGTCACCTCAATTCAGCACAAAGTACATGGGAGATACTCTCTCCGTAATAAAATCAGCCTTATAAATACCAGCATCCAGTTCCGCGTTTACGGTAACAGCATATATTTTCTCGGCTTCTGAAAAATGTCCGGCTTCCTGCAACGTATTATCTGTGATTCTTTCCGGAAAATCAGAGATTCCAATGGTTTTATATTCTGCACCATTAATAGAAACTGGTGTTCCTATCTCGATTCCGGAAATGTCTGCCTCCTTTATATAACAGACAGCCTTTCCGTTCGCAACCCTGCAAACAGTCTCTACCTTTGTGTCAAGATGTCCAAAGACTCCCCATACACATACTCCGGATAAAAGAAAAATGACTGACAGCAGGATTAACCATACTCCTGGATTCGCTACATGAATATAATCATTTAACTGATCAGGAGATGAGATCCTGTTAATGCTTTTTTCTCTGAATAGTTTTTTCTCCATATTTTCATCTCCTTTCAATTGTGGTAATCCAAAACAATTCTGCATATATTCTACAAATTTCGTTAATAAATCATAGCATAAAGAAAACTGCATTCTGATTCCAGGGAACAAAATGTGAGTATAGGGAACGAAATCTATTTCTGCTTTTATATCTCGAGCTCTTGTCTAAAATGTTTGTTGACAAGAAATATCAACAAAAGTTATAATTGAAAAAATTCTGCACTACACCAGTATTTTGTTCCGAAAAAAATAGATACGATCATAAACAGATAAAGGAGCCAAAAATGCAAAAGATAATGGAAAAATTTCTTCTTCATGCAGGTGAGATTGACCGTTTCAGCCAATTAACAAATGATTTATTACAGCAAATGAAGATTAATCACAAAGATATTTTACGTTTTCGATTAAGTATCGAAAATGTTATGGAGATTTGGATGAATGAACTTGGAGAAAACACCAATTGTACATTTGCCAGCGGTTCCAGGTTTGGCAGAACATATATTATCTTATCCGCAGAAGGAAGAATGGTAAATCCCAATGAATATCAGGATGAGTTAACAACCATGATCAGTAATGGAAATTCTTTTCTGGCAACTCTGGGTCTGTTTCTGGAATACCATTATGAAGATGGCAAAAATTTCCTGAAACTGACTTTGCCAAAGAAACAATCCGGACAGTTAACTCCAGTTATCCTGGGCATGCTTCTTGGCATCATAAGTGGAGCTGTTCTGACATTTGGACTGCCTGATGTGGGAAACGTGATACAGACATGGATTATTTCGCCAATATTTGATACTTTCATGAATCTTTTAACCCTTATTGCAGGTCCAATGATTTTTCTGGCTGTGTATTGCGGAATATATGAAATGGGGGATGCTGCGACCTTTGGAAAAATCGGAAAAAGCCTGATCATCCGTTTCTTATTGTTCGCTTTTCTCGTTTTAGCTGCAGCAGGTCTGATGGTTTCCTGGCTTTTTATTTCTTCCTCTGGAAAAAATAATATTTCAGGAAATTCTATTATGGAGCTTTACAAAATGGTACTTAACATTATTCCTGGTGATATTATTTCTCCATTTCAGACTGGAAATGCAATGCAGATTATTTTTCTTGCATGTGTATGTGGTACTGGTACATTGGTGTTGGGAGATTCCGTATCAGGAATATCTAAAATAATCTCCCAGATAAATACATTAATACAATTACTAATGACTTATATTGGCAGGCTTATTCCAGTGTTTGTGTTTGTCTGCATAATGAATCTGTTTTTATCAGGCAGCCTGAATAATATATCCGGACTTATAAAACAGATTATCATTGTTGCAGCTGTTACTTGTATAACTCTTGTATTTTATATTGGCCTGGTCTGCTGGAAGTGCCGCGTAAAGCCGGCAATTTTAATTTCCAAATTACTTCCCACTTTTTTAATAGCACTTTCCACAGCTTCTTCGTCCGCAGCTTTCGGAACGAATATAGAAAGTTGTAAAAAGATGGGTATAGATACAAAACTAATTAATTTTGGTGTATCTATAGGACAGGTTATCTTTATGCCAGCTTCTGCTATTATGTATTTTATTTCATCATTATGTATTGGGCAGAGTTATGGAATTGAAATCACGGTCATCTGGATCATAACATCAATTTTAACCAGTACGATCCTGGCACTGGCAACCCCTCCAATTCCAGGTGGAGCTTTATCCTGTTATACAATTTTATTTACCCAATTGGGAATTCCAACTGCAGGAATTGCATTAGCAATCAGTATAGATTTACTTATGGATTCATTTTTAACAGCCAGCAATCTTGCATACCTGCAGGCAGAGCTTGTGCTTTCAGCACAGAAATTAAATTTACTAAATGAAACAAGATTACAAAAATGATCACATATAAAAATCCTTCTAAAGCAGATCCTTATGATAGAAATCTGCCTTAGAAGGATTTCATTTAATAACAAAATGAGATTGTCATCTGCACTTTCCCTCAAACCCGCTCCAGCTTCCTCATATGCCACAGATACACGATCATAATTGCACCGCCAGTAAATATCCAGGAAGCTACATAGACATTCATCAGCATGTCGAAAGTGGGCACCAGTTTGAAGATGGTTACCAGCCAGATCATACGGAAAACTACAGTTCCAAGGATCGTGATAACAGAGGGTTCCAGAGATTTTCCCATTCCTCTAAGTGCTGCACTCTCAACTTCATAGGTAGCAGTAAGCCCCTCTAAGGAGCATACCCGGTGCATACGGATCAGGCCAAATGCTGCCACTCCTGCACTGGTGGTGTAAATGCTTACAAAGAAATCATCCCAGATCATAAATACAATACTGAGGATTTCCGTAAATCCCATTCCAAATAAAAGGCACAGCCAGAATACCTTTTTACAACGCTTTAAATTTCCGGCGCCGAAATTCTGGCTGGTAAATGTTACTGCAGCCTGAGCAAAAGCAGCTGCAATATCATATGTAAAATACTCGAAATTCAGAGCCAGGGAAGAACCTGCAATTGCATCCTCTCCGAAAGAATTGATTCCACTTTGGATAAATACATTGGAGACAGAGAAAATAGCTCCCTGTATTCCCGCCGGAATCCCAATTGCCAGAACCTTCGACAGTTCTTTTTTATTAATGTGCATTTTACGGAAGCAGAACTGAAATTCATCGTCACGCTTCTGTAAATGTCTGGTTACAAGGAATGCACTTAACACATTGGAGATCACTGTAGCAATCGCAACACCGGAAACACCAAGCCTAAAGCAGATCACCAGAAACAGGTTCAAAATAACATTTACAATTCCAGATGCCAGCAGGTAATACATGGGTCTTCTGCTATCTCCATAGCTTCTGAGAATTGCGGAGCCAAAGTTATAAATTGTCATAAAAGGCAGACTGCTAAAATAAATCCGGATGTACAAAAGAGCCTCAACCATAACACTTTCCGGTGTTCCGGAAGCCTCCAGCACGATACGCGCAGAAAGCATACCGACAATCATAAGAAGTAAGCCAAGGATTGCACCAAATGTCAGTATGGTATGAAGCATCCCACTGATCCGTTCTCTTTTTTTCTGCCCGATCAGTGTAGCCAGTGCAGCGTTCGGTCCTACAGACATTCCAACTAACAGATTAACAAAAATACCTACAAGTGCCACACAGCTTCCCACTGCTGCCAATGCCCGGTCTCCTGCAAAACGGCCAACCACAGCCACATCTGCGGAGTTAAATAACTGCTGTAAAATACTGCTGAATGCAAGGGGGATGGCAAATAGGATCAGCTTGCCTGCCAGACCACCATTGAGCATATCCATTTCCTTTGATTTTTTTACCTGTTCCATTTCCCGTTTCCAGATAATTCCTTTCCTGTCATATATTATCTTAAATCTGTTTCAAAAATCTTTCAGGGCAGCCTTCAAACGCAGCTGCTGCATTCCTACATCATATCTGCTGCAAACAATGCTGCTCCAAGCGCTCCGCAAAGCTGCGCTTTCTCACTGATCACCAGTTTTGTTCCAAGCTTCTCTTCCAGAGTCTTTACAAGCCCTCTGTTCTTGGAAACGCCACCTGTCATCATATACTTTTCCTCTCCGCCTACGCGCTTGGCAAGAGCCGCGGTCTTGACTGCCACTGCCTTATTCAGACCATGGACTATATCATCTGTCGCCTTATTCTGTGCGATCAGGGAAACCACCTCAGACTCTGCAAATACGGTACACATACTGGAAATGGTAATATCTTCTTTAAATTTCAGGCCGCACTCACTCATCTGATCCAGATCCATTTCCATGGTCCGGGCCATCATTTCCAGGAATCGGCCTGTTCCGGCAGCACATTTATCATTCATGACGAAATTGGCAACAGCTCCGTTTTCATCCAGACGGATCACTTTGCTGTCCTGTCCACCGATATCAATGACTGTACGCACATCTGGATCAAGGAAATGCGCTCCTCTCGCATGGCAGGTAATTTCTGTGATACTTTTATCTCCGCTTTTGATCGCGGTACGTCCATAACCTGTGGTAACAAGGGCATCAATATCCTCTCTTTGTAAGCCAGCCTGGTCAAGCGCTTCAGACAATGCCCTTTCTGCACCAATGGCAGCGCCTGCACCTGTCGGCAGAATAATACTGGTTACAATTTCATGCTCTTTATTTAAGATCACCACATCTGTACTGGTGGAACCACTGTCAATTCCTGCAAAATATCCTTTTCCCATTTTCTTTTTTTCCTTTCTGTCTCCCTGATCTGTCTGCTCCAGTGTTTCCGGCTGTATGCTCTCTGCAAATGCCTCCAGCCTGGTAAGGAGCTGCCCGCTGCTCTGAATGGTATAATCGGATTCTATTTTTAGAAGAGGTACATCTGTGTGATTCTTGATATCTGCGTATTCAAAGCTATAGAAATCACAAAATTTCACAGTATGGTAAATAATCCCGGCTATAGACGGGTCATTATAAAGCTTTTTTCGTCCGGCAGGATCCAGCATGCGCATACATGGGATCTGGCCAAGAAGCTCCCCGGCATACCATTCCATAAGTCTGTCAAACTGTTCCTCTGAAATATTTTCAGCTAACAGTTCATTGTCCTGGGGTGTCCTTTTTGTACTTTCTTCTCCTGTTGAAAGGTATTCTTCAGGCGGCAGACAATCTCCAAGGGAACGGTTATGTACACAGGTATCATTTTCTACAGGCAGCGGCATTGCCTTGCTGGTCATTTCAAACAGTTCCTGTCCCATCCGGGCTCCCAGTACTGCAATATGCGGCTCCGTGATCTTCTTCGGGGCACGAAATGCTGCTTTAAAAGCCTTCGGATCAAAAGTAGTTCCTTTATATTCTCCATATGCCTTTGCCAGTCCCTTTAACTGCATTGCCATACGCTCCCTGCTGCAGGCACTGTCACAGTGAAGTACATCCAGAATATAGAGGAAGTCCAGTTTTCCACTTTCCAGCAAAATATCATATACGCTTCGAATGGTATCGCAACAGCTTACCAGTACCAGTTCCTTTATTTTTCCCTCCATTACAGCTTCCAGAAGTGTTTTTCCAAAGCCGCAGATATTAGGATGGGCTACCTGGTCTGCCAGATCAAAGCCATCTGGCATGTGATTAAAGTTTTCCACTTCGCCCCCAAAAGCTTCAAGAAGCTCTATAGGGGTGTATTTACAGACATAATAGGTTTTATTCATTTTTGTTACCTCCCAGCATTTCCAGGAAAGCACCCAGTCTGGTGGAGGTCTGGCCTTCTCCTCCGTGGCTTCTGTCACAGCCGTCCCCATCCAGGATCAACAATGGCAGACCTGCTTCCTCAAATTTCTTTTTCGCCAGCTGTGCGGATCCCAGTGTATGCTTGCAGCCCCAGTGCCCAAACCAGACTACGCCATCTGCACCGGCCTGTTTCGCATGGCGGATTCCTGCTTCGATTCTTCTAAGTGCGCTGCCATTCAGGGAATGATAAACCATTCTTCCTGCCATTGCTTCAAAAGGTTTTTCAGGGTCAAAATCCGGTTCACAGGTTTCTGCCAGCTCACAGCCTACAATCTGCGCTTTTTCACTAAAACATAATTCCTGGCGTACTGCATCCGACCAGAAAGGAATGGTGTGCATCCAGTAAATATGTTTTCCTTTTGCAACCGGTGCCTTTTGAATATCTTTCAGAAGCTGACTGGTATATTTTTCCTCTTCCGGAGTTCCGAGCAACAGGTTATTTGTCATGCCGGCATATAATGGTGTGACCAGATCCGATGGAACATAACGGTCAGCCCGTGCCTGCTGGAAGTTTTTATAATTTTCCAATGTCTTCTTACTGCGTACAAGTCTTTGAATCAAAGCTTCCTCTGTGATCTTTTTCCCGGTATGCTTTTCCAGAAATATACTGAGTTCTTTCAATTGATCTACCACATACCGGACACTGTCTTCTCCCTGCTGCCATGGGACATCGATTGCAAAAGACGGTACCTGATAAAAATCAGCCAGTGTTCGGAAGGTAAGCAGGTTTGCATCACAGGTCAGATTGGTATAAACAATACATTTCGGCTTTGGCAAAAGACCTTTTTTCGCCGCACCGAGAAAGGTTTTGTGATAACTGCATAAGGTTTCTGCGATTCCCTGGTTTTCTGCTTGCTGTAAAAAAGCCCTCTCAGCTTTGCTGGCAGATAGATAACAGGAGAAGCCTTCTACGTTATAAGGATGTAAATCCACTTCCTGAAGCATTTCACAGGGAGTAAATATACTTACGATTGCGGAACTGTCAGGATTTTTCAGTGGATGGAGCATGGTGTCCATCATCAGATGTGCAAGATACCGGTCAGCTGGCATCAGCTTTTTGTCCGGTGCAAAACGAAATTTCAGATTCTGGGCTTCCCAGCCGGTTTTTAAGAGCCACTGGGCAGTTTTAGGATTTGTATCTGTCAGGTTTTCTACATAATGACCAAATGTCTCGATTATATTCATTGTCTTCTCTTCCTCATTATGATTTGTAATTAATTTTCTTTTCCCAAATAAAACACAATTGTATATTTTAGTTTTATCTAAAAAAAATGTCAAGAAAAAAGCCTGCTTATACAAACAGGCTCTTACTTTTCATTATCTGACTCCATTTGTGCTTTCGCCTTCCGTCCAATCCCGGCATTACTGTTCATAATACTTGCCCTTGTAATTTTATCATTTCCAAATTTCATGCGGATGGCATCCATGGTTGCATCCAGCTTCTGGCGCTGCTCCCTCTTCCTGGTGTCTTCAAACAAGGACATCTGTTCAAAGCCATCCTCTGTAAGCCCAGTAAGTGCCACTCCGATCAGCCGCAGCGGCTGTTCTTTCCAGAACTCTGTAAAAAGCCGCCTGGCATTGGTATATATTTCATCTGTCACATCTGTAGCATTGGCAAGCTTCATCTGATGGGATCTGTTTTTGAAATCAAGAGTGCGGAAGGTGACGGAAATGCAGGTGCACTTTTTCCCCTTGCGACGCATTCTGGTAGCTACCACATCGCACTGTTCCAGCAGAATTGGCTGAATCTGCTCCATGGATACAATATCGTCATTAAAGGTTTTCTCCACGCTGAAGCCCTTACTCTCTTCAGGCACCTCCAGAACAGGAGAATCATCAATGCCTCTGGCATACTGGTAAAGCTGATGTCCTGTTTTTTCTCCCAGAAGATTCTGTATGGTAGATTCTTTTTCACGTGCCAGTTCGCCAATGGTACGGATTCCAAAATCGATCAGCTTTTTCTCTGAGGCTTTTCCCAGGAATAACAGGTCTCTTATGGGAAGAGGCCACATTTTTGCCGGAATTTCTTCTTGGAAAAGAGTATGCACTTTATTCGGCTTCTCAAAATCCGAGGCCATTTTCGCAAGCAGCTTATTCGTGGAAATCCCTACATTTACCGTAAAGCCAAGTTCTTCATAAATCTTATCTTTTATTTCATGCGCCGTTGCAACCGGATCCGGATAGATCAGGGAGGTTCCTGTCATATCCAGAAATACCTCATCAATGGAAAAGGATTCCATTGCAGGCGCATAAGATTTACAGATTGCCTTGAACGCCTGGGAGTTCCTGGTGTACAAGCGGAAATCGCTTGGAACAACTACCAGATTGGGGCATTTCCGAAGGGCCATGGCAACTGGTTCTCCCGTCTGTACGCCGTATTTTTTCGCCGGAATGGACTTGGCAACTACAATCCCGGTCCGCGTCTTTGGATCCCCGCCTACTGCAGATGGTATTTCCCGCAAATCCGGCAGACCTTCCTTTACTCTTCTGGCAGCTTCCCAGGAAAGAAATGCGCTGTTCACGTCAACATGAAAAATTAACCGTTTTATATGGCTCACATCCTTATTTTTCATCACATTGTAAAAAAGTGGTAAAATTTAATTTCAGAGCGTGCATGAAACACGCTCTGCCTCAAAATCTATTATGGATTCATCACTCACAGTGATAAGCTCTTTTCTGCTCCTCGGTCAGGCTCTGACCTCCAAGGAATTCCTCGCCCTTTTGGTAAGTTTCATCCATAGAAAGAAAGGTCACAGCATATAAAGTCTGTACACCGTCGTAGATTACAACCTCGCCATCCTCATTCATTCCAAGACCGCCCTTTATGCTTGCAATGGGGGAAGCTGTAGCGTCCTTGCTATAGATATCCAGTCTTGTCTCACCATTATCAGAAAGATATAGAGCTGCAAAATACGGTTGACCTTCCGGTGCAGAGAAATGGTACAAAGTATCTGCCTTTGCAATCGTCAGTACTACCTCTCCGGTAGAATTATCCACCACAAAAGCACCTTTGTCACTACTGCAAAGAAGTGTATAGCCTGGAATGTTATCCGCCCAGGAGAAGTTACCCAGATCAATTCTTGTAATTTCCCGTTTTTCTGCATAATTATACAGAACATATTCCTTCTCACCAGCTGGCTGATAAAGAACATAATCGTCCACTGCACTGCCGCTGAAATTTGTGATTTTCCGAGAAAGGATCTCTTTTCGATCTGGATCCAGAATACATATCGTATCCACGCCATCGTCTCCTCCCAGTATTTCAATTAAATAACCGGACACAGAAATATATGCATTTTTACAGTTCTGCGGAACCTCTTCTGTATGAGCTGGTTCCAGGTCTTCGGCACTTTCATCTGATTTCTCATAGTCATACTCTTTCAAGAGACCATCTTCTACCATAAACGCACCATTAACTTCAAGATTTCCATCTGTTCCATCTGGAAGTTCCTTCACCAGTTCTCCACTTTCCGCATCATAGACTGTGATGGTTCCGTCCAGATTGTTACAGCTTACCAGGGAATCATTCACCACATTCATATAGGATACTTTCTGATTGAACTGGGCGCCTTTTAAAGTAGACAGGTCAACTGCATAGGAATTGGTACTGCAATTTACCATCATCAAGTCATTCCGTCGGATAACATAGTCAATGGTTTCATTGGCGCCTTTTTTCATAGTGCCTGTCTTGGCTGCGGTTCTGTCATTCAGCTGATAAATACGGAATTCATAAGAATTCAACCTGTAAGTGGCAATATATTTTTTTCCTGCACGTACTTCCGAACAGCCGTTTCCATCACCTGGAAGACTTCCAATTATGTAGGGGATATCAGTATAATCTACATATTCCACAGCTCCGTCACTGGTGCAGACTGCAAAAGTAATCTCGTCGTCATCCCCAATATATTCTGCATCTGTAATATTATTAGAGGTCCTATAGGCATGCAGTACTTTTCCTGTTTTTATGTCTGCGCAGGCAAGCTCGGACGCATTGCGGTAATAAAACATTTCCCTGTCAGGATCTACATAACAGATATCTGTTGTGATCTGTGTATCTGTAGGGTAAACCTTACCTTCGTCCATATTCAGACTGCAATAGCACAAATCAGCACTATCCAGGAATACTAACTGATGACCTGTCCAGGAAGTGTCATTGTATACAATATTTATATATTTTCTATCATCCAGCTTCTTTACAATTTCACCGCTCTTCACATCTATGATATAAAGAGTATTCATGACATCGTCTTCTTCCCAGAATTCACTGAATGCAGCATATTTTCCATCATCACTCATTCCATAATACATGCCGTCATCGCAGTCAAAACTACACTCTGAAATCAATTCCCCCTCTGTGGTATAAAAGGTAAGCTTTTTTGCATCTGCATCAAAAGCACTGATCACTGTCTCATCTTTGTTTACGCTTACCGTCATTGCATAAGTGCCTTCCCAGAGCACATCAAAGGTATTCATATCAAGGATCTGGATTCCCTCTTCTCCTGCAATGGCACAGCGATGGTCTCCAAAGAATGCAATCTTGGAATTACAGCTCTGATGCCCGCAATAATACGGGTCTGCTGGGAAATCCGCTACTGTCTTATCTGCTTCTATATCATAAAAATGAATAGAATAATCATCTGCACTTGTCAGATCCACGTATGCCACATAATCGTCATAGGGACTAACCTTAAGGGCATCCATAGTCTGTGTGCTAACGTTATTTCTGGCTATATAACCTTTCTGATAGCTATAAGTCTGCAAAGCATTTGTAAGGGATGCCATAGCCGCACCCTCAAAAGGACGGTCATTTCCCAGATTTTCCGGGAGCCCTTCCAGGGCCAGCATAGCTGCAAGCTTAGGATTATCTGCGGAAAAAGCGGTATCCGAATATTCTGAAAGAAGGTACGACTGGGCAGACTGTGTTTTTTTCACCTGGTTCTGCAGTTTCACATTTTCCCGTACCATCTGTGCCAGGAAAGCGCAGACTACAGCAAAACAAACGCTGCCAGCAGTAATCCCTCTCTGTAATTTACGCTGTCTCTCGCGCTGGCGGAGCTGGTCGAACTCGCAGTGCAGCATAGCCGCAAGAATACGCAGCTGTTCTACCTTCATTTTGCGCTTTTGCCTGGCCTGGCTTTCGCCTCTTACGTCTGCGGCCAGCGGCTCTACTTCTATCTCTGCTCCATCTACGATTCTATGAGTGATCGCATACGGGAAACTATCCTCTGGTTCACCTTCTGCCAATACGGCAATAATATGATCGCTTCCCCTAAGCTTCTGGAATAACTCGATCTCCCTCATGCACCATTTGGATTCTTTAAGCCTTGGAGTGCAGATCACAATGAGATACTCTGATTGTCCCAGAGCTTCTTCAATATTATTGTACAGACTGCTGGAGCTTGGAAGCTCATCTACATCACGGAAAATCCTGCCCACTCTCTTTTTGCCGATTTTTGCAGCAAGCTTTCCAGGAACACGGTAGTTTTCCAGCATTGTATGTAAAGTCTTTGCCACAAATTCATCATTTCCGCCATGTCTGTAACTGATAAAGGCGGTGTATTTCCAGTTCTCCATTAGTCACACCTCTCGTAGCTTCGTAAAAATACAGATTTTTCAATAATATAAATATCTGACAGGTCGTCCTCACGAACCGCGATATAATCTCCCTTATCCCCTTTCAGGTATTTGTACCTGTCCCACTGGGTAAAGACCTTCGTGGATTCTGTAAGCTGTCTGGCAAAAATAGAATACACACCTTTTGCCTGACAGGTTCTTATATACGGGATAAGCTGATATTCTTCCCCTGTGATCGTATTATGGATCACAGGTTCTTTTTCGCTTTTATATTCCGGTGCACCTTCTGTGTATTCATAAGAATTCTGGAATTTCTCCTGACGGATAGGATATACTTCCCCATCTATTCCAATCATTATATAGAGATCTTTTGCACTGACACATTCCATGTCTCCTTCCATGGTACGCACAAGGATTGGTGTGCCTTCCTTGAGAAAATCAGATGTATGAACCACGCCAAGCTTTGTTTTTTTCTTCTGATAGCGCTTCATCTGCTTCAGATCTGCTTTATATTCTTCAGAGCGCACAATATCAAATCTGGAAAAATAGCTTTCCAGATTTTCTCGAAAATAGTTTTCGTAATCAGCGTTCTGGTGATGCACCAGAAGCAGGCATTCCGCAAGGAAACCTCCTGCATTGGCAGCCTGTCCGCCACCAGCGCCAACAGACTTGGCAAGATATTCGGCCACTTCGTCAGCGCGCACCTCGTTTGTCTGGCTTCTGATACTGAATTTACATCCGGCTGGATCCTTCGCCCATATAACGCCAAAAGAAATGTCCTTTTCTTTCATCTCCTGTTCGCATAAATCTCCCATTTTTTCCTGGTCGCGAATTTCGGTCTGCATTAAAAGCCAGTTGCCGTTTTCATCAACAATGTATTTCATACTGTTTCCTTTCCTGCACTTTCCCTGGATATCCAGCGCTTCAAAACATGATACATCTTAGAAAGCTCAATTGGTTTAGAAAGATGTTCATTCATACCAGCCTGTCTGGCTGCAAAAATATCTTCGGAAAAAGCATTGGCTGTCATGGCAATAATGGGAATATTAAGGGAATCCGGATGCTGGCTTTCCCGGATCCTTCTTGTTGCATCATATCCATTCATCACTGGCATCTGCACATCCATAAGGATCAGATCATAGTAGCCCTTCGAAGAATTTTCGAACATTTCAAGTGCCATTTTGCCATTTACTGCTTTTTCATAAGAAACTCCTGTTTCTTCCAGAAATGTACAGGTGATTTCCATATTCAGTTCATTGTCTTCTACAACCAGGATTCTCTTTCCTCTCCAGTCAGGTGCACTGTCATTTAACTCCAGATCTTCCTGAGATTCCTGATATGGTTCTGCTTCTCTTAATGGAAGCATTACATAAAAACAGGTTCCCTTACCAGGCTCACTGGAAAGCTCAATTGCTCCGTTCATCAGATGGATCAGATTCCGGGTAATAGTCATTCCAAGACCGGTTCCCTGAAGATTCTCTGTCTCATGAGCGCGCTCAAATGGTTCAAATACATGCTGCTGGAATTCCTGTGACATTCCTACCCCATTGTCACTTACCTGAAAATGAATGCTTGTGTATCTGGTATTTTCATTTTTACTACTCCACGCTAAGAAGCGGATCTCCCCTCCATCCGGAGTAAACTTCACAGCATTTGACAACAGATTTACAAGAATCTGCCGGATGCGCACAGCATCCCCAAGGAACAGCTCCTCAGGCAGATTAAACTCTGTGACAAAATGATGGCCATGCTTCGCAACAGATGGCCGGATCAGATCTGTAATTTCTTCTGTAAGCTCTGTAAGCTTCAACGGCTGTTCATCAAGAACAACCTTACCGCTTTCTATTCGGCTCACATCCAGAACATTATTTATAAGGTCCAGTAAAATCTGGGTGGATTTCTTGATTTTTACAATGTTTTCTTTCAGAATCTCAGGGGAGTCCAGATGACGCTCCAGAATCTGGGTAAAGCCTGAAATTGCATTCATAGGAGTACGGATGTCGTGGGACATATTGGAAAGGAAATCCGTTTTTGCCCTGCTTGCCTGTCTGGAGGCTTCACATGCTGCCTTCAGCGCTTCTCTTTCATCCATCTCTTTCTTATGGATTTCCGTAATATCCCTGATCGCCATTGTGACATAATTAAGTTTTCCCTCGCTTCCGGTAAGAAGAAGTACCACACGGAAATATCCGGCCTTGTCTTCGCCCTGAATGGTCTGGCGATAATCCTGTTCCCAGGATTCGATTCCTTTCTGGTACAGACTTTCGAAAAAGGAAATGCCAAGATCGATGTTTTCTGGAGCGGACTCGCAGACTGCCCTCATATAATTCCAGCTCTTTATCAATTCTGAATAGCTGCCAGAGGGCTTCATCAGCTCGCCATGAATTTCATCCTTGAATTCTCGCATTGTTCTTTTTTCTCAAAACCAAGAAGTCTGACACCGGCAGGATTGATAAGTGTAATCTTTTGTTCCCCATTTTCGAAGGTGAAACGGAGAACGCCGCAATTTATGGAATTTAAAACTCTCTCCAATACTTCCTTCTGCCGGGCTTCTCTTCTCCTGGCTTCTATTTCTTCGCCTACTTCCATGAACATGCATTGCAGCAATTCATGACCATTTTCCATGCAGATCAGTTTCACATCGCCTTCAATGGCACTGTTATAGGTCTTTAACAGGAAATGGGACTGATCTCCCGGAGTTTTCAGATTCCGCAGGATCTCATGGGCATATTTCATATTATCCTCATCCAGATAGGCCTCTGCAGACATAATGCCGCCACTTTTTAATACGGTCTTCATAACCTGTTCCGCACGTGGATTCGCTCTGTAGATCTTGCAAGTATTTCCAAAGGGAAGCTCCAGATGCAGAATTCCGCAGGGGATACTTTCAAATAATTCTTCGTAATCTTTTGACATTTGTTTTCTTCCTTTGTTTTTACCAGATGGATACTAAACCACTGCATTCGTAATCCGGGCTATCGCCCTACTTACTTATACAGTTTAGCCTGTGCGATATCCATAAATCCAACATGCAAGCATGCTGGATTCATGGCTGCCGCACAGGACATTCATAGTAAAAAGCTGGACCATATACGAAAATTGCCATCTCAGCTTTCCGTCTATAATCCAGCAATTCTTTTGTTTTTAGTATAACATGCAGACAGCCAGTCGTCTAGATGATTCTGGCTTTTCATAGTCCTTTTTCAGAGGTAACAGGTCCAAAAACATGAGGCGGAAATACTTTTCATATGTGCCTTGTATACATAATAGTGTAAAACATTTGTAACATCTGTTCTTTCTAAATATGGTAAAATATATCAATATTTTTGGTTATTTGATAAGAAACGCCAAATAGCCAAGGGATCAAGGAGGGAACAAATGAAAAATTTCTACACGTGGTATAAAAAACATATCACAACCGCAATTTTTGCCGGACTGATTCTTGGTATTCTTACCGGACTTTTTCTGGCAGACAGATTCGCCCCGGTGCTTACTGTTACAAGCCTGGTGGGAAGCATTTATATGAATGCGCTGAATATGATGATTTTTCCATTGGTATTCTGTTCGATCATCATGGGTATCACAAGTATCGGAAATGCACGTACTACAGGCAAGATCACTGCAGGCGCCATGATCTTCTTTTTATGCACCACTGCTCTTGCAAGTCTCGCCGGACTGATCATTCCAAGACTGATCAATCTTGGAAAAAATGTAAAATTCGAGATGGCCACCTCTGATATCCAGGCCACAGAAATGACCAGTATCCTGGATACCATCAAAAACCTGATTCCATCTAATCCGGTTGCCGCATTTGCAAACGGCAATATGCTTCAGGTTCTTGTATTCGCAGTAATCGTTGGATTTACCCTGATCGCCATCGGCGAAAAAGGTGCACCCCTTCTGAAGGTGATTGACTCCTGCAATGAAGTTTGTCTGAAGGTTATCAGTACCGTTATGTATTTCACACCGATCGGTGTATTCTGTACCATCGTTCCAGTTGTTGAAGCAAATGGTACTGAAACTATTATTTCCCTGGCTACACAGCTGATCATTCTGTACATTGCATTCTTTGGATTTGCCTTTATTGTGTACGGTGGTTCTGTGAAATTCATTGGCAAGGAGAGCCCGGTCAAATTTTTCAAGGCAATGCTTCCGGCTGCCCTGAATGCGTTTGGAACCTGCTCCAGTTCTGCAACTATTCCCATCAGCAAGCAATGTATGGAGGATGAGATGGGCGTATCCAACAAGATCACAAGTATTGCTATTCCTCTTGGCGCTACAGTAAACATGGATGCCGTTTCCATCCTTATGTCTTTCATGATCATGTTCTTTGCAAATGCATGCGGAATCAATGTGAGCATTTCCATGATGATCGTGATCCTTCTGGCAAATGTGCTTCTTTCTGTAGGAACTCCTGGCATTCCAGGCGGTGCTATTGCTTCTTTCGCTGCCCTGGCAACTATGGCAGGTATTCCGGCAGGGGTTATGGGTGTGTACATAAGTATTAATACCCTCTGCGATATGGGCGCTACCTGTGTCAACGTTATCGGCGACATGGCTGGCTGCGTAGTTTTGAAAGAAAAAATCAAACTGGATGAGTAATAAATAATAGAAAAGGACTGTAATATTCCAGATCCATAAACTGGTATCCGGGTATTTACAGCCCTTTTTCTTTTACAATTTTATCTGTATGGCGATATCTTACATAATCTTTCTAAACAGATCTTTCAGATCTTCTACGCTTGCATCTTTCGGATTTCCTGGTGCGCAGGCATCTGCATGGGCAGATTCTGCAAGAAACTGGAGATCTTCTTCTTTGATTGCTTCCAGCTTCGTCGGGATTCCAACATCAACAGAAAGTTTTCTGACTGCATCAATAGCAGCTTTTCTGTACTCTTCCTGAGTCATGGAATCAACATCTTTCACACCCATTGCTCTTGCAATCTCACGGTATTTCTCACCAGTGCACTCCTGGTTGTACTCCATAACGATCGGAAGCATCATAGCACATGCAACACCATGAGGAGTATCGTATACAGCACCTAATGTATGTGCCATGGAATGAGCGATTCCAAGTCCCACATTGGAGAATCCCATTCCTGCGATGTACTGGCCAAGAGCCATTCCTTCACGCCCCTCTTTGGTGTTGTCAACAGCCCCTCTTAAAGATTTGGAGATCAGTTCGATTGCTTTGAGATGGAACATGTCTGTCATCTCCCAGGCTGCCTTTGTTGTATAACCTTCAATTGCATGTGTAAGAGCATCCATACCAGTGGAAGCAGTCAGGCCTTTTGGCATAGAGGACATCATCTCAGGATCTACAACTGCGATGATCGGCATATCATGTGGGTCTACACATACGAATTTTCTCTTTTTCTCAACATCAGTGATAACATAGTTGATGGTAACCTCTGCTGCGGTACCTGCTGTAGTCGGAACAGCAATAATCGGAACACATGGTTTCTTTGTAGGTGCAGTACCCTCAAGGCTTCTTACATCCTCAAATTCCGGGTTGGCAATGATGATACCGATTGCCTTTGCTGTATCCATGGAAGAACCACCGCCAATTGCTACAATGTAATCTGCACCTGATTTCTTAAATGCAGCTACACCATTCTGGACATTCTGGATGGTCGGGTTTGCTTTAATATCAGAATAGATCTCATACTCAAGACCGTTTTTCTCAAGAATATCTGTAACTTTGCTTGTTACATTGAATTTGATCAGATCCGGATCAGAGCAGACAAATGCTTTTTTGAATGCATGTGCCTTTGCTTCATTTGCAATTTCTGCAATTGCTCCTGCTCCATGATAAGAAGTACCGTTTAAATTAATTCTGTTTGCCATAATAAACAAGCTTCCTTTCTGCGATTTACGCCTTAACTTTGTTATTATATTAACAACATTAAGATAAAAAGAAAAGTTACAGATACGGTGAATTGTCACTTTTTCTGTAACTTTGTCTATTAATCACAAATATAAATATATCTTTTTGGCAATTTTCGCTCAATTCAATATGCCTAACTCTGTGAAAAGTTCCTCAAGCACTCCTGGCATACCTTTCACAAGAATCTGTGCAAGCTTTTCCGGTGTACAATTCAGTTCCCCAAGGACCCATTTTATAGTCATGTAAATGGAACTCTGGCAATACATTTCCAGAAGGAAATGGGTATCTTCATCAAGAATTTTTCCGTTTTTTGTACGAATCAGATTTTCGTAGAAATCAAGAATCAGCTCAAAATCATGCTGTCTTAGGGAATTCTGACTGTCATAGCGAAAAGCTGCTGCAAAAAAGGACTGTTCCTCCTGAATATAAGTAAACTTCTTAACTAACGCATCAGATACCGTCCGTCCCTGTCCCATATGTTCAAAGGATTTTAAAAGAAGCTTGTCAAAATACCAGTTGATCAGATCATATTTATCCAGAAAATTGCGGTAAAATGTCTGTCTGGTAAGTCCACAGTTTTCTACGATCTGCTTTACGGTAATATTTTCAACAGGTGTTGTCCGCATACATTCCTTCATGGAATACGCCAGCTTGTATTTGGTTTTTTCCCCTTTTACAGAAGTTATATTCTCCATATTTATCCCCATTTCTGGAGCATGCTTGAAAAAGGCTCCATATTACTAATACAGTCGGCGATTGTAAGAGCACCAAAGGCGCGGAATAATCGCCTTTCATTCATGGTGATGTCTGTTTAGTTAATATGAGCAGCTCCTACCGCGCGGATATCCATCGGATAAACATTGTCTCTTCCTACATACCGGGAAATATATTCTACATAATTATCCATCTCTTTTTCCGGAATGACTGTGGCAATTACTCCTGCAAATCCACCGCCATGTACTCTGCAGATACCGCCGCCGATCTTATTCAAAAACAGTCTGGTAAGAGCAAGGACAAGCGGGATCTTCTGCTCATGGCAGTCTTTGATACAATAGCAGTTCTGAAGAAGCTCCCAGGAAGAAGTACCGGACTCATCCAGCAGCTTCAGGAATTCCTCGTAATCCGCCTCTTTGATCGCTTCTGCTGCACGTTCTACACGTGAAGTCTCTTCGAAGAAATGAATTGCACGAAGAACAGCTCTGTCATCCGTGATCTCATTTACATGTGCCAGAAGGTTCTCAAGAGTTGTCTCATGAAGAAGTTCTGCGCCAAGTACCTTCGCTGCTGCTTTCATCTCACCTGGAATCTCAGAGTACTCCTGGCTAAGGTCTGCATGACCCTTTCCTGTATTTACGATCACCAGTCTGTGTCCAAATTTTCCAAAGGAAAAATCCAGCTTGCTGTATTTCAGGTCGTTTCTGTCAGCAAAGTCAAAAAGAACCGGGCCGCCAACAGCACATGCCATCTGATCCATCATACCGGAAGCCTTATCCCAGTAAACATTTTCTGCATACTGGCCGATCTTTGCATAATCTGTATAAGTCATTTTACTCTCATTGAAGAAATAATCAATGATTACGCAGACCAGCATTTCAAAAGAAGCAGAAGAACTAACTCCGGCTGCTGCGATAACATTTGTGCTTACATATGCATCAAAACCAGCTGTCTGAAATCCGTTTTTCTTCGCACCCTCCATCATACCAGCAACCAGTGCAAAGGTTCCCTTCGGATAATTGGCCCGGCTGATCCGTTCAAGATCCACTACGATTTCATCTCTGTAACCCTCACTTGTAATGTGAATCACATTTGTTCCGTTTGGCGCTGCCACGCCGATAGTATCCAGGTTGATACTTCCGGCAATAACCTTGCCGCCATTGTGATCCACATGGTTTCCAATGATTTCTGTTCTTCCTGGAGATGTAAAGAAATCTGCATGATCATGTTTATAAATTTTCGTAAATTTCTCAGCAAGGTTCTGGAAACGGGCTGCACAGATGGTGCTCTCTCCATAGATTTTTTCAAGGCTTGTCTTTTCTGGTAAATTCATAATTTCACTCTCCTGATTTGTTAAGATTCTTATAATATTTACTACTTTCTTTCTCGTCCGATGTAACTTCATCAAGTTATTTATTATTATAACCTCTGTTTACTAAATATTACCTTGACTAACATGATAAAAATAAGGAATATATTGCGCTTTTATATCTTGGTATTGTATAATATTGGCAAATTATATGGGTAATTTATGGAATTCTTCAAAAATGAAGTAAATGAAAGCAACCAGCTGCAAAAATAAATGAATGTAGTATTCAAAGCAAGGAGGATGGCTATGTCTGAGCAGATCATCACCAACCAGTTTCAAAAAGAGCTAAAGCAGCATGGGGACGAACATTTCCCCTTCCTGGTCAGTTACCAGAAGCTTTCCGAATACGAATCCGGTTCTTTTATGTGGCACTGGCATCCGGAAATTGAGATAACCTATGTGCAAAAAGGGAGCATGTGCTACAAAGTCAATAATCTTGTATACCATCTAGGCGAAGGGGATATTCTGTTCAACAATTCCGGAGTTCTTCACTCCGGAAACATGGAGAATCAGGAGGACTGTTCTTATATTCCTGTAACCTTCGATACCCGGTTGATCTATGGATTTTTCCAAAGCACAATCAACAGTAAATATGTAGATCCTGTTATTCAGGATTCCAGGCTTCCTGCTCTTTGCATTGATCAGAGTGAGCCTTGGCATAAACCATTCCGTGAGCATCTTTTGCATATTATTTCCCTGGATAAAAACAAACCGGATTTTTATGAGCTGGATATTACCATCTGCCTTCAGTCCATGTGGCGACTTCTTCTGGAGCATATAACCTATGAACCACAGATTTCCCGGAAAAGTTCCCTGGAATATGACCGCATCAAAAAAATCTTATCGTATATTGAAGCCCATTATAGAGACAAAATCACTCTAAACGACATTGCCAAACACATTCATCTTTGTGAAAGTGAATGTACCCGGCTGTTTAAACGTCACATGAATACAACTTTGTTTGCTTTTCTCCAGGAATACCGGATTGAACGCAGTCTGGAAGATCTGAACGCCGGAGAACCTATCAGCGATGCTGCTGAAAATGCCGGGTTTACAGATTCCAATTACTATTCCAAGGTGTTTGCGAAGATAAAAGGCTGCAGCCCAAGAGAATATCGCAGGCGTCATTAGTCCATGCGCAAAAAGGCTCCGGACCGTGTTTCAAACACACTCCAGAGCCTTTTAAACAATCTTTATTTCTTGTATATAATCTTCCCAAGTGTAAGCATAAGCTCTTCTGCACTGATCGGCTTCGCCAGATGTCCGTCCATTCCGGCTTCTTTTGAGGCTTCCCTGTCTTCATCAAATGCATTCGCTGAAACCGCAATAACAGGTATCTCTGCAAGATCCGGATCCGATAGTTCGCGGATTTTGCGGGTAGCTGTATATCCATCCATTACAGGCATCTGAATGTCCATAAGAACTGCTGTGTAATAACCTGGAGAAGATTTTATTATTTTCTCTACTGCAATTGCCCCATTTTCTGCCACATCCACCAGAAGACCTGAATCCTCCAGAATCGCAACTGCGATTTCCCGGTTCAGAATATTATCCTCCGCCAAAAGGATTCGCTTACCAGCAAAAATTTCAGGTGGATAAAATTCTCTGGTCTGGCTGATCTTTGCCGGGGCATCTGCCAGTCTCTGGCACAATTTCACTACGATCTCAGTTCCCTTGTTTTCTTCGGAATCAATCTGGATCGTACCGCCCATCAGATCCACAAATCCTTTTATGATGGTCATACCAAGTCCGGTTCCCTGCACTCCGCTTACCGTAGAGGTAGATTGTCTCTCAAATGGCAGGAACACTTTTTTCTGGAATTCCTTACTCATGCCGCAACCGTTGTCTTTTACACGTATTTCATAATTTCCATAGTCTTTGTGTTTACAAGGGAACTGAAGGATCCGAAGAGAAATCCTTCCTCCCGTCTGGGTGTATTTCACAGAATTTCCAAGAAGATTAACCAGAATTTCCTTCATGCGTAGTTTATCACAATATATATAATAATTCTGGATCTGCGAAATATCTATCGTAAATATCTGATTCTTCTCCTGTGCCTGATTGCTGATGATCACGCTGGTCTCATCTACAATATCCCTGATGCTGCATATATTCTCGTCCAGCTTCGTCTGGCCGCTTTCGATTCTGCTGATCTCCAGTACTTCATTTACGATACCAAGAAGATGTTCACTTGATACTTTGATTTTCGACAAATAGTCCTGTACCTTTTCGGAATCATCCCCGGACTGAATAGCAAGATTGGTAAAACCAACTACTGCATTCATAGGTGTACGGATATCGTGGGACATGTTCTGAAGAAATACCTTCTTTGCCACTGATGCCTGTCTGGCAGCTCCAAGAGCTTCCTCCAGAAGTTCTTTATGCTTCTGCTCTTTTCTGGCAGCTGCCTGCTGTGCCTGTTCCCGCCGGATAAAATACCAGATGATCAGTAATAATATAGCTGACATGATTCCTGTAAACAGCCATACATGATCCTGTATCACATCGGTCAGAGTATATGTAGACAGGGTATTCAGATACCGGTAAGTATGATTGAGACCATAGCTCTCGCCAAGAACGCTTATGCCATGGTTCACGACCTGAAGCATACCGCTGTTCCCATGGGCAACGCCAAAGCAGACCTTCTCTTCATCAGTCAGTGTGATCACATTCATTTTCCGTTCCCCGTGAAGGAGCTGACTGACACGGAGTGCTCCAAGCAATGTGCTCCCTGCCTCCCCGGAGCTTACTGCTTCGACACATTCTTCAACAGAATCATAGGGAAGGATTTCAGAATCCGGATAATTGGATATAGTATACCAGTATTGACGCAGATTATTCCTGTTTACCGCTATTTTATCCGTAATCCCCTCTTTATAGGGCTCTTTATAAGCGAGAGAAATGGGAAATTCCACTACAGCAGAACTCTGGACAAAACCATTCTGCTCTGAGTACCATTTGCCGTCGCTTACCGGAAAAATCATATCTAGATCACCATTTTTCAGACATTCCAGCATATCGTTCTGGTCTTCAAATGGCTGATATACGATTTCCGGCTTATAATTTCCAGGAAGAGCCTGAAACATATCCGGAACAATATCACAAAGAAGTCCCGTTACAGATCCATCTTTCTGGGTATCACAGTATGGCAGATAATGATCCAGATAACCCACTACGATTTTCTCATGCTCATCCATCCATTTCTGCTCTTTTTCAGACAGAAAAACACTGACTGTAGTTTCCGTATAGTACTTATTTTTCAGGTCATCCAGATCTGCTGAGTCCTGCTCATTTATAATATTCATAGCCATGTTCAGTTCATTAAGAAGATCCGGACGGTCTTTCGCAATGCAGATGTAGAAAGGCTGTTTGCCTATTTTTTCCACAGGATTAATCCCAAAATAAGAAGAGACAACATTGTCTGCACTTACAAAACCATCTATTTCCTTGTTATTAAATCCCTGTGCACAGGTTTGCAGATCGTCATAATAGACAATTTCAATATCCACATAATTCTGTATCTTCCATTTTTCAAGAGCAGCAGTCATTCGCTGGTTGTTTCGCAGGGTCCCGATCTTTTTCCCTTTGTAGGAATTCATATCACCACATTTTATGGAGTCATCATCAGCATTTTTGTAAATATAGAAAGTCTCATTAAGCATTGGCGCATCCGGATAACGGATCAACTGGATCCGGTCAGAAGAATACGCGATTCCAGCCATCAGGTCAATCTCACCGGAAACCAGCTCTTCATAAAGTGTTGACCAGTCTCCATACACATATTCATATTTCCAGCCTGTATAAGATGCAAGCTTCTGTAGATACTCATAGCTGTATCCGCTTTTCACCTCATCATCACTGGTGCCCTCCTGGAAATTATGAGAAAAGTAATAGCCTACCCGGACTGTCTTCTGACTTTCTGCACATATTTTTACAGGAAAAAAAGCTATAAGTCCCAGGCATAATATCATGCATGGAAAAATATAGCTATTTCTAAATTTCCTGAAAAGATTCAGTGGTTTATTCTCTTCTTCTTTGCCCTTCTCCATCATGCCTATCCTTCTTCCCTATTACCTGATTTCAAACTAATCTTATTAAAGCTGCCATTGATCGTCTGGAATCTCTTCCTGTAATCAGGAAATTCCCTCCGGATAAGTCACCCCTTTCGGAAGGGGATCCCATTCATTAAGGCCAAGACTCTGTTTGAACTTCGCCTGCTCCAGTGTAAGCCTTGGCATGTCGTCCTGCAGATATTCCATTAATTCATCAATGCCTTCCCTTGTCACATTGTTCACCATGAATATGCGCTCACAGCCTGCATTGATCAACCACTGTCTTACCATAGGAATATTGGCATATGGGGAATCGATTTTCGTAATAATACCGATCAGCGGACGCAAAATGAAAGAACGGCAGCTTGCTCCGAACAGATTAAAGGGTTCATCTGCTGCCTGTACAATAGCCACCACATCCGCTTCAAACGAAAAGCAGGCAAGTCCTACACTGAAATGCTTGGACTCCGCATACTCTCCAGGGGAATCGATGGTATCGTCATTTGAATTGGTATACTGCGTCTTTATGTAATGAAGCTCCTCGCCCTTCAGTGCCTGCGTCAGCGAAGTTTTACCAGCTTCACTTCTTCCCATTAAAAAAATCTTCTTCATCTGTCTGTGTGTCCCCTATCTTTCCCTCAGCTCTTATTAACTTCACAAACTTTAAATCCCAGCTCCTGGTCAAAGAACCGCACAACCTCTTCCACTGCTGTCTGTACCTGTGACAGCCCGCCAGTCAATATAAGAGAACCGCAAAAACGGTCCATAAATCCAATCTGTACATCTGCGCTCTTCGTAGCAACATCTGCTGCCACCACCACTGCCTCCCATGGGGTAAAGCGGATCAATCCGATTGACTCTCCTGTATGGTCTTCCCCTTCATGAACACCGATGTGTAATCCCAGATTCTCATAAATACATGCCTGCGACGGGCTTATTACATGAGCCAGGCAAACCTCTTTGCCAGGTACACGTACACGGGTCATACGAAGCTTCTTGCCCTTCAGATGTTCATAATTATCATGGAACAGCATTTCCAGCAGTTCTTCCTTCGTTATTCGCTCCATGCTCTTACTTCCTATCGTTTCGTAATATTGCAGACTACATAGCCAAGAGAATCACGGAAATAATCTACGATCTCCGTCATAGCTGACATGACTTCCGAAATCTCACCTGTAATGATCAGGGTTCCGGTAAAGCGGTCTGCAAATCCAAGATAAACATTACCACTCTTTACTGCGATATCTGAAGCGATAACAGCAGATTCCGGCGGTGTCATATTCATAATTCCAATCGCTGAGGAACGGTAATCCAGCTGTGGGTTCAGTCCCAGCTTCTGATAAATGATCGGTGCCGGGCCGCCCATTACGTGGGCAAAGGTGATCTCCTTACCAGCTACTGTCTCCTGCACGATTCTGATCTGTTCTCCATGTTCATTTGCCATTTATGTAGTGCCTCTCTTTCGAAAATAATATCTTCACATTTTATATTTTATTGTACCATCTGATTTTATAAATAGCAAGTAAAACACTGTCTTTCACTGCTCTTAGAAGCAATTATTTGTACAAAATCCCTTTGGTCAATACGCCAATCTCTAAAATACTTCATAAAAAATCTTCGCATTTTCGAAAAATAAGAGGGTGACAGATAAGCCATAGTGTGATAAAATAGCTTTCGCTTCTGGATCAATGAAAACAGAGGCATTAATAATATGTAGCTTTTCAGTATATATTTATGGAAAAGAAGGGGTTTTATGGAAAAAGACATGACGAAGGGCCGGCCTTTGCCGGTGATTCTGAAATTTATGCTTCCTCTTATTATCGGAAACATTTTTCAGCAACTATACAATATGGCTGACACAATTATCGTAGGCCGCTATGTAGGTGCCGATGCACTTGCGGCAGTTGGTTCCACAGGAACGATCATGTTTCTGATCGTAGGCTTTTCACAGGGAATCACCGCTGGTTTTTCTGTCCTTACTTCTCAGCGCTTCGGGGCGAAGGATACCGAAGGGGTAAAAGCCAGCGTTGCCAATGGTATTCTGCTCTCTTTGATTTTTACAGTTCTCATCAGTGGCCTCAGTATGCTCAGTATGCATTCCCTTCTGAAGCTGATGAATACTCCTGATAATATCTTTCAGGATGCTTATACCTATGTAATGATCATCAGTGCGGGAATTATCGCCACTATTTTTTACAACCTGTTCTCCTCATTTCTCCGTGCTGTGGGAAATAGCAGGCTTCCGCTTATTTTTCTGGTATTTTCCGCTGTTTTAAACGTTGCACTGGATCTTGTCCTGATCATCAATTTCAAAATGGGAGTGGCAGGTGCTGCTTACGCGACTATTTTTTCCCAGGGAATTTCCGCGATTCTCTGTCTGATCTATATTTATGTCCGCATGCCGGATCTTGCTCCTGACAGAAGACACTGGAAGCTTCACGGCAGGGAAAGCCGCAATCAGCTTGCCATGGGAATTCCGATGGCACTCCAGTTCGCCATTACTGCATCTGGAACCATGATCATGCAGGCGGCTATCAACCTTTTTGGTTCTGATGCGGTTGCTTCCTATACAGCCGCCAGCAAGCTACAGAACCTGGTTACACAGGGTATGATGGCTATGGGACAGACCATGGCGACCTACAGCGGCCAGAATTTTGGAAAAGGTGATATCAAACGTATCCGTCAGGGCGTGAAAGCAGCCCTTGGTGCTTCTGTTGTTTACGCAGTTGGTGCTGCAGTTCTTGTGGTTCTTCTGCTGAAACCGGCGCTGGGGTTGTTTTTCACTGGAGATGTGGATATGTCCAGTATGTTCCCATGGGCAAGAACGTATATTTATATGAGCATTATATTCTATATCCCACTTAGCACAATTTTCGTTTTCCGTAACACCATGCAGGGCTGTGGATATGGTTTTCTCCCGATGATGGGCGGTGTTTCTGAGCTGATCGCCCGTCTGGTTGTGGCAATGATTTCCATGGCTGTTGCAAGCTATCCGCTTGCATGCTTCTGTGATCCTGCGGCCTGGTTCACTGCCGCTGTTTTCACCGGTGTTTCCTATCTTTTCGTTATGAAGGATATCCGTAAAAAATATGAGAACCCAGAAAGTCTGTCCCACTCTGCAAAATAAAGTTTTAACCTAAAGCGAAACATATTTAGTCATACACTGGAGGTATCTGCAAAAGCAGATATCTCCTATTTTATCAACTTTTTAAGCTTTTTTATTAATAGTCCAATTTTATTTCTGATCCAATGAAAAAATATATTCCAGTGGAAGCAGATGTATTTCTTCAAATATTCTTTTACTTTCTTCTTCACCCATATTTTCCCTGTTTGTGGGCACAGGAACCTTGATCCGGAAAGCTGGTTGCTTTCTTGTCTGCATGTAATATTGTTCCGGCGTCCCCATTCCTTTGTATTTTTGCCTTGAAGGTTCTGTCATCTGTTCCCGCTCCAGATGATAGGAAGAAGATTTCTGCATATGGCGGGCAAGCCGGTAAGACTTTGGAAGACTTCCCAGGCTCTGCTGACTGTGAAAATAAATAATTTCTCTTCCTGATTGTCCAAAAGTCAGAAGTCCACAGCTCTCATATTCCTGTATCATACGTACCAGCGCTTTTGTCTCATTTTCACTGGCCGGCTCTTCTCCCATTCTGGAATGGATATAGTGAAAGGTAGGAAAATTATGGGAAATGTCCACTCCTCTTACATTGTACCCGAAATCTTTTGCCGGAATACTTTGCATGCGAAGCATTTGCCTGTAAATCGGATTTCGGATCGTCCCGAAGCCATTCTGGGTGATTTCGTATCCATCCGGATTTAATAATGGAATGATACAGATTCTTATTTTGTTTAATAGATTTCTTACCTGATAAAGTTCTTCCAGCTCCCATCCACATTCATATGCCCTGCAATACTCTTCTGCCATCTTCAGCAAAAGCAGCGGCATGATTCTCTGGGTTCCTTCAACACCGGACACACAAAAGATTGCCTGTTGACTTGTACCGATTTCCAGCATTGGGATCATTCTCTCATCATGACTATTTCCGATCACCCGGAACTGACAGAAGCTGCTGTAGCGTCCAGCCAGTTCCCATAAGGAATAATAAAGCTTCTCGTACGATATGTTTTGCCCATTTTCCCCATCTCTTTTTATCTCGGTTTTATTTTCAATTGGAATTGT
Organism: Blautia sp. HCP3S3_H10_2; assembly: GCF_052122375.1. Classification (NCBI taxonomy): domain Bacteria; kingdom Bacillati; phylum Bacillota; class Clostridia; order Lachnospirales; family Lachnospiraceae; genus Blautia; species Blautia sp. HCP3S3_H10_2. Next base: position 63,843 of record NZ_JBQKCL010000002.1, read on the forward strand.
CTTCTGTTGAAACTTATTTCCTGTTTCTGATAACATAGTATCCCTCCTGCAGCGGAGGAAAATCTCAGGCAGCATTTCATTTCAAGTACCAGCCTGTCCCCCGCCGCCAATACCATTATATGCAAAAAGGCAGGTCCAAAGACCTGCCTTACATGCTTTTCTATGATTTTGTTACCAGATTTTCTATAACTCTCTTATCAGATTTTTTCTACAATTCTGTTATCAGATTTCATCCTCTTTTTTTCTCTTTCTGACGATAACATAACCGCCAGCTACAAGGGAAAGGCTTGCAAGCATCATCATGGTTGCAATTGGGGAATTATCAGCTGTTCTTGCATTGGTTGCAGAAGAAGAACCTGTATCGCTGTCTGTGCCATCATGATTCTCTGCATCATCACCTGTACCGTCCCCAGTACCATCTCCAGAACCGCCATTACCATATCCGTCATCATAGCCATCTGTTGCTGTCGGTGTGATGGTGCCGGATGGAGTGATAGTGAAGTCAATTGCTTTGGACTTGAACTCCGTCGGAAGTGCCTCTTTCACACCGGTTGCTTCCCACTCAGATCCATTGTAAATATATTTCTGGAAGAAGATGTACATCTTAAAGGTCTTCGCCTGTTTGATACCATTTACATTTTTAATAGACCAGCTCTTCTGGTAACCGGTGTCGATATTCTTCGCGGACATGCTCCAGCCGTAAGGAATCCACTTGGTGTCGCCCTTAACTGGACTTGTATTATCGGTACCAGCACCTGTTACCTTGAAATTGTACATTGTATTCGGATAGAATGCTAACGGATCTTCTAATCCGGTAACTTTACTCTCACTGACAGATGGATTAATGGTAGCACGTGTAGTTGGAGTAGGTGTGGTAGGAGTCTCGGTAGGTGGAGTAGCTTTTGCTTTTAAGGTTATTACTAATGGCTTAACCGCCTGTAAACCATTTACATCTTCACCATATACTACCACTTTGATCGGTGTATCATAAGCAACTCCGCCGATTGAAATGGAAACCGGTCCATTAATATATCCAGAATCAGTGCTGTCTTTCTTAACTTCATCGAAGCTTGGAGTAGAATCAGACTTCTTCATCCACGCAATATAATATCTGCCACCTTCACCTGCATCATTGGCATGGAAACTGATATCAACCGTATGATCATATGCCTTGTTCCATGAAATAGAATCTGCGGTCAGTTCCATGGAGCTGACTGGGTCTTTCACTTCCTCCAATTCACCAGTAGTACTATTGATTGTATACGTGGCATCAAGATAATGGATATGTGCTAAAGCGTCTGCAATTGTTGTACCAGCATTTTCTGCAAGGGCTACAAGAGCCTTTCCAGCTGCAGCATCCGCTCTGCGCACCTGAAGATCTGCATCTGCTGCAAGGGCACCTGCCGCTACAATACATGCTTTATCTCCATTTAACACAATGCTGTTGTCATTAACAGAATCGTCTTTATTATCCTTTACAACTACAGAACCGGATACACGAATCTCACCTTCACTGTAAATAGCTCCTCCGGTAGTCTCATCTAAGGACTGGTTACCAGTAATGGTACCACCTGCAAGAGCAATGGCACCTGATCCGCCTTTGTTGCAGATTGCAGATCCTGCAGCATTCGTCAGGTTACCAGTCAATGTAATTCCATCGGAAATTCCAAAATAACCGGAATCCATTGACACGATAGAGCCATCTGCGTCTCCTTCTGTCATCGTTCCGTTTACCGTAAGCTCTAATATGGCATCCCCACTTTTACCAGTTCCAAACTGGAAAGAAGTGTTCGCCCCGGTAACTTTAAACATGTCTCCTTTAAATCCGGAAGCACGGGTGATCGTAACTCCATCCTCAGCAGCTGCAATGGAAACATTTTTATCCTGGTCAATTACCAATGTCTCACTGATCTCAATGGAGCCAGTTACGAGAATCTGAGTCAGTGCACCATCCTTACCTACACCTGCTGGTGCTGCTGTAATCGCTTCTTTTAAGGACTGATACTCTTTCTGGTTTCCATCAGCAGTCTGAACATAAATCTTGCCAGAAGCATTTTCTTCTGCCTGAACTGCGATATCAGCGTCCTCCATAGCCATCTCTTCTGTCTCTCCGCTGCCAAAGCCTTCATCTGTGGCTTCTTCTGTACCAGCAGCATTATCCGCAGCTGGTGTCTCTGCAGCTTCCTGTGTAGGCTCTGCTGCCGGTGTCTGTGCAGAAGCATCTGGTTCAGCCGGAGCATCCGGCTCAGCTGCTGAATCTGTCGCAGAATCTTCTGCTCCATCAGTGGTATCAGCGGCCGGTTCTGCAACTGCTTCGCTGCCTTCCTCTGACTCTACAGCAACGGCTGCTGCATCATCTATCGTCATAGTCTGGGTATCCTCAGCAAATGCTGCTGTAGCCGGAGCCATGCCGGTTACAAGGGTTCCAGCCATTATAAATGCTAAAAGTTGCTTTTTTTTCATTTTAAAAGTCCTCCTTATATATGAGTCCCCCGTATTATGTATTAACATCGAAGTCCAGTATATCACATTTCATTAAAAAAATCAAACCTATGGACGAACCTGTCCATTTCCATAAATGATAAATTTTGTGGAAGTAAGTGCCAGAAGTCCCATAGGGCCGCGGGCATGAAGCTTCTGGGTACTGATGCCGATCTCCGCGCCAAAGCCAAATTCAAAACCATCTGTAAAACGGGTAGAGGCATTTACATACACAGCCGCTGCATCTACTTCATCCAGGAACTTCTGGGCATTATTATAATCATTTGTAATAATCGCTTCTGAATGTCCGGTATTATAACGGTTAATATGGCTTATGGCCTCATCTACGCTTCCAACCACCTTAATGGAAAGAATGTAATCCAGATATTCCGTTCCCCAGTCTTCTTCTGTTGCTGATACAGCATCCGGAATCAGCGCTTTCGCCTGTTCGTCGGCACGCATCTCTACGTTCTTCGTACGCAGGCGCTCTGCAAGTACCGGCAGAAATGCATCCTTCACTTTCTCATGCACCAGAAGAGATTCACAGGCATTGCATACACCAACTCTCTGGGTCTTGGCATTCATCACAATATCTGCCGCCATCTGAAGATCCGCACTTTCATCCACATATATATGACAGTTTCCTGTACCAGTCTCAATAACAGGAATGGTGCTGTTATTTACCACTGCTTTGATCAGTCCCCTGCCGCCTCTTGGAATCAATACATCCACATATTCATTCATCCGCATAAACTCTCCGGCTGTTTCTCTGGAAGTATCGGCTATGAGCTGGATTGCATCCTTCGTAACACCATTTTCGTCCAGGATCCTGCGGATGCACTCCACGATCGCTGTATTGGAATGAATGGCATCACTGCCACCCTTCAGGATTACCGCATTGCCCGTCTTAAAACAAAGGGCAAACGCATCTGCTGTCACGTTTGGTCTCGCCTCATAAATGATCCCGATCACCCCAAGCGGTACCCGTTTCTGACCAATAAGAAGCCCGTTGGGACGTTTTTTCATTCCAGTGACTTCCCCGATAGGATCCTCCAGGGCTGCGACCTGGCGAAGTCCCTCTGCCATCCCTTCAATTCTGGCTTCTGTCAGCATCAGACGGTCTACCAGGCCTTCTGGCATCTGGTTTGCCCTGCCATTTTCCACATCAATTGCATTGGCCTTAAGGAGTTCCCCGGAACTGGCAACAAGGCCATCTGCAACTGCTTCTAATACCTGGTTTTTCTTCGCTGTATCCAGATTACGAAGTACTATTTCAGCCTCTTTGGCATTCCTGCCAAGAGTTATCAGCATTTCATTCATTCAATCTCCTCCTTCCGATTGCCGGAATGATTTTCAAGCACGCTATAATATTATCCAACTAATGCCCAGCCGTATAAATCTTACTCTGGGTCACGATCATCTGCGGACAAATGTCCGTGGATTCTGTGGGAACCTGTTCGAACATCTGAAAATCAAATGCTACAGCAAGCCTGAATATATGTGGATGCTTCTCCAGAAATCGATCATAAAAACCGCCTCCATAGCCCACTCTGTGATTCTGCGGATCAAACGCCACACCAGGCATGATCATAAGTGCGTCTTCCCATTCCACGGTCTCGCCCTGCACCGGTTCCGGAATTCCGAAATAACCAGGTTCTAACTGGGAGAAATCTGTGAGCCGGTAGAAAAGCATATCTTTTCCCACGACCTTGGGGACTGCAGTTTCTTTCCCCTGCTTCCAGGCTTCCTCGATTATGTAACGTGTTATTACTTCATGATTGTAGTCTGCATAAGCCATGATCTGTCTGGCAGTGGAAAATTCAGAAGTCTTCGTCACCAGGTCTGTTATCTGGCGGCTCCACGCTTCTATCTCCCCATCGCTGTACTGCTTCCTGGCTGCAAATACCTGCTTCCTAATGAGTCTTTTTTCTTCCATATTTCTCTCCAAGGTTTACAACAGTGCCATCTGCTTCCTTGATATCAATATTATCCAGCTGATTTCGGAGATTCATTTTGATCGTGGCAATGTACTCCTTACGGAGCTCTGCCTGCTCTTTTTTCTCCTCTTCAGTAAGACCTACACTCTGTGCCTTATGGTGAAGGGTGTTAATGCGGTCGATTTTTGTGCTGTCCATAATCATACTCCTCCTGTAAATTGTCTGTGTAATCTAAATTGTACACGCAAAAGCGTGTTAAAAAGCATGCTGCTGTGTACTTTACAAGCATCCTGCTGAAATCTTATAACAGTTTCTCTATATAATCTATCAGGAAAAACTCTTCTTCTTTTTTTCCAACAAATAAAGTCCCACAGGTGTCACCTTCCACGATTCTGTGGATATTATGGAAATCGCCACCGTTTGCAATCACCATGTCCGTACCTGCGGCAGTGGCAATTCTGGCAGCGGTAAGCTTGGTAGCCATTCCACCTGTACCAACCTTGCTTCCTGTAGAACCTTTCCCCATACCAAGAAGCTTTTCATCCAGTGTCTCAACCGTATCAATAAACTTCGCATCTGGATTGGTATTTGGATCATCTGTGAAAAGTCCATCAATATCAGACATAAGGATCAGAAGGTCTGCGCCGATCAAGGCTGCTACCACAGCGGAAAGCGTGTCATTGTCTCCAAACTTCTCAAGAGACTGCAGCTCATATGTGGAAATAGAGTCATTCTCATTAACAATGGGAATAACCCCCATGGATAAAAGCTCATTAAACGTATTCTCTGCATTCTTACGGTTAGCATTATTTACCATGGTATTCTTAGTCATAAGGATCTGACCTGCCATCTGGTTGTATTCCCCGAACAGCTTCTGATAGATCATCATCAGCCTGGCCTGTCCAACTGCTGCACATGCCTGTTTCTGCCGTGGCTCCTGAGGCTTCTCTTTAAATCCAAGTGCCGCTGCACCAACAGCAATCGCGCCAGAAGATACCAGTACCACATCCTTGCCCTGATTGCGCAGGTCTCCTAACTCTCTGACCAGGATCTCCAGCTTCCGAAGATTCAGCTTGCCAGTCTGTGCATGGGTAAGAGACGAGCTTCCGATTTTTATTACAATACGCTTCTTATCTTTCAGTCTTTCCCGGTAATTCATTTTATCTGTCAACTCCGTTATTATATTTCGCTATTCTAACTGCTTTAAGCAGTTATACATTTTTTTATCTTACATCATTTTTATCCATTCGTCCATGGTTTCCTGGAAACACTTATATAATTTCAAATAATTTTCACATTTTAATAGGGAAAATATATCTGTGCCCATATCGTTTTCTTTGCATGCGTACGCTTATGATTGCAAAAGGGAACGTTGCTGCATTTCCAACGTTCCCTTCACGATTCTTATCATTTGTAATTCCTATTATTTGCAATTTCCATTATTGCAATACACATTATTTGTTATTCATATTTATAATTCTTATTAGCAATTGTACGCTGAATTACACTGCTTCTACTGTAAAGATACGGAATCCACGGAATCCTTCAGCACGATCTCTACCCATGTTTTCCCTGGATTCAGCTGAATCTCCTGATCATTGGAATCGTAATAATGAGTAATTCCCCACTGGGAATCCCTGGTCCAGTGAATATCAATTGCCTTACCTCTCGTAATATACTTGCCTTCTCCTCCAGACTGGGTATCAATGTTCAGATAACCATTGGGATCATATGGCTGATAGTCTGAGTACTGTAAAATAATATTCTCACAGGTCAGCTGATTCCCTGTGTTCTGGTCAATATGGGGTGCATTAAACTGGAAACGGCTGTATTCCTTCGTATCTGCGTTATACTCAAACCATGGATGATTGTATGCGAAATTATCCAATTTCACAACGTTTGCAGAAACGCCATCATCCAGAGTGGTCTCTGTCCCCTCCGGTGCAAACTGGAAATGACCGGTATAATCCTCCTTATACTGCTGACTGTATCCCTGGCTCTGGATACCAGCCTGAAGATGGGAAAAATCTGTGTAAGCATTGTGTGGAGCCACACGGTCTGTACTACGGTAATATGCATTTCCCAGTGTCAGTCCATTCAGATTATCTATAAGATGCTGATCCAGGTACTGCAATGCATAGACCGCTTGTCCATAATGGGAATAAATGGCATCATACTCATTAGCATAAAACAGGAAATAATCACGGCAGCTTCTGACAGAGCCAATTCTTGGAATATTATCATAGTCCTCAATAACCGCCATAAGCCGGGTGATCCCGCCTTCTACTGGTGCTTCGTAAATAACACCAGCATTCTCTGTACCACTCTGCGGGGCACCGTTGGTGTCATTGCCAAGCATAACTGCAATCGGTCTTCTCCTGCCGATACTCTCGGACACATTCTCGCCGGTAAGATAGCTCTTTACGGCAGCTTCCGGGCTCTCTTCTGCCTGAACCGCTACTGTAGATCCTGCAAGTGCGCAGGAAAGCAACACTCCTGTGAGAAGCTTAAACATTTTTCTTTTCATGTTATATCCTCCTTATGCCTTATATTTATGATGTCTTGCGTTCCAAGATCAAATCATACCGACTCCAGATCTCAGCGGGTGATTCCAAGCTCATCCAGGGCTTTCGCCTGACGGGCTTCCATGTCCTGTGCTTCCTCGGGCGTCATATGGTCATATCCTAAAAGATGGAGCATACTGTGTGCAACCAGAAAGCAGAACTCTCGCTTCACGCTGTGTCCATACTCCTCTGCCTGTGCAGCTGCGCGCTCTGCGGAAATCATTATGTCCCCCAGAAGAAGCTCCCCACTGTCAAGGTCAAAACAGGACTCGTCAACCTCGGCTACAGAATAATCCGCCGGTGTCTCAAAAGGCAGCATAGGAAAAGAAAGCACATCTGTGGCTCTCTCTATTCCGCGAAATTCTGTATTAACCCGCTTAATTTCTTCGTTATCTGTAAGAACCAGATTCACCTGTGCATCCCATGGACATTTCTCCATATCCAGGACTTTCTCTGCAACCATCTTTGCAAGAGCGGGGCAATCAAGCCCAAGGTCGAAATCCGTCTCACACTCATATTCTATTGTTACCAAGATGTTTTCCTCCTGTACCATATAGTTTATTTTACTAATCATCTGAAATTATCTGTAAAATACATTTTTCAAGGATTGCAGGAATGATTTTTCAAGCACGCTCTAACGTCTCGTCCTGCGCTCTGCCCGCTTCTGGGTTTTCTCCTGTGCCCTGGCTTCCTCTTTCTCGAAAGCCTTTACGATATCTTTAACGATCTTACAACGGACAACGTCCCTGTTCGTCAGGGAAATCGTCGCGATATCGTCTACATTTTTCAGGATCGAAGCACATTTCTGAAGTCCGGAATCGGTCTCCTTGGAAAGGTCGATCTGAGTTACATCACCGGTAAGGATCATCTTCGAGCCCGTACCAATACGGGTAAGTGCCATTTTTAAAATCGGAAGTGTAGCATTCTGGCTTTCATCAATGATGATCATACTGTTATTCAGGGTACGTCCACGCATGTAAGCAAGAGGGGCAACCTCTATGATTCCACGCTCCCGCAGCTTCGCTGCCTGGTCTGGACCGAATACGTCATTTAATGCATCATACAAAGGTTTCAGATAAGGATCAACCTTCTCCTGGAGATCGCCAGGAAGGAAGCCAAGCTTCTCACCTGCTTCAATAGCCGGACGGCTGAGGATGATCCTCTCGATCTCGTCATTCCGGTAAAGCTCTGCAGCATACGCAACCGCCAGATAAGTCTTACCAGTACCGGCAGGACCAATACAGATCGTTACTGTATTATTCTTCAAGGCATTTATATAATTCTTCTGTCCGATCGTCTTTGTACGGATCGGAATATTCTTGTAATTCAGGGTAACTGCATCTCCCAATACCTTACGGGTACTGTCTGCAATGTCCTCCTCACCGTCATCTTCTTCCTCTGTCTCATCCAGAAAACGATGGATCATATCCACGGAAAGCTGCTGTTGTTTTCCAAGGGCTTCCTGCATGGCTTCAATGATATTTACAGCTGACCGTATCCTGCCATCATTGCCTCCACTTACCGTAATACAGGAATTTCTCTGGGTGATGGATACGCCAAGGCGGTTCTCGATCACCTTGATCAGCTTGTCATTGATTCCAAAAAGTTCCTGTAAAATTTCTAATGAGTCGATCTCTATATTCGCGGATTTCAAAAAAATGCTCCTCCTTGTGTCTCATAAGAATATGTCTTTGTTACTAACAGTAACTTATCTTTCAAAATTATACCACCCTGAGGATAGCTTTTCAACTTTTACATGAAAACAGGAAACTAAAAACTGCTGCAATTATATACTCCGAATCAGATTCGAAAGTAAAACTGCAGCAGTTGTATATTTATTACCGTCCCCCACAACAGGTATTACAGCAAAACTCTTTATTTATTCAGCAGTGAACGGAACTACGTCTTTTACAGCTTCAGCCGGAGAAATTTCAGCATCTGCATTGTCAATATCAATAAGATGATATAGATCATTTCCCATGCCAATCTCTTTCATGTAGCTGAGCTGACGCAATCCGTGACGTGTAGTCATACGTTCACACAAGGCCTGTCTGTCATCATCTTTCAATGCAAAGACAAGATCAACAGAAGCCTGGTCCACAGCCAGAATATCTGAAGAAGCAACGATGCCGATATTTGGAGTCACCACTGGTTCCGCTCCTACGCCCTCGCAGTCACAGGATACAGACATGTTGCGCAGACAGTTGATAAAAGTGATATTCTTTCCGAAATGATCCACTGTCGCCTTAGAGGACTCTGTGATTCTCTCCATCAACTCTTCCTCGGCAATGCTCCATAAATTGTCAGAGCCTTTCACTGTATGAATCATCCCTTTACCAATGCGGCCATCCGCGCATCCAATCCCAATATTCTTATTGGAACCACCGAAACCTCCCATGGTATGTCCTTTGAAATGGGTAAGCACCAGAAGAGAATCGTAATTTACAATATGGCTTCCCATAGTCATATGGTCAAACCATTTACCTCCCTTTACAGGAAGATCAATCGTCCCTTCTTCATCCATAATATCAACAGGGCAAAATGTCCAGCCATTTACCTTAAGGGTCTCGCGATGCAATTCAGTCGTATAGCGGTCTCCTTCATAATAAGTATTTGTCTCTACAATTGTACCATCCGGAATGTCATTCTTAATCAGATTCTCAACCCATGAACGAGGAATAATATTTGGTCCATGTTTCTCTCCTGTATGAAGCTTAATTCCAATTTTTCCAGTCATATTCTGATTCACGCGCTCATACAGTTTCTGCAATCCCGCTGGAGAAAGATCTCTTGTAAAATAAACAGTTGACACTTCTCCGGTACGTTCGCTGTAAGGAATATAGTGTTCTCCACCTTTGCCAGGTATTATTTTTTTGTGATCCATATTTCAAACCTCCTAAAACCCTGTTTATGCAGCTGTTCAGCAGCTTCCCTATTACACGCCAAAATGTACTCCTTATCGCCTCTGGCGATAGCACCTTGGCTATCAGTCAGAACCAATTATAGACCTTAAAGTCCACTTTAAGTCAAGCTCTTTTCATAGGGGATTCCTAAGGGATTTTACCCCGCATTTCTCCACCAATGTTAAAGTCCCTTTCATAATGCAGCTGTTTTCTTCCATTACCACAGACAGACTACAGTTTTCGATTTTGCTTCCCTTTTCCAGCAAATTCTTTTTATAAGATTTTAATTGTACCATAAGTTTTTGTTCTGCCTCGTCCTTTGTATAAACAGCCTCCTGAATCTCATACGGTACCCTGATGATTTTCCCCAGAGAAAAGGGAAGGACAAAGTTTTCAGTCAGCCTCCAGGGAATTTCTTCTACAGAAACGAGGCACTGATTCTCTGTTCCAGTACCAGCACCAAAAATCCAGTTTCCTGTATGAAAATACCAGTTGGTCTTTGGCATTCCACTTTGAACCCTTTTCTCGTAAAGAAGTGGAATTTCCTTATAGTAGGAAGTCTGGTGGCGTACATAAATATCTGCATCTGCAGAAACGTATTTCGTCCGGACCAGTTCCTGGCTGTCATTCAGGATTGGCACCTCCCCCGTTACAAGAACATCACCTTTCTTGCAATTATCGCCTATTCTCACCTGTTGAGTCCCGCTTCTGATAACTATATTCACAATTTCGCCATCCAGATCTGAAATCAGGTCACAAGGACTTTCAGACTTTTGTATATCTTCTGTAAGTGTTTCTTCCTGAATCGAAAGGAATAAGCATGTGCCCTGAACCCTGGCAGAAACAAACGTAATATCCGGATATTTTTTCCGAAGAAGGGACGCAATCTGGGAACAATTTGCTTTTTTCCGACTTATTCCGTGAATAATGCCCTGCTGATCCAGAAATTCCAAAAGTTGAGGGGTGGAATTGGCTACATTTCCATCAATATGGATATTCCAGATATGACCGGAGAGCCAGAACAACAAAGAAGCGCAAAAAATAATCCCAATTATGAAGCATTTTCGCTTTTTACTTTTATACATCCAGAATGGCAAACCTCTTTTTTGCAATATATGGATATGAACTCTGGTTTTTCTATGTATAGGGGTAAGTTTTCGAAAATTATTTACTGATATATAAGCTGTTATGCTGTTTTCCGATTGATGAAATACATTTTCCAATGGAATGGCTCTTGCGTGACAGAGATTTAAGAAGCGTTCGATCTGGTCTCCGGATATTGAGATTTTTAAGAAACCTCTAAGAAACTTTTGGGAACCATCCATTTGGGTTTCGTCTCCTTTGCTATCTATTTTAAGAACTTTCCCTTCTGATATCTTTAGACGCATTCCAGCATTACCGCTGTAATCCGGCCCTTTACTTCCATTTCTAAAACATTATAATGAAATATTTCCAGATTTTTCCCTTGAAGAATTACACGTCCCTGGCAGGTAACGATGACCAGCTTTTCCGTAGTATAGGATAAAATGCTTTTATAGTTCTCGATCAATACCTGGGCCGGCCCGGTAATGGTAATAATCGGGGCTTTATATGCCAAGTCACCAGGAAGTTCCATAGCTGTCATAAAACGTTCTGAAACGGAATTATCCGTTTTCTTCCTGCCCCAATGTTTTTCTCCAGTCTTTTTTTCTCTTTCCGTAACATATTCTTTTCGAAATATATTGACAGGCATAAAGAAAACCTCCCAGCTTTTCTCTCTAATTTATGCGGAATGTTTTCTTTTTATTCTATGTTAAAATTTGTCAAAATCTCCTTTTCCAGAGCAAGTTCCAAAAAGATTTTCTGCCAAATGTGTGCTTCACAATTTATGGAAGCTTTTGCTTATACTTAAGTTCTTATCGAAAAAGTATCAGTGAAAACCACAGAATAGTATTTCCGCCAAGATTGTATTCCATAGAGTGCTTCTCAACCAGTTCATTTACCACAACTCCGTGGCTTTCCAGACATGGATGCATTTTCTCTGGAAAACGGCATGGCTTTCCTTCCAGATATGCGCAATGCTCGCAAAGGTCGCAGGATTCCGTAGACAGTGTAAAAGTCTCAAAGCCCTCACCTTTCAAAAATCCGGCAACTTCTGTAGTCAGCTCTTCATGGGCATCTCTGGTAGCAAGCATTTCCTCCATATTCATCACATCGGAAACCTCTGCCACACTGGAGAAAAGGATCCCATTTGGGTAGCTGTGAATCCGCTTTCCGCATTCTTCCAGGCTGCCCACGGCAGGCGGACAGGCCCATGTTGTACCGTAGCGCTCACACTCCTGCTTACAGATCGTGCGCACACGCTCTCGTACTTCTATTTCAGCCGTATCCACAAGACGGTATTCAAAAATAGGATACTGGGCTATAAATTCTTCAAAGCGATTTGTATCTAACATCTTTGTTCCTCTCAATCCACTAAATCCTGCTCGGCAAACAGGCTGGATACTACAGACAAATACTCTGGCAAGTGCTGGGATTTCTTTATTTTCTTGGCGTATTTCTCATAATTGGTAAAATTCACTGCCATATAGCTCCATAATTCTTTCATACGGAACAGCACGTTTCTTTCCCCGGAAAGGAGCTGCTGATATTCTTCAAAAAGACAGTCGTGAAATTCTCTCAATGTCTTTTTATCCGGAGCGCCACCCTCACGGATCTTTGTTACCAGTCCCGGATTGGTAATCAGCCCTCTTCCATACATGAAGCAGTCTGTGGCAGGGAAACGCGCCACAATCCGGTTATAGTCATCTGCCGAAAACAGATTTCCATTATAACAAAGGGGCATTTTCAGGCGGTTTACAGCTTTCTCGTAGGCTCCCAGGCGTGGCAGCCCTCTATACATATCAGTCTGAATCCTTGGATGAATGATCAGCTCATATATGGGATATTTCTCATAGATTGCCAGCAGATAATCCCAGTCTTCTTCGTAATGGGTTCCAATTCTGGTCTTAATGGAAATTTTCATATCCAGCTCTGAAAAAATCCGGTCAAGAAACCGGTCAAGTTTCTCTGGTTCTGCCAGGAATCCTGCGCCTTTTCCTTTGGCCGTAACCGTTCCGGAAGGGCAGCCAAGATTCAGGTTCACCTCCTCATGTCCGTAATCCTCCTTCAAAAGACAGGCTGTGCGGATAAAATCGTCTGCATTGCAGGTAAGGATCTGGGGAACCACGTACATTCCTTCATTTCGCTCTGGTGATACCTCGCAGATTTCCTGGAAGCTGAGATTTTTCTTCGGCTTGGCAGAAATAAACGGGGTAAAATATTTATCCATCGGATGGTAAAACCAGTGATACGCCCGGCGGTATATATAATTTGTCACTCCCTCCATGGGAGCCATGTAGTCTTTCATGCAATTCCTCTCAAATTTCTTTATTGTCCGTAAGGGTCTTTTTCAAGTACGCTTTCCTCATTACGGCTTTTACACAATTTAGGCTGTGCCAGATCATAAATACGGAGCTTAAAACCAGAGTCTTTTCAACCATCTGTCAGCCATTCGCTGACAGGCACCGTATCAAATGAAGTGCACAGCCAAATTTCATACCCAACATAGAGATCTGCTTCCGCAGACATTCCATTCTTTTACTTCTCTTCCTCCAGAATAGAAGTACAATGCGGGCATCTTGTAGCTTCCAGAGGAATCTCACTCTTGCAGAACGGACATACCTTAGTGGTGATTTCTTCCTCTTCCTTCGGTGCGGAAAATTTCTCAGCTGCTTTATTCAGTGCTTTCACTATAATAAAGATGATCAGTGCCATGATCAGGAAATTGATCACAGCAGTGATAAATTTACCATAATTCAGGGTCGCATCCCCTACCAGCTTCACACTCAGCTGATCAAAGTTAATCCCTCCGAAAATACCCAGAATCGGATTGATGATGTCGTCTACCAGAGAAGTAACAATACTGGAAAAAGCGCCGCCGATAATTACGCCGACTGCCATATCCATTACATTACCACGGCTGATAAATGCCTTGAATTCATCGAGAAACTTTTTCATCTTCCCTTTCCTCCCTTGGTTTGATAACGTTTATTATACACGTTTCTCTTTTTTTAGACAATGCTATCTGACAAAGTATTTCAATTTATAGTTATCAGAAGGCTCGCACGTGTTTAAAAACCGCTCTAGTAGACTTTTATAGAAAAAATCATTTTCGTCTTGCGCTTTACCATATTACTGTGATAGAATAAACAGGATTTTAGCACAAACCTGCTGGTTTACGATCCACAGCACATGGTTCGTTATTTTAATGGTTTGCTATTTTAAGAGAAAGAAGGCTTACTGACGATGAAATTTTCTAAAAGACTGGATTTATTTGGAGATGAAATTTTTGCCGCGCTGAATGACAGGCGGCTTGAGCTTGAGAAACAGGGTAAGAAAATATATAACATGAGTGTGGGAACTCCGGATTTCCACACACCGGACCATATTAAGAAGGCACTTATAGACGCAGCTGCTGACGACCAGAACTGGCGCTACAGTCTCCGCGACCTGCCAGAGCTTCTGGATGCAGTCTGTACCTATTACAAAAAGCGCTTCGATGTAGAGATCACACCAGATATGGTAATGACAGTCTATGGAAGCCAGGAGGGTATGGGACATCTTGGCATGGCCTTGTGTGATGAGGGAGACGTTGTCCTTCTTCCAGATCCCTGTTATCCGGTTTTTGCAGCCGGAAGTAAGCTTGGCGGTGCAGTCCCTTACTATTATCCCCTTGTTGCAGAACACGATTTCCTGCCATTTGTGAAGGATATCCCGGAAGATATAGCCCGCAAGGCACGATATATGGTAGTTTCCCTCCCATCCAATCCGGTTGGCAGCATTGCGGTTCCTGGGCTTTATGAGGAGATTGTTGCGTTTGCAAAGAAATATGACATTCTCATTATCCATGACAATGCATACAGTGATATTATCTTCGATGGTGTCGAGGGAGGCAGTTTTCTCGCCACTCCTGGTGCAAGAGAGGTTGGAGTTGAATTTTTCAGTCTTTCCAAATCCTTTAATGTAACCGGTGCCAGAATTAGCTTCCTGATTGGAAATCCTGAAATTATCGCGGCTCTTAAGAAACTCCGCAGCCAGATTGACTTCGGTATGTTCCTTCCAATCCAGAAGGCTGCTATTGCAGCTCTTGAGGGACCTCTGGACAGTGTGAAAGAACAGTGCAGACAGTATCAGGCACGCCGTGACGCCCTTTGCGACGGTCTTGCTTCCATCGGCTGGGAGAAACCAAACGGCAAGGGAACCATGTTCGTATGGGCACGTATTCCAGGCGGCCGCACTGACAGTATGGCTTTTTGCATGGAACTGATGGAAAAAGCCGGAGTTATCGTTACCCCAGGCGCAAGCTTTGGTCCTCACGGGGAAGGATATGTACGTTTCGCCCTTGTTCTTCCACCAGAGAAAATTAAAGAGGCAGTAGAGGCAATCCGGGTGAGCGGAATCTGATTTCATTAAAAGGTCTTAGTTCATATAATAAAAATCCCAGATGGAAGTAATTGCATACTTCTTCCATTTGGGATTTTTTAGTACTCTATGATTTTGGATCATTTATGGTACGGCTCATGATTCATGATCCTGTACCCTCTGTAGATCTGCTCCAGCAGAATCATCTGCATCAGCTGATGGGGAAATGTCATCCTGGAAAAACTGAGCTTATAATCAGCCCTTTTAAGAACTGCATCAGAAAGCCCAAGCGATCCACCGATCACGAAAGCGATGCTGCTCTTTCCCTGTACTCCAAGCCTGGCGATCAGATCTGAAAGCTCTACGGAATCCAGCATTTTGCCCTCTATGGCAAGGGCAATCACATAGTCTGTATCCCTGATATGATTCAGAAGCCTGTTTCCTTCCGTCTCCTTAATCTGCCGGTTCAATGCATCCGACGCTTTATCTGGTGTTTTCTCATCAGACACCTGAATAAAGCTCAATTTACAATAGCGGCTAAGGCGCTTGGCATACTCTGCAATCCCATCATTTAAATATTTTTCTTTGATCTTGCCAACTGTGATAATACGAATTTCCATTTATATTTATTGCTCCATTACATCTCAAAATCCATGGCTACACGGTCGCAGACATTCGGTCTTACATAAGTATCTGCTACATGGACATGATTTGGATTCACAGCATAAGCAGCCAGTGCCTCAGCACTCTCAAGCTCTGTGATCAGGCACAGGTCACGTGTACTGAAAGCCAATGGTTCTGTGATAACCTCTGCCTTCAAAAGGCCAGGAACTACGCCTACAAGCCCTTCCAGGTGTTCTTTAATCTGTGCTTTCAATTCTGGTTTCTTCTCTTCTGGGATTTCTTCCTTGAATGACCACATTACCATATGTTTTACCATTTTAATCGTCTCCTTTTTTATATTTTGTAACAGTCCGGATTCATACTGATTCTGGGATAAAGGTTCATCTAGCATTTTCTACAAATGCTCTTCTACAAGTGCTCTTCCACATAAGTCTGAAACTCATCCATCGACATCAATACCTTACGCGGCTTGGTACCCTCTTCCGGTCCTACAACCCCGGCATCGCACAGCTGATCCATGATCCTGGCTGCACGGTTAAATCCGATCTTATACATCCTCTGCAGCATTCCAATGGATGCCTTCTCTTTCTCGATAATAAATCTTCCAGCCTTTTCAAAATAAACATCACGTTCGTCTCCGCCAGAGCTTCCTCCAGCTGTAAGAACAGCGTTGTTCATCTGCTGTTCAATCTTATTGTCATAGTCGGATCTTGGATTCTTGTCTGATAAAAATTCTACAATGCTGCTGACCTCATCATCGGAAACAAAAGCTCCCTGAAGTCTGGCAGGCTTCTGATACCCCTGAGGGTAAAAGAGCATATCTCCTTTTCCCAGAAGCTTCTCTGCGCCATTCATGTCCAGAATGGTTCTGGAATCCACACCGGATGTAACTGCAAATGCAATACGGGATGGCATGTTTGCCTTAATAAGACCTGTAATAACATTGACAGATGGTCTCTGGGTAGCGATGACCAGATGGATACCTGCTGCACGGGCCAGCTGGGCCAGACGGCAGATTGCATCCTCCACATCTCCAGGAGCTACCATCATAAGGTCTGCCAGCTCATCTACAATGATCACGATCTGGCACATTTTATCCGGCCGCTGCTCTCCTTCCGGAAATTTCATCTTCTCGATCTTACGGTTGAATTCATCCAGATTACGGACTCCGTATTCTGCAAAGGTGTTATAACGGTTCGTCATCTCATTTACTGCCCAATTCAATGCCCCAGCTGCTTTCTTCGGGTCTGTGACAACCGGAATGAACAGATGCGGGATACCGTTATAAACACTAAGCTCAACTACCTTAGGATCGATCATGATCAGTTTGACCTCATCCGGTTTGGCTTTATATAAAATACTGATAATCAATGTATTGATACAAACAGATTTACCAGAACCTGTAGAACCTGCGATCAGAAGGTGTGGCATTTTAGCAATATCTGCCACAACCGTCTTACCATCGATATCCTTACCTGCAGCAAACGCAAGCTTGGATTTGGCGTTCATGAATTCCGGTGACTGGATCAGGTCGCGGAGCATTACCGGACTGTTCTCCTTATTCGGAACCTCGATTCCTACAGCCGCCTTACCTGGGATCGGTGCCTCAATACGGATATCCGGTGCAGCAAGATTCAGCTTGATATCATCAGAAAGACCAACAATCTTACTTACCTTCACACCCATCTCCGGCTGAAGCTCATATCTGGTAACGGTAGGACCACAGCTTACATTGGTAACCTTGGCATTCACACCGAAATTATACAAAATCTCCTGAAGCTTCTGGGCCGTCTTGCGCAAATGGGAATCGGAATCCCCCTGGGATTTTCCGTTTCCTCGCTTTAACAGATTTACAGGAGGAAACTGGTATTCCTTCTTCACAGCCGCTTCCTGGGTATTGATCTCATGCTGGATATTAACGATTCCGTTTGCAATCTCCTGCTTGGAGGATTTGGGATTCTTCGCAGGCTGATGGGAGGCTTTTTCCTCTGGAACAACAGCACTTTCTGAATGTGCTCCACTTCTGGCTACCGCTTCCCCACTATTGCTTCTGCTGCCGGATGCTGAAAGCATATTCTGCACAGTTGCCATGGCTTCATTAAAATCGACCCCGGCATAGCTGTCTTCCTCAGCAGCTTCCATTTCGGCCTCGCTTTCGTAGTTTCCGGTAAAGCTACTATGGATTTCTTCAATGTCAGCCTCCTGCATCCCACTTGCTGACAAGCCTGGTTCTCTCGCAGAATCCTCTCCCATATAAGAGGCTGGTTCTTCTATTTCCATCGGTTCAGAACGATGAATCGCAAATTTCATCTGCGCTTCTTCATGGATATCATTGTCAGCTACTGCAAGATTATCTTCCGGGACAGGGTATCCATTGCTGTTTGCATTACTTTCCGGATTCATTACATTTTCCGGATGCTCCCCATTTCCAGGATACATCGCATTCTCAGGATTCAGTGGAAATTCCCGGATGTCT
The DNA here is from genome assembly GCF_052122375.1 of Blautia sp. HCP3S3_H10_2. Classification (NCBI taxonomy): domain Bacteria; kingdom Bacillati; phylum Bacillota; class Clostridia; order Lachnospirales; family Lachnospiraceae; genus Blautia; species Blautia sp. HCP3S3_H10_2. The sequence continues at coordinate 82,270 of NZ_JBQKCL010000002.1, forward strand.
GCTTCCTCATTTTCCCCAGAATCCTTGTCGCCAAACAGATCTGTACCGTCAAGAAACCCAGTGGACGCCGGACTATTTTCTCTTCTTCTGCGCTCCCTTTGGTCCTGTGAGGTCATCTGTCTGTTACGTGCAGATGCCTTTCCAGCTGTTTTGGAGCGCTTTTTCCCTCTTTGGGACCCCTGTTTTCTGTCAGTGAGAGCCATCCGCTCTGTCTGCTCCTCATCCATTTCCTCTGCTGCAAGAGCCTCTTCCAGCTCCTGCATTCTTCGCTCACGTCGCTCCCTGGCTGCAATCTGACGCTGCTGGGCCTTCAGCTGCTTCTTCAGCTGGCGCTCTGGTGCGCCTTCCTGGTAAAGTGCCTGCTGTCCCTTCACCTCTTCCACAATACGGTCGTACAGCTTATATAAGAAGCCCAGGAAAGAATGCTGGGTAATCAGGATCAGGCATACCAGGATCACAAGCACAAGAATCACATAGGCTCCAATGGTCCCAAATGCGGAAATCGTGGAAATGCAGATCGCGCCTCCCACTACACCACCGCCTGTGCGGTATTCCGAACTGATCCTGTAATATTCTAAAAGAGTAGTACGCTCCTGGTAACCTTCCGTAAAAAGCTGGGCTACACCGCATAACACAAGAAATAAAACTGCCGCCGCAGCAGTTTTCTTATATGCAAGCACATTTCCTTTATTGGAAATCAGAAAAGCCGCCATAATAAAAAGCACAATAGGAAAAACGTAAGCCATCAGTCCCATTACTCCCATGAGCACCTTACTGATGCTTCCGCCTACCGTACCGCCAAGCCCAATGCAGCTTACCATAAGAATGATAGCAGCTGCCATCAGCACCAGCAGAACGATCTCTGTCTGGAAGCCGCTGGATATGGACTGCTTTTCTGCTGTATTTTTCTTAGCCGATGTACGCGCGGAGCTTTTTTTCTTCGCGGAAGTACTTCGTTTTGTTGTCGATTTCTTTGGCGTATTAGACGCTGCCATTTAAAAGCTCCCCCTTCGTCAGGCAAAATTGCTGATTAGCGCTATGGCTCCTGCCACAAAACAATAAAATGCGAAATAGCGCAGTTTCGCATGCTGTACTGTCTGAAGCAGGATACGGATCATAAAATATCCCACCACTCCAGCCACGATCATACCCAGAATATAAGTAAATCCAAGAGATACTGTCATCTTCGGTGTGGTAAACTGGCCCACTTCCAGAAACAAAGAACCAAGAACAGCAGGAATGCTGATCAGATAAGAATACTTCACGGCCAGCTTCCTTCTAAAACCACATAAAAGGCCGGCACAGATGGTCATCCCACATCTGGATATGCCTGGAAATACAGAAATCCCCTGACAGATTCCTACCCACATGGCATTGTCATATGTAACATCCTTAGGCGTCTTGATTCCGCCGATATTACTAAGATCGGTTACGAGAAGGAAAACTCCGGTCACGAGAATGCATGCTCCTGGAAGCAGCGGTGAAATAGCTGCCCTGGTCACAAGTCTTCTGCAAATATAGCCGATCATAGCCGTAGGAATAAATGAAACGATCATAACAGCGGTAAATTTACGGTAGGTGCCATGAACCACCCTTGCATAAGGAAGATTCTCCCCTGTCCTTCTATTATGGAAATAGATATTCACGTTGCCGATCACATCCATGGTCATTCCCAGAAGTTCCTCTCCTATTCTACGGATATCACTCCAGAATGCAAAGAAAATCGCAGCCAGTGTCCCCACATGAAGAAGGACTTCAAAAAGTACTGCGGTGTTACGGGTAATTCCCATCGCATTTTCCATTGCAGCCAGATGTCCGAAACTGCTTACAGGGAGAAATTCTGTGATTCCCTGAACAATTCCCAATAAAATTGCCTGTAAAACTGACATAATGATTAATTCCTTTTCTTTAGGATAAGGCAGGCCGAAAAACCCACCAAGTGAACCCATTATAACACAAAACCCTCCGGGATACAACTTTATTCGAACGACTGTTTTGTTACGGTTTTTTATTAGTTTGCAGTTCAATAACTGATTCTAACCAAGAACAAACAAAATCCCCGCCTGAAGTTCCGAAACCGAAACGTCAGACGGGGAAATACGCTTTTCATAATCTTTTCATCAGAAAAAGCGCATATTATTTTGCATATTTGCTCTTGATATACTCGTCGATACCGCGGGCACCTGCTTTACCTGCTCCCATAGCAAGGATAACAGTTGCAGCACCTGTAACAGCATCTCCACCAGCATATACACCCTCTTTGGATGTCTTACCAAACTCTTCGTCAGCGATGATACATTTTCTCTTGTTTACATCAAGGCCGATGGTTGTGGAAGAGATCAGCGGGTTCGGGCTTGTACCAAGGGACATGATAACAGTATCAACGTCGATGGTAAACTCAGAACCAGGAATCTCAACAGGACGTCTTCTTCCGGAAGCATCCGGCTCGCCAAGCTCCATACGGATACATCTGATACCGGTTACCCAGTCTTTGTCATCTGTAAGGATCTCAACAGGATTGCAGAGAAGATCAAACTGTACGCCCTCTTCTTTAGCGTGATGAACTTCCTCTTTACGTGCAGGAAGCTCTGCCTCAGAACGACGGTAAATAATATGTACCTCTGCGCCAAGACGAAGTGCAGTTCTTGCAGCGTCCATGGCAACGTTACCACCACCAACAACAGCAACTTTCTTGCCGTGTGCGATCGGGGTATCATAATCCTCACGGAATGCTTTCATAAGGTTGTTACGTGTCAGGTATTCGTTAGCGGAGAATACACCGTTTGCCTGCTCACCCGGGATTCCCATGAACATAGGAAGTCCGGCTCCAGATCCGATAAATACAGCCTCAAAGCCCTCATCCCTAAGAAGCTCATCGATTGTTACAGATTTACCAATGATAACGTTGGTCTCGATCTTAACGCCAAGAGATTTTACGTTCTCAACCTCTGCAGCTACAACTTTATCTTTCGGAAGACGGAACTCCGGAATACCATAAACAAGAACACCGCCTGCTTTGTGAAGAGCCTCAAAAATGGTTACATCATAGCCCATCTTCGCAAGATCTCCGGCACAGGTAAGTCCGGAAGGACCGGAACCGATAACAGCAACCTTGTGTCCGTTCTTCTGTGCTGCCGGAACAGGTTTGATACCGTTCTCTTTCGCCCAGTCAGCAACGAAACGCTCCAGTTTACCGATGGAAACAGCCTCACCTTTCAGGCCACGGATACATTTACCCTCGCACTGTGTCTCCTGAGGACATACACGTCCGCAGACAGCCGGAAGAGCACTGGACTCACCGATGATCTGGTAGGCTTTCTCAAAGTTTCCTTCTTTTACTTCATGGACGAAACCTGGGATATTAATGGAAACCGGGCATCCTTCCATACATTTTGCTTTCTTACAGCCAAGGCAGCGGTTTGCTTCTTCCATTGCCTCTTCTTTATTATAGCCAAGGCAAACCTCTTCAAAGTTTGTAGCACGTACCTTAGGAGCCTGCTCTCTGACTGGTACCTTCTTTAATACATCTGCCATTATTTGTCACCTCCACACTGTCCGCATCCGCCGTGATGGGTATCGCCTTCCTGAAGCTTCAGAAGTGCACGTCCCTCTTCGGTCTTGTACATCTGCTGTCTCTTCATTGCAAGATCGAAATCAACCTTATGTCCATCAAATTCCGGTCCGTCAACGCAGGCAAATTTTACTTCGCCGCCAACCATCAGACGACAGGCACCGCACATACCGGTTCCGTCTACCATGATCGGGTTCATGCTGACTACAGTAGGAATATTCAGTTCTTTTGTTAACAGGCAGACAAATTTCATCATGATCATCGGTCCGATAGCAACACAGAGATCATACTCTTTGCCCTGGTTCTGTACAAGGTCGCGGAGTACGTCTGTACCCATACCTTTACGTACGTAAGAACCATCATCTGTAGTTACATACAGATTACATACTTCTTTCATCTTGTCCTCAAGGATAAGGAGATCCTTTGTCTTGGCACCAACGATAGCATCTGCTGTAATGCCATGCTCATGAAGCCATTTTACCTGAGGATATACAGGAGCTGTTCCAACACCACCTGCTACGAAAACGATTTTTTTCTTCTTAAGTTCTTCAATGTCCTCATGGCAAAGCTCAGATGGCTGTCCAAGTGGTCCAACGAAATCTTCGAAATAATCTCCGGCTTTCAGCTGGGCCATCTTAGTTGTAGATGCGCCTGCTGGCTGGAAAACGATTGTTACAGTACCTTTCTCTGCGTCATAATCACAGATTGTAAGCGGAATTCTCTCTCCGACTTCGTCCATCTTAACGATGACGAACTGACCAGGCAGACAGTGCTTAGCCACGCGAGGAGCTTCCACATCCATAAGAAAAACATTTGCAGAAAGTTTCTCTGCGTTGAGTATCTTATACATAGTTCCCTCCTGAAGTACTATATTTAACTGACACTCCTTGTATCATGTCCGTATCTCGGACACGTGTGTCGGTCATATCCTCTAACACTATAGCACAAAAAAGTGGGTTAGTAAAATAAAATTCTCCTGTTTTTCTTATATTTTTTCCAAAAAATGTATAATTCTTTAATTATTATGCGTTTCACCCTTTTCTTTGGCGATAAGTTCGTATAATTTTCCAAGTGCCTCCTTCATTCCTCCCACTTCATCGATCAGGCCTTCCTTCACCGCCTCCGGGCCTTCCAGCATGGTTCCCACATCCTTTACCAGCTGCGTAGTATCCAGCATCAGCTCCTCCAGCCGCTTCTGGGAAGTGTTGGAATGATTGGAAATAAAAGCGGTAATCCTGTCCTGGATTTTCTCAATGTTGCGGTAAGATTGCGCCACACCGATAAACATTCCATTAGAGCGTACGGGATGGATCACCATGGTAGCACTTGGGACTACAAAGGAATAATCTGCCGATACAGCCATGGGAACACCGATGGAATGGCCGCCTCCCAGCACCAGGGAAACAGTTGGAACGCTTAAAGAAGCGATCATTTCCGCAATGGCAAGCCCTGCTTCCACATCCCCTCCCACCGTGTTTAAAAGAACCAATAAGCCATCTACAGAATCGTCGTCCTCGATCATGGCAAGTTTTGGCAGAACATGCTCATATTTTGTGGTCTTACTGTGGGACGGTGCGGATTCATGGCCTTCCACTTCGCCTATGATCGTCAGGAGCTCTACTTTATATTTATTAGAATTTTCGTTTAGAGTGATCTGTCCCATATCACGGATCTGCTTATTTTGCTGATCTTCGGTTTCCAGTTTTTCTTTCTTCTGTCCTTCCTTTTCCTCCTCTTCTCTTTTCTTTTCCTCAGTCTCTACTTCAAAACTGTCCATCTGTTCATTTTCTTCTGTCGTACTTTTTTCTTCTATACGATTACTTATATCATTTGTTCTTTCTGTCTTTCTGTCAGCTTTTCTATTTTCGTCCCATTTCACGGCTGCATAGTCACTCACCACATTTGTTCTGTTTATTATCTGCATAAAAAAATACCTCCACACGTAATGTATGGAGATATTATCTGCAACTATTGTAAAACTATGTATGAAAAGCTGTCTAAAAAGGCAGCGAAGCCCTCTTCAAACAAGCTCTGGCATCAGGAGATTATTCGTCCCAGTTATGCCATACGTCTGTTACATCGTCATCATCATCCAGAAGATCAAGGATTCTCTGGATATCTTTAAGTGCTTTCTCATCAGTAAGCTCAACAGTTGTCTGTGGAATCATAGCAACCTGTGCCTCAAGAAGTGGAACACCAGCTGCCTCAAGAGCCTCACGTACTGCACTGAAATCATCCGGAGCTGTGAGAACCTCATAGCTGTCCTCTTCCTCATTGAAGTCCTCAGCACCAGCATCAAGAGCTGTCATCATAAGCTCATCAGCGTCCATCTCACACTCTTCTTTATCGATGATGATCTGGCCTTTCTGATCAAACATGTAGGATACGCAGCCCTGGGTACCAATGCTTCCGTTACCTTTTGTAAATGCATTTCTTACGTTGCTGGCTGTACGGTTTTTATTGTCTGTCAGAGTCTCAACGATAATGGCAACACCATTCGGGCCATATCCTTCGTATACAGCTTTCTCATAGCTGTCAGCAGAATCAGCACCAGCAGCCTTCTTAATACCACGCTCAATGGTATCGTTTGGCATATTGTTTGCTTTTGCTTTTGCGATAACGTCACGAAGCTTACCATTGTTGCTTGGATCCGGACCGCCTGCCTTAACAGCCATTACGATCTCACGGCCGATAATTGTAAAGATCTTTCCTTTTTTAGCGTCGTTTTTTTCTTTCTTATGCTTTATGTTTGCGAATTTAGAATGTCCTGACATTTCTTATCCTCTCCTTTTGGTTCTTTTTTTATCTTTTCGGCCCGTACTTTTCCAATGGTCTTGTTTCCAAGGGAAACAATCCTGAAACGGTAGCCGTTAACAACAATTTCTTTATCCAGATCATCCTCTGTAGGAATGTGTCCTAAAAGGTTGGTCAGATAACCATTTAATGTCTCAAATTCCACTTTACCGAAATCAATATCAAGCTCCTCCGACACATCCTCCAGATAAGCCAGTGCATCGATGATCACACTGTTATCCTTCTGAGTACGGAATGTACTGTCATCTTCATCATATTCATCCAGAATATCACCTACGATTTCCTCCAGAATATCCTCCATGGAAACAATTCCGGATGTCTGGCCGTATTCATCCACTACCACTGCCATGTGAATCTTTTTCATCTGCATGGATTTGAAGAGATCACTGATGCCCCTTGTCTCCGGGATAAAAGAAGCTTCTCTTATAAGTCCCGGAAGATCCTTAAGCGGCTTGAACTTCGCCCAGGAATTTCTGGTCAGGAATTTCAGTGCATCCTTATAATGGATGATTCCCACTATGTTATCAATGGTCTCCTTATACACTGGATAACGGGAATTTCCCTCTTCCAACATAGTGTCCACGATGGTCTGCAGATTGTCTTCTTCATCAAATGCGATCACATTCTTACGGTGAGTCATGATATCCTTGGCTTCTGTATCATTAAACTCCATGATGTTCTGGATCATCTCGGCTTCATTTTCCTCAATGACACCCTGTTCATGAGCTTCATCTACAATGGAAATGATTTCTTCCTCTGTCACCGGATCCTCTGCCTGATTCAGGGCAACCCCAAAGGGCCTTGCTGCCACTTTGGCAATAAAGGTCACGCACATGGTAAGGGGATACAGGATTCTGGTAAAAAATCCCACAACTCCCAGATAACGGTATGCGTATTTCTCCGGGTGATAGGTTCCGATTCTCCTGAATGTAAGAATGCCAAGAGACGCAAGCAGAATGATCACCAGTGCCAGCACCAGGATCAATGCCACCAGATGCTTTATGTAGGGATGAAAGGTTTCGGTAGCCCATGGAACGATAAATGCCCCGAAGCAGACTCCGGAAGCCATAACAATCAGTGGAATCGCATTGACAAAGGAGACCGGATTATTCATAAGGGAAAGAAGATACACAGACTTCTTATCCCCCTCCTGGGCCTTCTTCTCCACTTCGTTCCCACTCAGATTGTGTACTGCGGCTGAAAATCCATAAAAAATCCCATTCAGCCACAGAAGCAATAATAAAATAATAGCGCCCACAAAGGGCATACTACTGCCATCTTCCATATATTAAACCTTGATTCCTCCTAAGAAACGGGCTGCTGCCTGCTTATCTGCAACAGCACCCATGTGCAAATGCGGCATTATTGCCGCTGAGACGTAACAACTATATCACTAAAATTTCTTTTCGTCAAGAGAATGTAAGCTCCAGGCTGATTTCAAGGGCATGATTTACCTTATCAAGCATCGGTCCATCCAGGTGACATACCTTGTCCTTTAGTCTTCTCTTATCAATGGTACGAAGCTGCTCCAGCAAAATTACAGAATCCTTTTCGATTCCATAGGCAGATGCGTCAATCTCTATATGGGTGGGCAGCTTCGCCTTGTTCATTTTGGATGTGATCGCCGCACAGATCACTGTCGGACTGTGCCGGTTGCCCACATCATTCTGAATAATAAGTACCGGGCGGATTCCTCCCTGCTCACTTCCCACCACAGGCCTCAGATCCGCATAGAAAATGTCCCCTCGTTTAATTACCACACAATTCACACTCCGTTTTGTTAAACTTTTTTCACTTCTGAAATTAAGTATTTCCAACTTTTTTCATGTGTATACATGTGTGGTGTCTTACTATGAAAGTCCTGTGCGGCAGCCATGAATTCACCATGCTTGCATGGTGGATTTATGGATATCGCACAGGCTAGACTGTATGAGTAAGTAGGGCAATAGCCCGGATTACGAATACAGTCGGCGATTGTGGGAGCGCCAAAGGGCGCGGAACAATCGACTTTCATTCATGGTGATGTCTGCGTAAGCAGACATGTCCGTTTATGTGCGGCAGCCATGATTCACCATGCTTGCATGGTGGATTTATGGATATCGCACAGGATTTTTCTCAATCAAAATACGTGATTTCTCCCCATTCTTTTCCATCTCTGATATAGACTCTTGGTACACGTTTGTTGATATCACATACAAACTCGTAGGAAAAACGTCCGGATAAATCTCCCAGTGTGTCTGCACTGATCACTTCATTTCCGTCTTTTCCAAGCAAGGTCACCTCATCCCCTACCTTCACATCCGGGATATCTGTGACATCTACCATAAACTGGTCCATACAGACTCTTCCACAGATGGGTGCTTTTTTGCCATGGATCAGCACCCATCCTTTATTCGAGAGCATTCTTGGATATCCGTCCGCATAGCCCACCGGAATGGTTGCCATTTTCGTAAGGTGCTCTGTGGTATAGGTTCCACCGTAGCTTACCTGCGTTCCGGGTTCTACATCCTTCACATAGGAAACGTGGCTTTTCAGCGACATAACAGGCTGCAGCTTTACAATATCCTGCTCCACTTCCTCAGAAGGATAGATTCCGTAAATGGTAATTCCGGCACGCACCAGATTCAGATTTGCCTCTGGAACACGGATGATTCCTGCACTATTGGAGCAATGGTGCAGTGGAATATGAACTCCGTTTTTCTCCAGAAGGTCTGCAAAGTCAAGATAACGCTTCAGCTGTACCATAGCCGGTGCCCTGTCATATTCATCGGCTCTTGCAAAATGAGTGAACAGTCCCTCTATTTCCACGTTTGGAAGTTCTGCTATCTGACAGATTTCTTCAAGGCTTTCTTCACTGTCCTTAAAACCGATCCGGGTCATCCCTGTATCAGCAGCCAGATGGATCAGGCCCTTTTTACCGGCTGCTTCTGCAGCCACATTATACTTCCTGGCAGTTTCATAATCACAGACTGCCATTCTTATCTCATTTTCCACAAGCTCCTTATAATATTCCTCAAAAACAAGTCCCAGGATAAGAATTGGTCTTGTGATGCCAGCTCTTCGAAGCTGTAAAGCCTCCTGCGCAGTCGCTGTGGCAAAGCCCCAGACATAATCCAATTCTTCCAGCATTCTGGCAATGGGTACGGCCCCATGGCCATAAGCATCCGCCTTGATCACTGCCACGATCTTGGTTCCCTCTTTTATATTTTTCTTCATCTGTTCAAAATTATATCGGATAGCGTCAAGAGAGATCAACGCCTTGACTCTGCTGTATTTTTCCATAATAACTTCCTCGATTTTTCTTAATTAACTATTTGTGGGATGAACTGACATCCTTTACAGAACTTCTGCCGTCTTTTCAAACACTTTCTATACCTTCAGCTATTTTTAAGACTTCTGGCAATGCCTCAGTAAGATCCTTTGCAGTCATGCCATGAAGCCCTTTTTTCTTGCTGGCAAGGTCACCACATAGACCATGGATATATACCGCCAGTGCCGCTTTATACGAAAGTGCTTTGTCCTGATCCGTACTTAAATACATACACAGAACTGCCGCGATCATACCAGATAACACATCGCCGCTTCCTGCTGTTGCCATTCCGGAATTCCCGGAAAGGTTCAGGTAGAGATTCTGTTTCTGGTCTGCAATCACCGTACAAGCATCCTTTAAAACACAGACACAACCTGTTTCTGAGGCAAATTTGTATGCTGCGTCCACCGGATCCCTTTTCAGATCTGAAATAGCCATGCCGGTGAGACGGCTCATTTCTCCTATGTGTGGTGTCAGTATGGTATGCTCTCCTATGATTTTCATCCATTGGGGATGCTTTGCCAGAATATTCAGGCCATCGGCATCCAGGATAATCGGCTTTCCTGCTTTTGTCCCATTTTCCAGGAACCAGAACATTCTTTCCTTTGCCATATCATCCGTGCCAAGTCCAGGCCCGATCACCAGTACATCGCACCAGTTTAAGTTTCTCAGGTTTGCCTCCTGATCAAATTCACAGGTCACCATCGCTTCTGGCAAAAGGCTCTGCAAAGGAATCCGGTTTTCTTCCACTGTCTGGAGCTTCACCATTCCTGCTCCGCCGCGCAGTGCTGCACTGGCGCTTAAATAGGCTGCTCCGCACATCCCCTTGGAACCGGCAATGAGCAAAACCTTTCCAAAAGTCCCCTTATTTCCCCAGGAAGGCCTGGCTGGAAGTTCTTTTACATCGATATTCTCCATGTGCCTGGCGGCCGCCTCGAAAAGCTCCCCACCATCAGGTGCGCGGTCATAAATTCCAATATCCGCGACCACAATCTCCCCTGCATACGCTCTGCCTGGAAAAAGGCACAGTCCCCGTTTACGGTAAGCAAACGTCACTGTAACATCTGCTGCAAAAGCAATTCCCAGAACAGCTCCAGTGTCTCCATCTATACCGGATGGAGTGTCCACTGCCATTTTATAAGCTTCTGACTGGTTCATACTGCTGATCACGGATCTGTAGTGTCCTTCGATTTCCCTTGAAAGTCCTACGCCGAAAATCCCGTCTACTATAACAGTATATTCATCCCATACCGGGTTATTCGTTACCGGCACCTGATAGCTCATGGCAATTTCCCACTGGTGTCTGGTTTCTTCTGTCATTTTATCCGGATTTCCTGCAAGATAGATTTCTGTCTGAACTCCATCCAGAAAAAGGAGCCTGGCAATGGCAATTCCATCCCCTCCGTTATTGCCGGATCCGCAGACCACCAGCACGCGCGCTTTTCCATACTGTCCACTCTGGCTTCTCTTTTTCAGATAATCCTGTATTACTTCCTCGGTGGCAAGTGCTGCCCGTTCCATCAGCACCAGGGAGGGAATATGCATATTCCGGATCGTGCCTTGGTCAAGCTGCTTCATCTGACTGCAGGTCACAATTTTTTTCATAAGGGACTCACTCCTTTATAACATATGCAAAACTGCCGCCCGGTCTCCTGTAAATCTTTCTGCGAGACAGGCAGCAGTCCTCATTGACCTTCTATTATTTCTCTTTATGCTCATTACGGTACTGGCTTAAATTATAAGACAGTGTCATCAGGCTCTCTGACAGATGCACATTCTCTACGATCACATCCTCAGGAGCATCCAGATCGGTATGGGCAAAATTCCAGATCGCCTTGATTCCATTTTCGATCAGGATCTTCGCCATCTCCTTGGCTTTATTCTTCGGAAGAGTCAGAATGGCGATTTCCACCTGATTCTCTCTTAAAAATTCCGGGAGCTTACTGATCATCTGTATCTCAATTCCCCGGACTGAAATGCCCTCCAAAACCGGGTTCACATCAAAGATTCCTACCAGACGAAAGCCTCTCTTCTCGAAATCCCCGTAATTGGCAAGTGCCTGACCCAGATTACCGGCACCCAGAATGATCATAGGGTGAATAGTGTCAAGCCCTAATATCTTACCAATCTCTGTGTAAAGATACTCCACATTATATCCGTATCCCTGCTGTCCGAAGCCACCAAAATTATTCAGGTCCTGACGGATCTGAGACGCCGTCACGTGCATCTTCTTACTCAGATCATTCGAAGAGATACGCTCCACTTTCTCTTCCATCAGCTCCCCCAGATAGCGGTAATACCTTGGCAGTCTCTTGATCACTGCTTTTGAGATTTCTTTCGCCTCCAAAATGTTCCCCTCCTTGTTTCCGCTGCCTATACTTTCCGCGTAACACTATGTCAATTATACCTAAATGTTATTTTCTTGTCAATTAAACTTGTGCAGAATTACAAATTTTTGCGGATTTTTTTATAAATTGACAATTATTCTTTCAAAAAAACAATTTTTCAAGTATAATATACTGTCAGGACAGAAGCTATTTTGTACCTGATTTGATTTAACAGACTGCCAGACAGATCTGTTTTTAAGGAGGAAATTATGATTTTATCATGTCAGAGCATCTGCAAATCCTTTGGTGAAAAAGTGATTCTTAAAGATGCTTCCTTTCACATAGAAGAACGGGAAAAGGCAGCCCTGATCGGCAATAACGGCGCTGGTAAAACAACTCTTCTGCGCATTATCATGCAGGAGATTTCCGCTGATTCCGGGAATGTTGTCATCGCCAAAGATAAAAAGCTGGGGTACCTTGCCCAGTACCAGGATATCCACGGCCATCACACCATCTATGAAGAGCTGATGACCACCAAGCAGTACATTCTGGATATGGAAGAAAAGATCCGTTCTCTGGAACAGGAAATGAAATATGTAGCCGGCGAGAAGCTGGAAAGCCTTATGAACAGCTACACTCGCCTGACCCATCAGTTCGAATTAGAAAATGGCTACGCTTACAAAAGCGAGATCGTAGGCGTCCTGAAGGGTCTTGGATTTGAAGAGGAGGATTATAATAAACAGATTGAAAATCTGTCCGGTGGCCAGAAAACCCGCGTTGCCCTTGGAAAGCTTCTGATCTCCAAGCCTGACATCCTGCTTCTGGATGAGCCTACCAACCATCTGGATATGGAGAGTATCGCATGGCTTGAGACCTATCTTCTCAATTACCCGGGTGCTGTATTTATTGTCTCCCATGACCGTTATTTTCTGGACAAAGTAGTCACCAAGATCGTAGAGATCGAGGCTTCACAGATGAGGATGTATGACGGCAATTATTCCGCTTATGCCCTTAAGAAGGCCCAGCTCCGTGATGCCCAGTATAAGGCTTATCTGAACCAGCAAAGAGAGATCAAGCACCAGGAAGCGGTTATTACCAAGCTGCGCTCCTTTAACCGCGAAAAATCCATCAAACGTGCTGAAAGCCGTGTAAAAATGCTGGATAAGATCCAGCGTATTGAAAAGCCTATAGAAATTGATAATCAGATGCGTATTTCCCTGGAGCCACGGTTTATCAGCGGAAATGATGTTCTTACTGTAGAAGGACTGTCCAAGGCATTTCCAGGCCAGACTTTGTTTACAGATATTAATTTCGAAATCAAGCGCGGGGAGCGTGTTGCCCTGATCGGCAATAACGGAACAGGCAAAACCACAATTCTGAAGATTCTTAACGGAATCGTAGATGCAGATGCAGGACGTTTTTCCCTTGGCTCCAAAGTACAGATTGGATACTACGACCAGGAGCATCATGTACTTCATATGGAAAAGACCATTTTCCAGGAGATTTCTGACACTTACCCTACTCTGACCGAGACAGAGATCCGCAATATGCTTGCTGCTTTTCTTTTCACCGGGGATGATGTGTTTAAGCTGATCTCTTCTTTATCCGGTGGTGAACGTGGCCGTGTTTCCCTTGCCAAGCTGATGCTCTCCGAAGCGAATTTTCTGATCCTGGACGAACCTACCAACCATCTGGACATCGCTTCCAAGGAGATTCTGGAAGAGGCCCTGAACAGTTATACCGGAACGGTTCTGTATGTATCCCATGACCGTTATTTCATTAACCAGACAGCCACAAGGATCATGGATCTGACCAATCAGGCCATCGTAAATTACATTGGCGATTACGATTATTATCTGGAAAAGAAAGATGAAATGACCCAGATCTACGCTCCTGCCCAGGAAGCAGCCCCCGAAGAAGTGAAAGAAGCTTCTGAGACCAAACTCACCTGGCAGCAGCAAAAAGAAGAACAGGCCCAGAAGAGAAAAAGGGAAAATGAACTGAAGAAAGTAGAAGCTCGGATCGAAGAGCTGGAAACAAGAGACAAAGAAATCGATGAGACCATGGTTCTTCCGGATGTGTGTACCAATGTGGCAGAGTGCACCCGGCTTAGCAGGGAAAAGGCTGCCATCGCAGAGGAGCTGGAGGGGCTTTATGAGAAGTGGGAGGAGCTGGCATAAGGAACCGTTTTCCTGACATTTCCATTTCATTTGTTGTATAAAAGCCAGCTTCAAATATAAAAAGAAGCAGATTTCCGAAAACATATTTCATTTCGGAAATCCGCTTCTTTTTTACTATTTTGCGGTCATATTATAACAAATTTAACATTTTGCTCTTACATCGTCTCAAGCTTTTCACGGATTGCAAGAATAAAATCACGGCTGTTCAGGACTTTCACATCCTTCAGAGTTGTGATCAGTGCCAGGTCTTTTGTCATCTGTCCACCTTCGATAACGGAAAGGGTCGCTTTCTCAAGCTTATCTGCAAACTCCATAAGTTCCTGGTTCTTATCCAGTTCACCACGTTTTCTCAAAGCTCCTGTCCATGCAAAAATAGTGGCAACTGAATTGGTAGAAGTTTCCTCCCCTTTCAGATGACGGTAATAATGTCTCTGAACGGTTCCGTGTGCAGCCTCATACTCATAATATCCATCCGGGGAAACCAGTACAGAAGTCATCATAGCCAGGGAACCAAATGCGGAAGAAATCATGTCACTCATAACATCTCCGTCATAGTTCTTGCAGCCCCAGATAAATCCTCCCTCTGCCTTCATTACACGGGCAACAACATCATCGATCAGGCTATAGAAGAAGGTAATGCCTGTTGCCTCGAATTTCTCCTTAAATTCATTTTCGTAAATGGTGTGGAAAATTTCTTTGAATTTGCCATCGTATGTTTTGGAAATGGTATCCTTACCGCCAAACCACAGATCCTGTCTGGTATCTAAGGCATAGTTAAAACAGCATCTCGCAAAGCTTGTGATGGATTTATCCAGATTATGAACGCCCTGAATCACACCTGGTGTGTCAAAATGATGGATCAGCTCACTTCTCTCTTCTCCATCTGCCCCCTTAAATACCAGCATGGCATCTCCAGGCTTATCAATATACATTTCTGTATTCTTATATACATCCCCATACGCATGACGGGCAATAGTGATCGGTTTCTTCCAATTCTTTACACATGGCTCGATTCCCTTTACCACGATCGGGGCACGGAAAACAGTTCCATCCAGAATGGCACGGATGGTTCCATTGGGGCTTTTGTACATTTTCTTCAAATTATACTCGGACATTCTGGCATTGTTCGGTGTGATAGTGGCACATTTTACCGCAACTTTGTATTTCTTTGTGGCCTCAGCAGCATCTATGGTCACCTGATCATCTGTCTCGTTTCTGTATTCCAGTCCAAGATCATAATATTCTGTTTTCAGATCAATAAAAGGAAGAAGAAGCTCATCCTTGATCATCTGCCACAGAATTCTGGTCATTTCGTCCCCATCCATTTCAACAAGAGGGGTCTGCATTTGAATTTTACCCATTATTTCCTCCTAGTACTAAATTATCGTAATTATACACAGCCAACCTTTATCTCATCCGGTTATCTGTTATTTCAAGGTTATACCAAGACGCTGGCAGGTCTCTCCGATTATGGTTTCCAGCTCTTCATCACAAAGAACGGTTACACGACCCTCTTCGTACTGCTGGTCTACCCATGCTTTGACCATCTTCACAAGCTCACTGTTTTTGTCAATCTTCGCTTCCCCTTTCAGACGGTAATGGCAGTCGATCCAGTGTGCGATTCCAGCAGCTCCGGAAGTATTGGAAACAGCCACCTCTGCAGGACGGCTCAGGAATTTCTCTGTGTCAAATACATTATAGATCTCTTCATTTTTCAGAAGTCCATCAGCGTGGATACCCGCTCTGGTTACATTGAAGTTCTTGCCAACAAATGGTGTCCTCTCTGGAATGTGATAGCCGATCTCCTTCTCATAGTACTCTGCAAGTTCTGTGATAACTGTGGTATCCATACCTCCAAGGTTTCCACGGAGCTGTGCATACTCAAATACCATTGCCTCAAGAGGCGTATTTCCGGTACGCTCTCCAATACCAAACAAAGAAGTATTGACACCACATGCACCATAAAGCCATGCTGTTGTGGAGTTGCTGACTGCTTTGTAGAAATCATTGTGGCCGTGCCACTCGATCAGCTCTGATGGAACACCAGCATGAACCATTATACCATAAATGATACCAGGTACAGAACGTGGGATCACGGCACCAGGATAGTTGACACCATATCCCATGGTATCACAGCAGCGCACTTTGATCGGAATACCATACTGCTGACGCAGCTTCATAAGCTCCAGACAGAACGGAATAACATAACCGTAAATATCTGCTCTTGTGATATCCTCCAGATGGCAGCGGACGGAAACACCAATTTCCAGGCACTCTTTTACAATGCTAAGATAATGCTCCATTGCCTGCTTACGTGTCATTTTCATTTTATAAAAAATATGATAATCAGAACAGCTTACCAGGATACCGGTCTCCTGCATTCCCATATCACGGACAAGCTGGAAATCCTTCTTATTGGCACGGATCCAGCTGGTAACCTCTGGGAACTCATAACCTCTCTCCATACATTTCTCAACAGCGTCACGATCCTTTTTGCTGTAAAGGAAAAATTCAGAAGCACGAATTCTTCCCTCCGGGCCGCCCAGCTTATGCAGGTAATCATAAATCCTTACGATCTGCTCGGTGCTGTACGGTGCCCGTGACTGCTGACCGTCACGGAATGTGGTATCGGTGATCCAGATATCATCTGGCATATGATGTGGAACGACCCTGTCGTTGAATGCAATCTTCGGTACCTCAGAATATGGAAAAAGATTTCGGAATACATTGGGAGTAGCAACATCCACAAGTGGATACATGTGCTCCTCTAACTGAAGCAGATTTGTCTGGCGGTTCATTGAAACACGTCTGTTTTCCATATATATTTCCTCCTCATTGTTTGAAACTCTTGCAGTCCATTTTACTCAATTAAACAGGTAACGTCAAGTGCTTTTTCTTTAATACTGTAAAGTGTTAGTTAATTATCAAAGTGTTTGCCGGCAAACCTTATGTTTTATGATAATGGTCTGCCATTTCTAAGAATCTCTTTCTATTAAATTTCCCCCATCCCTGCTGGTTTCTCGGCAGCCCCATGTCATCTGCACTGTTCATCAGAAGCATTTTGATCCCGGCATTGGTAAGTGCCGGATTTTTCTCAAGGACACAGGCAATGGCTCCTGTTACCAATGGCGTAGACATGGATGTTCCGCTTTTGATGCCGTAAGAATATGGCTTTCCTGGCATACATGACATAATCTTATTTCCAGGGGCTACAATGTCCGGTTTGCATACACATTCTGCCGTGGGACCCCTGCCGGAAATAGCACTTCTCCCTTCCATAAGGTCACTGGAGCCCACTGTGATCACCTTTTTACTGCTTCCTGGCGCTGTAATACTCCCAGGTCTTGGCCCCTGGTTCCCTGCCGCAGTAACAATGACCATGCCTTCATCCCAAAGCTGTTCTACACTTTCCAGAAGCCTTGCGTGATCTTTCCTGGAATTGCATGTAGTTCCTACAGAAATATTCACCACCCTTATCCGGTATTGTTGTCTGTATTCCCGTATCCAGCGGATTGCCCTAAGGACATCTTCCTGGCTTCCATTTCCATAACGGTCAAGCACCTTTAGCGCTATGATCCCGCAGCCAGGTGCCGCTCCCCTGTATCTTCCCATAGACGCTGTTCCGTCTCCCGCCACAAGCCCGGCCACATGGGTTCCATGTCCATTATCATCATAAGGACGCCGTTTGAAATCAAGGAAATCATAGAATGCCCATATTCTGCCTGCAAAATCTATATGCTCATAAATTCCGGTATCCAGGATACACACACCAATCCCCTTCCCGGTATAAAAAGAGTTCCCCATCATTTCCCCCGCATAATAAAAGTTTATAATAAATTATGTTTGCATTTCACGATCTGCTTTGAATTTATAGACAATTTTTGATGTTCCAAAAAAAATTGTCGCATTTTCCGAATGCATATAGTATAATGAAAATACACAAAATTTCAGGTTTATGTAAGAAAAAAGTCTGGCAATATTCGACAATATTCCAGCTTTTCAAATGAGGGGAAGAAAAAGAATTATGGAAAAAGACAACAGACAAACTCCGGAGGATAAATTACATTATTATTCAGGGGCGATCAGACGTGACATGGGAAACCTGTTTAAATGGCTGTTTCTTGCAGTAGTTGTTGGGTGTATCGCAGGTGCTTTCAGCACCCTGTTTTCCTTTGTACTAACTGCTGTGACCAGCTGCCGTAAGGCAAATCAATGGATGTTTTACCTGCTTCCACTGTCAGGCCTTTGCATTGTATTTTTGTATGATGAATTTGGCAAAGACGATGGCGGTACCAATCAGGTGCTTTCCACAGTCCGCTCCCAGGATGATGTGCCGTGGAGATCCGGGCCGTTGATCTTTATTTCCACTGCACTCACCCACCTGACAGGCGGCTCTGCCGGCCGTGAGGGCGCTGCCATCCAGTTAGGAGGAAGCATCGCCAACCTTCTTGGGAGATGGATTCATCTGGATGAAGAAGACCGTCACGTGATCGTGATGTGTGGTATGAGCGCAGCGTTCTCAGCATTGTTTGGCACACCAATGGCTGCAGCTGTTTTTTCCATGGAAGTTGTCAGTGTAGGCGTTATGTATTACACGGCGCTTATGCCCTGTATGATTGCTTCTTTGATTGCCTCACAGTTCGCAGCAGGTATGGGAGTTACACCAGAAGCCTTCCATGTGGTAAATATTCCTGCACTCTCCCTGGAAACAGGACTCAAAATGGGTATAGTCGCCCTTGGCTGTGCAGTGATCAGCATTGTATTTTGCATTATCCTGAATGAAACTGCCAGATTGTACGGCAGGTTTTTCCCAAATAAATATCTCCGCGTGGTGGTCGGCGCAGTTCTGGTGATCGTGCTCACATTGCTTCTCGAAACCAGCGATTACATGGGCGCAGGTGCTGAATTGATTGAAAAAGCAGTGGAAACTGGCAAAACTGATTATATGGCATTCTTCTGGAAAATGATTCTCACCGCCCTTACCATGCGGGCCGGCTTCCGTGGTGGTGAGATCGTACCTTCTTTCTGCGTAGGTGCTACTTTTGGCTGTATGGTGGGACAGCTGGTGGGGCTTTCCCCATCCCTTTGTGCCGCCTGTGGAATGGCTTCTGTTTTCTGTGGCGTGACAAACTGTCCGATTACTTCCATCCTGATCGCATTTGAGATGTTTGGATTTAAAGGCGTATCCTTCTATCTTATTGCCGTGTCTATCAGCTATGCTGCTTCCGGATATTATGGTCTGTATAAAGATCAGACAATCGTGTATTCTAAATATAAGGCCAAATATATTAATAAGCACACGAAGATGTAACAGCCAGCGATTGCGGGAGTGTCAAAAGCCCGGTGGAACCGATTTCCAAAGATATATGATCAACGTTATTCATGAGAATTACAGGAAAGCAGTAATTACGTCCTGTAAAAATAAAATACAGCACATACGTGCTAAAAAGAAGGGGGAACATTTATGAACCTTGAAAAACTTTTTCACCTGAAGGAAAACCACACTGACGTAAAGACGGAGGTTATGGCTGGTATTACCACATTTATGACCATGGCCTACATTCTTGCCGTCAACCCGAACATCCTTTCCGCTGCCGGAATGGACCGCGGTGCAGTCTTTACTGCCACTGCCCTTGCATCCTTCATCGCAACCTGCCTGATGGCATTGTTATCCAATTACCCATTTGTCCTGGCACCTGGAATGGGACTGAATGCCTATTTTGCATATACAGTGGTCCTCGGCATGGGATACTCCTGGGAACAGGCTCTGGTAGCTGTATTTGCAGAAGGTATTATTTTTATCCTGCTTTCCCTTACCAATGTGCGTGAAGCTATTTTCAACTCCATTCCTATGACACTGAAGCATGCTGTTTCTGTTGGAATCGGACTTTTCATCGCCTTTATCGGACTGCAGAATGCAAAGATCGTGGTAAACAACGATTCCACCCTGGTAAGCATGTTCTCTTTCAAGAGCTCCATGAATGATGGAAGCTTCCATTCCGTTGGAATTACCGTTCTCCTCGCCCTTCTGGGAGTCCTGATCACAGGTATTCTCCTTGTCAAAAATGTAAAGGGCGGTATTCTGTGGGGTATTCTGATCACATGGGGACTTGGTATCATCTGTCAGTTCCTGGGAATTTACGTACCTGATCCGGAAGCTGGCTTCTATAGCCTTCTCCCAGATTTCTCCAAAGGTATTTCCGTACCGAGCATGGCACCTACTTTTATGAAGATGGATTTCTCAGGAGTCTTTTCACTTGATTTTATCGTTATCATGTTTGCGTTCTTATTCGTGGATATGTTCGATACTCTCGGAACTCTGATCGGTGTTGCTTCCAAGGCGGATATGCTGGACAAAGACGGCAAGCTGCCGAAGATCAAAGGTGCACTTCTTTCTGACGCTGTAGGCACTACAGTAGGCGCTATGTGCGGTACTTCTACAGTTACCACATTCGTGGAAAGTGCTTCCGGTGTTGCAGAGGGAGGACGTACCGGTCTTACTTCCCTGGTTTCTGCGGTTTTGTTTGCGCTCTCCCTGTTCCTTTCCCCGATCTTCCTGGCTATTCCGTCCTTTGCGACAGCTCCGGCTCTGATCGTGGTTGGATTTTTAATGCTTTCCTCTGTTACGAAAATCGACTTCAGCGATTACACGGAAGCAATCCCAGCATTTATCGCTATCATTGCAATGCCATTCCTTTACAGTATCTCAGAAGGCATTGCACTTGGGGTTATCTCTTACGTTGTGATCAATGTCTGCACTGGTAAAGCGAAGGAGAAAAAAATCAGCGCACTGATGTATGCGCTGGCGATTATCTTTATTTTGAAGTATGTGTTCTTGTAATAAAATATAAACTTCTTGCAATGAGTATAGGCACCTGTCTAAAGACCTCTATCACGTAAATATCCCCTGTCCGGAAAGCTATTTTTCTTTCCGGGCAGGGGATACTTTTATTATTAAGGATTATCGTTTTACGTTAAATGCACCCATTCCCGGGTAAACTGCTGCCTCACCAAGCTCTTCTTCAATACGGAGCAGCTGATTGTATTTTGCTACACGCTCTGTTCTGGACGGAGCACCAGTCTTAATCTGGCAAGTATTTAATGCTACTGCAAGATCTGCAATTGTAGTATCCTCTGTTTCGCCGGAACGATGGGAAGAAATTGCAGTATATCCGGCCTTATGTGCCATCTTGATCGCCTCGAGAGTTTCAGATACAGAACCAATCTGATTTAATTTAATCAGAATAGAATTTCCGCATCCAAGAGAAATACCCTTGGAAAGTCTCTCTGTATTTGTTACAAACAGATCGTCACCTACAAGCTGTACCTTATCTCCCAACTCTTTTGTAAGCTTCTTCCAGCCTTCCCAGTCTTCCTCATCAAGAGCATCCTCAATAGAAATGATCGGATATTTATCAACCAGTTTTTTCCAATGGTCAATCAGCTCATCAGATGTGTAAACAGTACCCGCCTTCGGAAGCTTGTACTCGCCAAGTTTACCGGTTTTCCATTCTGAAGAAGCTGCATCCATCGCGATCATAAAATCTTTTCCCGGCTCATAGCCAGCATTTTTAACTGCTTCGAGAATTGTCTCGATTGCTTCTTCGTCAGATTTCAAAGCTGGAGCAAATCCACCCTCATCACCAACAGAAGTCGCAAGTCCTCTTGATTTCAGAATCGCTGCCAGCGCATGGAAAACTTCTGCACACCATCTCAGGCATTCTTTGAAGCTTGGTGCCCCAACAGGCATAATCATAAATTCCTGCACATCAAGCCCGGAAGAAAGCGCATGGCAGCCACCATTTACTATATTCATCATTGGAACAGGCATACGATTCCCTGAAATACCGCCAAGGAAGCGATACAACGGAATATCAAGAGAAGTTGCAGCAGCGCGGCAGCAAGCAATAGAAACAGCTAAAATAGCATTTGCACCAAAATTTGATTTATCTTTGGTTCCGTCTGCTTTGATCATGGCTTTGTCGATTGCATAAATGTCAGACGCATCCATTCCTGAAATTACATCGTTAATGGAGGTATTAATGTTCTCCACTGCTTTTGTAACACCTTTTCCAAGATATCTGTTCTTATCATTATCACGAAGCTCCAGAGCTTCAAATTCACCTGTAGAAGCCCCACTTGGAGCAGCTCCTCTGCCAATGGTACCATCAACCAGATAAACCTCTGCTTCTACGGTAGGATTTCCTCTGGAATCCATAATCTCTCTTCCAATGACTTTCTCAATTTCCAAGTAATCCATAATATGTATACTCCTTTCATTTTTCAAAGAACCCCTGGAAACTTCAGAGTCAATTT
Source organism: Blautia sp. HCP3S3_H10_2 (assembly GCF_052122375.1). Lineage (NCBI taxonomy): Bacteria > Bacillati > Bacillota > Clostridia > Lachnospirales > Lachnospiraceae > Blautia > Blautia sp. HCP3S3_H10_2. Next base: position 104,788 of record NZ_JBQKCL010000002.1, read on the forward strand.
AAAAAGCTCTAAAGCTTTATGACAGCGGTCTTTCTGTCATAACCAGGAGTCCAAATGATTTACACCGTTAGGTTAGCTATTTCTAACTATGTTGGTTAGTATACACTAATTCAGAATGAATTACAACCATTTTACATGATAATATTTTTCAGAAAATAACTACCAGCAGCATTTTGAATCTTTCTTTTCCCATAACCGCATGAGGATGTTTCGCTGGCATTACAATGGATTCGCCTTCGTGCAGCTCATATTTCTCTCCGTCGATGGTAATCTCACCTACTCCATCCAGGCAGGTTACAAATGCGTCTCCGCCGGATTCATGTGTACTGATCTCTTCACCTTTATCAAAAGAAAAAAGAGTAACACTGACTGCATTATTCTGGGCAAGAGTACGACTTACTACCTGTCCCTCCTGATAAGCTACCTGATCCTTTAATACCAGAACTTCTGCTTTGCTGATATTTTTTATTTTTTCCATGGTTAAAACCTCCTATGATTTTATTTTTCCATAATCTGTTAAAACTATACCATAAAGCATTCTTAATTTCTGTTGTTTTAACAACATATTTGTTTTTCTCTTAAAATAACATTTGTTTTTTTATATATTCGTAGTATAATAATTACCGTTTGTGGACCAATACTCTATCAAACCAGTACAGTTACTCACCAGATAGAACATTTGTGTTTCACATATAACGATTACCAAACACCACAGGAGGCATTCTAACTTGAATACGAAAACCACCCAAAAATCTCTCCCTGTTTTCCGTGGAGAACTTGCACTTCTTCTTGCAGTCACCATTAACAGCTTTGGCGTTGTTCTCATGCTTTATTCCGGCACAGGAATTTCCGCCATTTCCAGCGTTCCTTACGCATTTTCCTGCGTATTTCCAAAGGTCAGCCTTGGAACCTGGACATACATATTTCAGGGTCTTCTGGTTCTGACACTTATGATCCTGCGAAAAAAGTTCGTCACACAATATCTGTTCAGCTTTGTGGTCGGTTTCATTTTCGGCGAGTTACTTGATGTACATGAATTATGGATAAACGTCCTTCCTACTGCGATTGGATGGCGTGTCTTTTATTTCATTGCAAGTTATATTCTTATTTGCATCGGAATTGCAATCTCAAACCGCTGTAAAATGCCGATCGTACCAACGGATCTTTTCCCAAGGGAATTATCCCAGATTACTTCTGTGTCCTATCCGAAGATCAAGATCAGTTTCGATGTGATTTGTCTGATCGTCACAGCTGCTCTCACAGGTTTTGGCCTTGGACATGTTAAGGGACTTGGAATCGGTACGGTTGTGGCTGCCTTTACCATGGGAAAAGGAGTTGGAATTGCAGGAGACTGGATGGATAAGCATATGTCTTTTACTTCATTCCTTGCTAAATAATATATTCCCTATAAAGCAAATCAAAGGAGTGAAGCAATCAGATTTCATTTATGGGTTTGCATAAGCAGTCATTTACATTCGTTAGGAATATACAATTCAGCGTATAAAAAAGAAGAAAACTCCCTTCACGGAATGTTTTCTTCTTTTTTTCATCAGAATTTTACCCGGCGGCTAACCGTATGTCTGATATCGTAACTGCTGTTTCCATATACTCCACGATACCAGCCGGCAAATTCGGCTTCCGGATCGTAATATCTGCCACCGATCATTACCCATCCATGACTGGTCATACCATCTGCCGCTCCATCTCTTGTACCAGGTACTCTTCCCAGAATTACATATGGTTTATACCCCAATTCTTTTGCCATTGCTGCAAAAGTACATGCAAATGCATAGCAATCACCGCAGCCTTTTGTAAGCATACGGTAAGCAAGCGCCTGTTGCCATCCTTCCTGATCAAAATCCGGCCAGTAAGTGGAATAATAAAATCTTCCGCCACTGGTGAGATATCGCCAACAGGCATATAATTTCTTCGATTTGCTCATTCCCTGAGTGGTTATCTTAGACATTATAGACATCAGCTTCATTTTCAACTTGGCATTTATATCATTGTTCGCATATCCCTTACTGTTAAAGGTAATATTGGACACGGTTTTATTTTTCGTAAGACGCCCCTTTGAATCTCCTCTGTAAAGGCGTTTTCCAATTTTGAAAAATCCCTTATATGCCTGCCCTTTCTTATTGACATAATATGATGTTTTGCCAACGGTTACGATTTTAGACTTTGATGGCTTGATCAGCCTGCCCTGCAGGTCAAAAACATAAATATATTTTCCAATTTTATTTCCACCGATAGCTGCAGTTCCATCCGCTTTAAAATAATAGCGTTTCTTCTTAATGGTTAACCATTTATTTTTTACTTTCCTGCCCTTTTTATCATAGTAAACATATTTGGTACCTTCTTTTACAAGGCCAATTTTCTTTACTGTAGCTGACGGCTGCTGAGGCTGTGTTGTACCAGAGGTATCCTGCGGTGTATTTGTGGCAGACTGGGCAGGATTTGTAGTAGCCTGTGCTGTATTTGCCGCAGACTCCGCAGCCTGAACAGGTACCGTACATACAACCATTGCACTGGCAACCCCGATTGCAAGCAGTCTTCTTATCTTCTGCATCCTTTTCTCTCCCTCGTATGTATGTAACCTTTCCCGATCAGCCTTTCAGACGGCAGACCATTTCCCAGAGTGCTGCTGCAGAGTTAAAGTTCTCTGGAACAATATCCGCTGGTGTGATGGTAATATCAAACTCATCCTGAAGCTCGCTGACAATAGATAAGATAGCAAAAGAATCCAGAATGCCATCATCGATCAGGGTCTCGCATGTCTCATAATCTGCGTCTGGCTGAATCTCCTCAAGAATTTCAATTAATTTGTCCATTTTTACATTTCCTCTCTTTCTGAATTTAATTCGTCCGTATGCACGGCTTCCCGCACCAGGGTCAGGCTTTTATTCTGCCAGAAATAAATTCTTGGCATCGGCCTGCTAAGGAACAGATAAATTCCCTCTGTTACGGAATATGCACCTACACGCTCAAATATGAGCATATCACTAATCTGTGGTTTTTTCAATGGGAAAAGCTTCACGATCACGTCGCTTACCGTACAAAGTGATCCACATAGATTCCACTGCTCTTCTTCCCCTTCTGTTTTTAACACTCCCTTGCAATCTGTCTGGCTGCAATAAGGCAGTTTCATAGCCATCGCCTGTCCGTAATAATTCAGATGATTAATGCCCCCATCTACGATCGCGTATGACTGTCCGTGATTTACTTTCATATCCACAATGGAAGTGAGGTAAAAACCACACAGATAAGTGAGATAACGTCCCATCTCAAGGATCACATTTCCCCCAAATATAAGACCATCCAGTAATTTTCCAAACTGCCCCAGAACCTCTTCTACAGGTTCTTCTTTGTCCTTCAGGAAATATGGGGCAAACAATCCCGGACCATATTCCAGTTCTTCGGCCTGATATCCATAGGACTGTTTCAGTTCTGTCAGAAATCCATCCAGGTTCTGAAGCTCTTTTTCCATCTGGGATAAATTTTTCTTCTGTGTTCCGGAATAGAACTGGATTCCCAGAATATGAAGGGCTTCATAATTATCACGCATGGAAATAATCTGCCTGATGTCTTCTTCATCCATTCCAAACTGATTTCCACTGGTCATACGGATCAGTACTGAGATTTTCAGCCCCAGCCCCTTAGCAGTATTGTTTAAGTGTTTTAAATGTTCCCAGGATTCTACTGTATAGACCCCTTTTCCGCCGTAAGTTTCAAGCACATACTGAATATCTGCCGGATTCTTATATACGCCGGAGAGTACGATCTTATCCATTGGTATGCCCACTCGCTCGCATATGCGGAATTCACCAGGGGAACACACTTCGAAAAGATCCACATGGCTGTCCATCGGTCTGGTGAGGAACGGATTTGCTTTCATGGCATAGCAGATCCTTGCTTTTCCCTTCAGAAGCCGTTTCACTTTCTCCACATGCTCTGACAGAATATCCAGATCAAAAATATAAGAAGGAGTCGCACCTTTTTCTTCTATAAATTTCTGTAAAAAATCATAACCTGCCATTACCTTCCCTCCTGATATCTGGCTGTCAGTTCTTTTCTGTCGATTTTACCATTCTTGGTAAGAGGCATGGAATCTACCTGGACAAACACATTTGGCACCATAAAATTCGGTACATACTGTACCAACGCACGGGAAAGGGCTTTGCGGTCGATCTCTCCCTCATAAAATGCCACGATCTTATTCCTGGACTGGTCGTAAATACACAAACTTCTGCGGATTTCCGGGATTTTATCCATTGCAGTTTCAATTTCCCCAAGCTCGATCCTGTGTCCCATATGCTTAATCTGGAAATCCTTACGGGTGGCAAAACATAATTCCCCTCTTTCGTTATAGAATGCCAGATCACCGGTTCTGTAGATTGGCTCCAGATACCGGTCATTTAGCGGATTCTGCACAAATGCTTTCTTCGTCTGCTCCGGGTTCCTGTAATAACCAAGTGCAAGCGCGCTTCCTGCCACACAGACTTCACCATTTACACCAGCTTCTGTCACAAGCTTGTCTTCGTCATCCAAAAGGAATACTTTTTCGTTTGGAAAAGCTTTTCCCATAGGAAGCACATCTCCTGGCTGAAATTCCCTGTCCACAATATAGTAGGTGCAATTACAGGTAATCTCTGTGGGACCGTAAATATTTACGAACATGGTTTCCGGAAGATATTTTCTCCAGATGTTCAGATGCTTGATGGGCATCACCTCACCGGAAAACAAAACCTTTTTGATCTTTTCCGGCACCTTATATGTAAAGCCATTTAAAGTACTGATAATGCAAAGTGCGGAAACCGCCCATACGATCGTCGTAACCTCCCTGTCCACAAGAAAATCAAGAAGATTCTTAGGTATAGAAAAATACTGTTTCGGAATGATTTGCACCGTCGCGCCGATTTTCAAGCCAGAATATATGTCCTTCACAGATACATCAAAATCCCAGGGAGCCTGGTTTCCCATAACATCTTCGGAAGTAATATGGAACAATTCCGTGAAACAGTCAATAAAATCAATTACCGAACGGTGTCCTACTACAACCCCCTTGGGCACTCCTGTAGAGCCGGAAGTAAAGATTCCATAGAGGGGATCGGTATCTACCGCCTGACTGCGGATCTGATCCAATATCACCGGATCTTCCACTTGCTGATCCAGTTCTCCTGTAAGAAGAACCTTCCCTTCAAATCCCAGTTTTTCCAGATCCTTCAGATATTTTTCAGAAGTCACGATCACATCACAATCCAGGATTTCCAGAATCTGGTGTATCCTGGCTGCCGGCTGTTTCGTATCCAAAAGAACATAAAAGCAGCCTGCATAAACGGCCCCCATAAACACGCCAATGGTATCCACACTTTTTTCCATAAATACTGGTACTGGAGTTCTTGGCTGGAACCATTTTGTCAGTGCGGTACCGATCTTTCTGGCCCGAAGACGTAACTCCTCGTATGTGCATGCAGAATCCAGATCCGCAAACGCCGTTTTATCCGGGTACTTTACAGATGAATTTTCAAGATATTCCAGAATATTTGTCATCATACGCCCTCTCCCTTCAGTATATTTGCCAAAACCTTTGAATAATCAGAAGCAGCTTCCCCATTCATATGTCCATCATAATCTGTATAATCCTTCAGATCATGGGAAAATGCCTTGAAATACTGGGTGTTAAAATTCAGATAGGTAATTCCTTTCTGATCGAAATACTCTCCGAAATACTGCCATGCTGCATTGTAATTATCACTGTATGCTTTCAGTGTATTAATAGGAATCGGTGTAGTCACCGCCACAAATTCGATATTGTTTTCCTGGCAGAAATCGATTAATCTGCCCAGGTATTCCATATTCTGGGGATTTACCTGGTCTTCCTCAAAGAGCTTTATATTCTTCATTTTCAGTTTGGTAGTATCTACCGGATAACGCTCGATCAGACCACTTTCGTGATATTCCTGCGTATCACTTTTCAGATGGGAAACATCATAATCCTTGTTCCATTTCTGGGTAAATGTCTCTTTGACCTTTCCAAGCTCATATCCCAGGGAATACTCATACCATGGGAAAAGAACAGTCCTGAAATTGCATTTCGCAATGGAATCCCAGAAATACTCCAGCTTCGCCTTTGAAAACGGAAATTCGTGGTAGAACAAAAGGTAATTGTTTCCTTCTTCTTTTTCGGAAACAAAATATCCAGGATCGACCTCATAAATAATTCTTGTGGGCTTCTGCTTCTCTGCGATCAGCTTTGCAATATAATATGCGTCAATCCCATATTCTCCTCCGACGCAGACATTGTGCCCACTTCTCCCTGTGATTTCTTCCATTACAGCAGGGTCAATATCTGTCATTCCATGAGAAGTACCGAGGATAATATCATCATACGGTTCACTTACCACTGCGTGAATATCATTCCGCATAAAAGTGCAGGGATAAAGTGCCATATCCAGGCTGGCCAGAAGCGCTACGCACACTGCCAGCACTACAATTGTTTTTAGGATTTTCTTAAAATTGTGCATAAATAAAACCTCTCGCTACTGCAGTGGAACCAAATAATCCGATGGATACCAGCATGCAGAAATATATGGCAACTGTGACAGGAAGGGGAAGCTTCGCCAGTGATTCCCGGATTTTCACTCCACGCTCCTGCAGTACACCTACAACAAATAAGATCACGCATCCGATTCCAATGATCAGAAGCGCATATGGCGTAAAGGCAGTGCCCTGACGTCCCGCAGGGATCAGAAGCAGCTGTGACGGAGCAAAATGTGTGACAGACTGCTTCATCATATGGAATGCCTGTCCCACGCTGTCTGCACGGTCGAAATACATACTGATCACAACCAGGATAAATGTTCTTACGATTGTGAATATATAATACCAGTTTTCTTTACCAGAAATATGCAGCTTCTTTTTCCAGCTTCGGTAGTTGTCTGCCATTAATCCGCTGAATGCGATAATAATACCATTGTACATACCGTACACGATATATTTCCATGCTGCCCCATGCCATACACCTACCACAAAGAACACGATCAGATTCGCTATACAGATTGGAAGTGTACGGCCGATTTTCTTGCCAAAAGTTTTCTTGCCCCATTTTCCAAATTTTCCCATCCAGCCAGATAAGGTAACAGGGTAAAATACATAATCTTTCATCCAGGTTCCAAGGGTGATGTGCCAGCGATGCCAGAAGTCTGTAATGGATACGGCAAAAAATGGACGTTTGAAGTTCTCATCCAACTCAATTCCAAACATGGAGGCAATACCGATCACCACATCCATTCCACCTGAAAAATCCGCATAAAGCTGTATGGTATAAAACAGAACGCCAAGCAGTGCAACCCCGTTATATTTCGCAGGATCATCAAAAATAGTATCCGCAAAAACAGCAGCCCAGTCAGCCAGGATCATCTTCTTGGCAAAGCCCCAAATGATACGCTCAAAGCCTCTGGTAATGTTCCTGCCATCAAATTTATGCTCTGCATAAAGCTGCTGTGCAAGACGGCTGTATCTGCCTATAGGTCCCTGCAGGATCTGCGGGAAGAAGGATACAAACAAAGCATATTTAAAAGGCTGTTTCTCTGCCTTACATCTTTTCCAGTAAACATCCAGAAGATATCCGGAAGACTGGAAGGTATAAAATGAGATTCCCAGCGGGAGAAGAAGTTCCATTCCCCTTAAGTTCAGATGAAACAGGGAATTGATGTTTTCCACCGCAAAATTCGTATATTTTACAACTCCAAGCATTCCGAAATTAAGGAGCAGTCCAAGAATCAGAAATCTCTTTGCTCCTTTGTGATTGCCATTTTCTTCTCTTTTTTCGATAAAAAGAGCCATCAGCCATGTTACAAGGGTAGAAAACAGAATAAAGACAACATAACGTGGACCACCTGCTATGTAGTAGATATAACTGAAAATAAGAAGAACGATCCACTGGAATCTGTGAGGCACTATGTAATAAACAAGTACACTTGCCGCCACAAAAATTAAAAACAGATTAGATACTAGCGACATATTTTTCTCCTAAAACCGGACAGGGGCCCGCACTGCACTGTACAGTGCACGAGCCCCGTCCTGTAATTGTTCATATTACAATGCAGTCACCATAAAGGTAACATCTTTGCTTAATTCAAAAGGCCGTCATCCAGGCAGCCGTCACCGCCATCGTCACCGCTGTTATCGTAACTATAATCACTGCTGTCATCATAGGAAGAATCATCACTATAGTCATAAGAATAATCATTGCTGCTGTCATAGCTCTCAACAGGCTGGGAAGCAACCTGTGCTGCAGCTGCATCTGCTGCTGCCTGATCAGCAGCGGCTTTCTCTGCACTATAAGTATTCTTCTTTTCTTTGGTACTCTTTGTTTTGTAAGTACCATAGGTGATTCCATCTTTCTCGCGGATGGTAAGAGTTCCCAGATCTTCAAGAGCTATATTATGAACATCTGCAGTTGTCTGGTCTTCAAATGTAATGTGCAGATCATACATCTTCTGGGAAGGATCAACCTCTTCTGCTGTTTCCTCAGCTGTATTCTCACTTTTTGAGAAAAATACTTTTTTCTTTTCTTTTAAGTCAAAAGAATCATCTGCTGTCATCATATTTTCAGGATAATCGGCTTCTTCCGCGGTCTTAATGGCAAGACCGGTAATTTTTTTGGAAGTGGCATTTTTCATTTTAAAGGTAATGCAGCCATCTTTTTTCTCTCCAACGGTTTTCAGTTCCTCTTTCTTGTCAGAAGCTGTTTCCTTCTCATCTGACTCTTCGTCAGCAGACTCTTCAGATGCAGATTCTTCTGCTTCTGCACCGTCCTCATCTGTGATTTCCTGTGCCTCTTCTGTAGTGTCTGCCGCTTCAGCTGCAAAGCAGCTTACCGGTGCTGCAACAGCTACCAAACCTGCTAATAATGCGATTAATAATTTTTTCTTCATGATTTTCTCCTTATGTCCGCTTTTTAGTCTCTCATATCTCAGACAGTTGTTTTAACTCTCTTATCGTTATATTTGTAAGTTCCTTTTGTTCCGTATTTGAATTTATATCCGCTATGAGCCTTTGGATTATTCTTATAGGAATATGCAAAGTTCGGGTCATATACGTACCAGGTACTTCCGGATTTGATCTCACACCATGCATGTGCACCATTTTTACCATTTCTCTGAGGTACACTGCCTTTTACGAATCTTACCTTATAGCCTTTCACCTTTGCCATCATGCAGAAAGTTGCAGCCATAACATAGCAGTCACCTTTTCCGTTTTTGAAACCATAAGTTGCGTAATATTCCACTTCTTTCTGACCTTTTTTCGGTTTTCCAACATTGCCCCAGTATTTGATCTTAGTGGAACTCCATTTGAACGCTTTCTTCAGATTCCCGCCACATTTATCAAGACGTGCTCCTGCAAGCCCTTCCACGGTAGATACCTTTGTTGCAACACCAGTTTTGCTGATGCGATAGTAATTTTTACCGATCTTATAACCATATTTATTTTTGACAAGCTTGCCTTTTTTGTTATAGTATGTTTTACCATTTTTCTTATAGAAGCCAGTCTTCGGAATCTTGGTCTGCTGCGCCGGAGCAGGTGTCACTGTCTGCTCGCTCTTCACTACGGTTCCTGTAGTCTCACCAGCTGCAAATACAGGTGTTCCCATTGTAAGTGTCATACTCAGTGAAAGAATCACTGCCATTGATTTTGTAAATTTCCTCATACTCGTTTCTCCTTATTCTCTAAATCTCACAGCCGTCCATAATCTGCACAAGCTGTTAAATACTTTTTAAAGCCTCCCGAAATAACATCTTACAGGAAACATTTTCAAACAGAACTTAGCGTGCCTGGATACCATAAACGATCTCACTGCCATTTGATTTTCTGCCAAGCTGTACAGTGATATTCGCATAGGTTAAGGTAAGGTCTTTCTTTACACCAGGCATACAGCTGGAAGCAGTTTTGGTACGTGATGGCTTGCCGAGAAGCTTGCGCAGGTTCTTGGCATTTGCCATGTATTTAGATGCTTTCTTCAGCTGTGTACTTTTATTTGTTACACGAACACCATTTTTGTCAAAATAGTAAGGTGTTCCTTTCGTATCCGCGTACTCGCCTTTTTTCACTTTACAGCCGTTTCTGTCAAATCCGTAATATTTCTTACCGATTTTCTTTACTACAACATTCTTCTTGCAATCATAAGCCTTCGGTGCAGCATAGGCAGCTCCGTTTTTTCCAAAGTAGTATTTCTTACTTTTGTCCCAGCAGTTTTTCTTCTTTACGCCATTTACGTAATAGTATTTCTTACCTTTCTCTGTGTAGATGCCATTCTTTTTAACAGTTGGTGCCGGTGTTGCTGCAGGATCTTTTATCGTAGATGTAACAGCATCGTTCGTGCCAGTCTGTGCATTTGCGATCACTGGTGTCTGAAGCATAAATACACACATTGCCGGAATGAGTAATTTTTTCCATTTTTTCATTTTCATATTCTCCTTTAATATACTTTTATTCTGTCAGGAGACTCAATACCGTGTCTTGCTCTGACAGTGTAGTCTTAAAACTGTTTTTATTATAACGCAAAAAAATTTCATGCTGTAAAAACAATTTTCATTATTATATCAAAATCTAATACTTTTTTCTACTTTTGCCGCGTAAAATGTATAAATTTAACTTTTCTGTAAAGACTTTTTCATACAGACAAGGAGGATTTTTACAATGGTATTAGCTGTGTTATTAATTATATTGTTTTTCGCACTACAACTATTAGTTTTATTTTGCTGCCTGGCTGCAGGGAATGATCCATATTCACAATTTCTTTCCGACCAGGAACAGATGGAATACCTGAAGCGGTGGAAAAAGGAGCATGATTACAGATAAGAGGAAGAGCAAAAAGGCAGCTGCTTAAAATGCACTGTCTTTTTGCTCCATTCTGGTATAAAAATATATCTGAACTGCCGTAAAATCTTTCATGCGAATTTCATATGATAATACACACAAGTCCGCCTTTGCTGTCGTTTACAATTTTCTGCATGGTGTCCTGAAGCTTCACCTGGCTTTCCTCACTGATCACAGCTAATTTATTCCGGATTCCATCCTGAACCAGCTGTTCAATGGATTTTCCAAAAATATTAGTCTCCCAGATGCTCTCTCCCCGCGCTTCACTTTCTCCGATATAGGTAATCAGATCTTTCGCCTGTTGTTCCGTACCTACAATTGGAGCGATCTCGGTTTCAATGTTTGCTTTGATCATATGAATGGATGGACTTTTCGACTTAATTTTTACCCCATATTTATTTCCCTGGCGGATCACAGCAGGCTCTTCTAACTGGATCTGGGAAAGTTCAGGCACAACTACTCCATAACCGCTTCCTGTCACTGCATCAAGGGCATCTTTTACTTTTACATATTTTTCTTTCATCGCTGCAAGCTCTTTCATGGTATGGATCAGCTCATATTCACTTTCCATGGGAATTCCGCTCATGTCACTGAGCATTTTGTAATAGTATTTATCATCTACCTGTACCCGTATCTGGACTGTGCCATCAGACAGATTCACACGGTCCAGAAGAGTATCCTGCACATAAGGGCCTTCCAGTTTTACTGCTTCCCTGGTAATATCACGGATATGAAGAAGCTTTTTCATACAGGATTTTATCTGGGAAAGGATCTGGCTTTTCAATTCGCTGACTGCTGGCAGCATCTCCACCCATTTGGGGATATAATATTGTAGCTGGGTGACTGGAAATTCATAAAGGATTTTCTCCAGGATCCTGGCAATGTCCTCTTTTTTCAGCTGTTCGCAATTAATGGACAGTACAGGCACCTGGTATTTCTCCTGAAGGGAATTCACAAGCTGCATCGTCTCTTCTTTATGGGGGAGCTGGGAATTTACAATTATAAGAAATGGTTTCGCCTGTTTCTTAAGTTCTGCTACTGTCTGTTCCTCCGCCTGAACGAAATTTTCTCTTGGAATTTCCCCAAAGCTTCCGTCTGTGGTGATCATTAGACCGATGGTCGAATGCTCCTGAATCACTTTCTCTGTTCCCACTTTTGCAGCTTCTGAAAAAGGAACGGCTTTTGTAAACCATGGGGTTTTGACCATGCGTTCTTTTCCCTCTTCTATGTTTCCTCCGGCATCTTTTACAAGAAATCCCACACAATCGATCAGCCGAACCTGAATTTCCAGATCTTCCCCAAGATTGACTGGTATCGCTTCTTTCGGAATGAATTTCGGCTCTACTGTTGTGATCGTTTTACCAGAGCCACTTAAAGGGAGCTGGTCTCGCACCTCTTTTTGCATTTTTTCATCCATTTCCGGAAGCGCTACAAGCTCCATAAATCTACGGATAAAAGTAGATTTTCCAGTACGGACAGGGCCTACAACGCCTATGTAAATATCTCCGCCGGTTCTGGCCTGTATATCGCGGTAAATCTGAAAATTCTCCATATAAAAAAGCCCTCCTGCATAATAGTTGAAAGGATCTGCGAAATTGTTCTCTTCGCATAAGCATACACTCTTCCTCTAAATATTATGCAGTCGGGCTTTTTATTATTCTTTAGTTACGATCAATAAAACTCATTATGCAGAAGCTTGTGCTCCTTTCCTTTCAGAAGTCCCTGATACAATTCCTGCACCATAGGGTTCTCATCAGATTTCTTGATCAGCATGGTATTGTCTGCATTATACAGGCCCTTGGCCCTTGCAGCCTTGGTTCTGTCTCCGGCACGTACCGGCTGGCCTCCACCCATGATACAGCCTCTGCGGCATGCCATAACCTCGATCAGGTGATAGCTTGCTTCTTTATTTTTCACTCTGTCCATAACGATCCTTGCATTCGCAAGACCACTAACTACACAGACATTAATGTCCATTCCCTTATACGGAACAGAAAATTCCTTAATGCCCTCATCTCCACGGACACCGCACTCTGCGATCTCACGCATGGTCTCCTTGGTATGATCCGGACTTAAGCGGCGGAGAACAGCCTCTGTAACACCACCGGTAACACCGAAGATAACACCGCCACCAGATCCAAAACCAAATGGCATGTCACATGCTTCCGGTTCAAGAGTGGCAAAATCGATTCCAAAGTTGTCAATCATACGGAGCAACTCAGTAGTTGTGATAACTACATCTGTATCCTGCAGCTCTTCTGTAAAGCTGTTCGGACGGATTGCCTCTGCCTTCTTGGCTGTACATGGCATGATCGATACCATGACTGTTTTCTTGCCTTTGGCATTTTCCGGATCACGGAAGTATTCTTTGATCACAGCTGACATCATTCCCTGAGGTGATCTGCAGGTAGACAGATTCGGGATATAATCCTTATACTGGTCTGTAATGAATTTCACCCATGCAGGACAGCAGGAGGTAAGTAATGGAAGGTTTTCCCCTTTCTCGATCCTGTTCAGGAATTCAGCGGACTCTTCCATGATCGTAAGGTCAGCACTAAATGAAGTATCGTAAATTTCATCGAAGCCCATTCTGTGAAGAGCATTGACAATCTTGCCCATTACACTGCGGCCCTTGGTCAGTCCATAATGATCGCCAACTGCCACACGGACAGCTGGTGCAATCTGCGCAACCACACGGACATCCGGATCAGCAAGCGCATCCCAGACTTCGTCCATATGTGTTCTGATGGAAATTGCTCCGGTCGGACAGAATACTCGGCACTGCCCACAGTTCACGCACTGTGTTTCTGCAATCTTTTTATTAAAAGCAGGAATTACAATAGCTTCCGTTCCACGATATGCGAAATTAAGTGCACCAATGCCCTGAAGCTCTTCGCAGGCACGTACGCAGTTACCGCAGAGAATACATTTATTCGGATCCCGGATCAAAGATGGTGAACTGTCGTCAATCTCGTAATGCTCTCTTGTATTCTGGAAGCGGATATTATGTACACCCAGACGGTGCGCCAGCTCCTGAAGGACACACTCTCCGCTCTTTACACAGGTGGTGCAGTCACGGCAATGTGCTGCAAGAAGCAGTTCCACTACCAGCTTCCGGTATTTCTTGATTTTTCCTGAGTTGGTATAAATTACCATTCCATCCCTTGGCTCCTCAGAGCATGATGCAAAAGTCCTGCCTCTGTCATCCTCTACCGTACACAGACGACAGGCTCCGAATGTGGAAACCTCCGAGTGATAACAAAGCGTGGGAATATTAATGCCTGCCTTACGGATAACGGTCAGGACATTTTTTTCATCTGTAAATTCGACTTTTCTGCCGTCAATTGTCATTGTACCCATAATCTGTCCTCCCTCTACATTTCCACATATACTGCATCAAAGTTACAGTTGTCTTTACAGCTGCCACACTTGATACATACATCGTTATTAATATGATAAGGTGATTTGATCTTGCCGTAAATTGCTCCGACAGGACAGTTCTTGGCACATTTTCCACAACCGATACAGAATTCCGGATTGATATGGAACTGGCGGAGTGCAGTACATACCTTTGCACGGCACTTCTTGTCCCGGATATGCTCTTCGTATTCCTCGCGGAAACGCTTCATGGTACTGAGAACCGGAAGGGGCGCACTTTTACCAAGTCCGCAAAGAGCCATACTCTGAACCATGGTAGCAAGCTCTTCCAGCTCATCAAGGTCGGACATTTCGCCCTTTCCTGCAACGATTTTCTCCAGGATCTCCAGCATACGCTTGGTACCTTCACGGCATGGTACACATTTGCCACAGCTCTCACGCTGGGTAAAGCTCATGAAGAAACGGGCTACTTCTACCATACAGGTATTTTCATCCATTACAACCAGACCTCCAGAGCCCATGATCGCGTCCAGTTTCTTCACAGAATCAAAGTCAAGAGGCGCATCCAGCTGGTCTTCCACCAGACAGCCGCCTGAAGGTCCACCGATCTGGACTCCTTTAAATGCGGCACCACTCTTCAATCCGCCGCCAATATCATAAATGATCTCCCGAAGCGTTGTTCCCATCGGGACTTCGATAAGACCTGTGTTCTCAATGGCTCCTGTAAGGGAAAAGGTCTTGGTTCCCGGGCTTCCTTCCGTTCCGATAGTGCGGAACCAGTCAGCACCCTGAAGAAGAATCTTCGGAACATTGGCATAGGTTTCTACGTTATTTAATACAGTAGGCTTACCCCACAGACCTTTCTCAACTGTACGCGGCGGTTTCACACGGGGCATACCTCTGTTTCCTTCTATGGAAGAGGTCAGTGCCGAACCTTCACCGCATACGAAAGCTCCTGCACCACGGTTAATGTGAAGGTGGAAATTCACACCGCTTCCAAGGATGTTTTCACCAAGCAGACCGTATTTCTCAGCCTGGGAAATGGCAAGGCGGAGTCTTGCTACAGAAAGAGGATATTCTGCACGTACATAAATGTATCCATTCTCGGCGCCAACTGCGTATGCGGCAATAATCATACCCTCGATCATCTTATATGGATCACCTTCCATAACGGAACCATCCATAAATGCACCAGGATCTCCCTCATCACCATTACATACTACATAGCGTGTTTTCTCCACCTGTCTTGCTACCTGGGACCATTTCTTGCCGGCTGGGAAACCGGCACCTCCACGTCCACGAAGACCGGATCTGGTAATCTCATCAATAACTTCCTGGGGAGTCATCTGGGTGACTGCCTTGGCAAGCGCCTGAAAGCCTCCTGCTGCAATATATTCATCAATGGATTCTGCGTCAATCTTACCACAATTCTCCAGAACGATTCTTGTCTGACGGCTGAGGAATGGAATATCCTCAGGCTTGGGACAGACTTCGTCCCCATGACGGTAAAACAGACGATCCACCGGCTGTCCCAAACGTACGGTACGCTCTACGATCTCCAGACAGTCTTCTTCCTGAACATGCACATACTGATATCCATAAGGCTCAATTCTCATCAGGGGTCCCAGTTCACAAAGTCCCTGGCATCCGGTCTTGATCACACCCACATGTGGAATGTCTTTCTGCATCTCAATCTGTACACCATCAATTCCCTCACAGAGTCTTACCATCTCATCATAGATCTTCTGTGCACCGGAAGCCATACATCCGGTACCGGAACAGACGAGAACGCGGCATGTATAGCTCTGGATATTCTGTTCGATCTCGGCTTTTTTATTCAGCAGATCTTCTTTACTGTTAATCCTCATCCATTCTCACCTCTCAATCTGTTAATAAGCTCAACCGCCTTCTCTGGGGTCATCTTAGGGTGTACTTCGTCATTGACCATACATGTCGGAGCAAGTCCGCAGGCTCCAAGACAGGATACGGTCTCCACAGTGAACAGCATATCATCTGTGGTATGTTTCTTGTTGCTAAGTCCCAGTTCCTTCATAAAGGCTTCCTTAACCGGGATTGACTTCCTTACATGGCAGGCAGTTCCATCGCACACCTTAATGATATATTTCCCCTTAGGCTCAAAGGAAAAGTTCTCGTAAAAGGTAGCAACACTAAACGCCTTGGCTTCTGTAACGCCAATCTTCTTGGCAACATAGGTCAGAAGCTCTGCAGGCAGATACCGGTACTCTGCCTGAATGTCCTGCATGATGGGAATTAAAGAAGCAGCACATGGCTCGTAGTGCCCGATAATCTCATCTGTCTTTGTGTAACATGACTGATCCAACATTCCTGTTAATCCTCCTTACCTGCCAGTTCTACCTCTGGCCCTTTTGTGAATATTTCACCATAAGGTTTCCGGCATTGCGTATTTTTAACGAATATTGCTAGTTTTGTATTCATTATTATATATTTTTTTGTTTAATTTAGCAAGCAATTCCTGATAAGTTTATTAATTAACAATTATATATGCACAATTTAAAGAGCTCGAATTTAATAAAAAATGTTAAAATGCCAGATATAGCCTATGTTTTCACATTTTTAGCTATATCTGGCATTCTATTTTCTCATCCACCAATCTGTGCCATGATATGGGATTCTTCTTTTCCATTCTTTTTTTCCTGGAAATTATGGCCTGCCGGTTTTTCATAGATTACCTTTTTAATCGTCTCGCGAAGTTCTTCATCCGAACAGCCCTTACGGATCTTCGCTTTCAGGTCAGCTCCGTTCTCAAACTGAAGACATCCTTTCAGATAACCGGTAGATGTCAGACGAATCCGGTTGCACTGGTCACAGAACTTATGGGACAGGGCACTGATAAAGCCAATCCTGCCCTGAAAATTCTCAAGTGTATAATAATGACAGGGACCATTTCCAAGAGTCTCCTGCGTGGGCCGCATAGGTCCATAAGTCTTCTCCAGAAGCTCTTTCACCGTCTCTTCATTCTTTGCTGTAAATTCCTTTCCTAAACCAATAGGCATCATTTCGATATACCGAACATGAAGCGGCTTCTCCCTGGCAAAAGCAGCCAGCTTTACAAGATCCTCTTCACACTGAAAAGTAGGAACACAATTCAGCTTTACTTTCAAAGAATGGTAAGAAAGGGCAGCTTCAACTCCCATAAGTACCTGATCCAGTTCTTCTCTTCTGGTAAGCTTCTGGAACGTCTCTTTATCCAGCGTATCCAGACTGATATTTACTGCATCAAGTCCGGCTTCCACAAGTCCCGGAAGCTGTTCCTTCAGCAGAACACCATTAGTAGTCAGGGTAACCTGCCGGATTCCTGGAAGCCTTTTTAATTCTCTAACAAGGGGGACACAAATTCTACGAACCAGAGGCTCTCCTCCGGTCAGCTTGATTCTGGAAATTCCAAGTTCACTGGCAAGACTGCAGATTCTGAGAATTTCATCCAGCCCCAGTAATTCCGTTCTCGGAATGTGATGGATTCCCTCTTCAGGCATGCAGTAGATACATCTCAGATTACAGCGATCCGTAAGTGAAATCCGCATATAATCAATCGTTCTTCCATACCGATCAAGCATAATCCATTTCATCTCCCTCAGAGATCACACCGCCATGAATGACCCTTGCAAACACCCCTTCTCTTGGCATGATGCAGTCTCCCATGATTTGAAAGATCTCACAGCCATTGTGGCATTGCTTGCCGATCTGGGTAATTTCCAGGATTACCTCATTGCATTTCAACCGTGTTCCAACCGGCAGTGTCTTAAAATCAAAGCCCTGTACGATCAGATTTTCCCCAAAGGCTCCATCTTGAACCGGAGCTCCCTTCGCCTTAAATTCTTCTATTTTTTCAAAGGACAGAAGACTGACCTGACGATGCCAGTTTCCTGCATGGGCATCCTTCTCCAGTCCATAATTCTCGATCAGCTTTGCAGTGTGGACATTGACCTTCTGTGTTCCTCTCTTCTCACTGATGTTCACTGCCATTACTTTTCCCATCTTGTGTTACCTCCGTGTAAATCGTATCTTTAATAGTACCTTATTCTGCCAGGAAAAGCAATGACAAGTTAGGCCCGGATATCATTCAATTCACCCTTAAGTTAACATGAATGAAATGAAATCGTCAGCAGCTCAAAAAAGCTCTCCAGCAACACTGGAGAGCCCTTCTTACGCTTGTACACAGGATACACTAATAAGTGCATCTTATATTTTATTCTCTTGGCCGCCGATTAAGCGTTCACCTTACGCATAGCAGCTTCTACCACGTGACCTACCAGAACAGATGTGGTTACACTTCCAACTCCGCCAGGAACCGGTGTGATTGCATCTACGATTGGCTCTACTGCTGCATAATCAACATCTCCGCAAAGCTTTCCTTCTGCGTTTACATTGATTCCTACATCGATTACAACCTGTCCTTCTTTCACATAATCAGCACCAACAACGCCTGCACGGCCAGCTGCTACGATAATGATATCTGCCTCACGTGCTACAGATGGCATATCTACAGTTCTAGTATGGCAGATGGTCACAGTTGCATTTTTCTTAACCAGCATCATAGCTGCAGGTTTTCCTACAACAAGACTTCTTCCGATCACAACTGCTTTCTTTCCGGTGCAGTCGATTCCATAATGATCCAGAATCTCCATACATGCCTGTGGGGTACATGGTGGGAAGCCAATCTTCTTACCAGTAAATACACCAGACATGGAAAGATCTGTCATACAGTCAACATCTTTTTCCGGAGCAAGTGCATTCTCGATCACTGCCTGATCCAGATGTTTCGGCAGCGGACGGAACAGAAGAACGCCATGGATGTGGTCGTCTTTGTTTACTTTGTCAATCACTGCAAGAAGCTCATCCTGGGCAACATCCTCTGGAAGAAGAATTTTCTCGCATGCAACTCCTAAAGTCTCGCAACGTTTTGTTGCACCTTTCTCATAAGAAATATCACTTGGGTTCTCACCTACACGGATGATGCAAAGTGTAGGGTTTACGCCTTTTTCCTGAAGTGCTGCTACATTGCCTTTGATGCGCTCGTTCAATGCTGCAGTTACTTCTTTACCTAATAACTGTTTTGCCATTTTTAAGTTGTCTCCTTATTTTATGATAAATCCAGCCATACCTGATATTTCCATTCACAGTAATACTGAATTTTCCATTAGTAGCTTATTTCAATCTTGCAAGTACACTGTCAAATGTCTCATCAGCCAGCTTACAATATTTCTCAAGCATAGCGTCTGCTTTTGCATTTAACTCTTCTGCATACTCCCTGTCAGCCATAGATTTGGTATTGATGTAAACGTTCAGGCTGGCACCTTTTAATGCAGCCTTGCAGAATGTTGCTGCTACACCGGCATCACTGATTGCAAGCTTGGAGCCTTTTGCAGCAAACTCTTTGATCAGATCAAGTGCTTCACAGCATTTCTCCATAATCTCCATAGGAACAGAGCAGGCATCTTTTAATACGATCGCCATAACTCTTGCTTTCTCAGCCTTCTCCTCTTCGGTCTCCTTCGGCATACCATATGCTTTGGAAAGAGGCTCGAAAACTTCAGCATCACGCTCGATCAGACGAAGAAAATCTTTCTGAAGCTGGTCACATTTGCCTTTCAGCTCCCACATTTCCTCTTCTACATCTGCATATTTTTTCTTGCCAACAGTAAGGCTTCCTACCATATTTCCAAGTGCAGTTCCTACGGCACCTACCAGTGCGGATGCTCCGCCGCCACCTGGAACCGGGGCTTTAGAAGCAAGAACTTCTACAAATTCTGTACATGTACTTGTTGAAAATCCCATTTTCTTGTCTCCTTAATTGTGTGTTCATCACAGTACAACATATAAGCTGTGCTCGTTTTAATAAGATCAGACGAACATCAGCATCCGTCTAATCATTTTACAACATTATCATTCACTCTGACCTGCTATTGCAAGCAGATCAGAGCCTTACATCTTACCTTAAACGGATATTAGAACAGACCTGTGATCTTACCGGTCTCATCAACATCGATTCTCTCAGCCGCCGGAACTTTTGGAAGACCTGGCATGGTCATGATCTCGCCTGTAAGAGCTACGATGAAGCCTGCACCTGCAGAAATCTTCAGGTTACGAACGGTTACTTCAAAATCAGTTGGAGCACCAAGCTTGGTCTGGTCATCAGTTAAACTGTACTGTGTCTTAGCAACACAAATCGGACAATTGCCAAATCCAAGAGCTTCCAGCTGTTTTGCCTGTTTCTGGGCATTTGCTGTAAGAACAACTTTCTTGCCGCCATATACTTTCTGAACGATCTGGTTCAGCTTATCCTCGATAGAACCTTCCAGTTCATATGCATAGGAGAAATCGTTTGGCTCTTCACAGAGACGGATTACTTCCTCAGCAAGCTTCAGACCGCCTTCGCCGCCTTTTGCCCATACTTCGGAAAGTGCAACATTAACGCCAAGCTCTTTACATTTTGCTTCTACAAGGTCAAGCTCTGCCTTTGTATCAGTCGGGAATGCATTAATGGCAACAACACATGGAAGTTTGTATACATTTTTAATGTTGTTTACATGTTTCAGGAGGTTCGGAAGACCTTTCTCAAGAGCTTCAAGGTTCTCATTGTTCAGATCCGCCTTAGCAACACCACCATTGTATTTCAGAGCACGTACAGTTGCTACAATAACAACTGCGTTTGGATGAAGTCCTGCCATACGACATTTGATATCAAGGAACTTCTCTGCACCAAGATCAGCACCAAAGCCAGCTTCTGTGATTGCATAATCTGCAAGCTTCATAGCCATTTTGGTAGCTGTTACAGAGTTACATCCATGTGCAATGTTTGCGAATGGTCCACCATGAACAATTGCTGGTACATGCTCTAATGTCTGAACCAGGTTTGGCTTCAGCGCATCCTTTAACAATGCTGTCATAGCACCTTCTGCATGAAGATCTCCAGCAGTTACCGGTTTCTGCTCAGATGGCTTGCCATATGTATATCCGATGATGATCTTGGAAAGTCTTTCTTTCAGATCTTTGATATCACTTGCAAGACAGAGAACTGCCATAATTTCAGAAGCAACCGTGATGTCATAACCGTCTTCACGAGGCATACCGTTTGTTCTTCCGCCAAGACCATCGATCACGTTACGGAGCTGACGGTCGTTCATATCCACACATCTTCTCCATGTAATCTTACGCGGATCAATGTTCAGTGCATTGCCCTGGAAGATGTGGTTATCGATCATTGCTGCAAGAAGATTGTTTGCAGCTCCGATTGCATGGAAATCACCTGTGAAATGAAGGTTGATGTCTTCCATCGGAACAACCTGCGCGTATCCGCCACCTGCTGCACCACCCTTTACGCCGAATACCGGTCCAAGGGATGGCTCACGAAGTGCAACCATAACACTCTTTCCAAGTTTCTGCATTCCATCAGCAAGACCTACTGTTGTAGTTGTTTTTCCCTCACCAGCCGGGGTCGGGTTAATTGCTGTTACAAGGATCAGTTTACCGTCTTTCTTGTCGCTCTCTTTTAAGAGATTGTAGTCGATTTTTGCCTTATACTTTCCATACTGCTCCAGGTATTTGTCATCAATACCAGCTTTCTCTGCAATCTGGGTAATCGGCAGCATTTCGCATTCCTGTGCGATTTCAATGTCACTCTTGTATCCCATTGTAACTTACCTCCTTTTTACGTCTCCACCATCTGGCAGGACGCCTCCGCTTAATTTGGTTTTATCAAAACGGCTTCTGGTGTAAAAGTAACAGGTTCGTCCTTTATGCACCAGTCCGCTTTAATCTTAAATATACAGATATTTCATAAAGATCACTGCTCTTTCGCTGCCT
Organism: Blautia sp. HCP3S3_H10_2; assembly: GCF_052122375.1. Taxonomy (NCBI): domain Bacteria; kingdom Bacillati; phylum Bacillota; class Clostridia; order Lachnospirales; family Lachnospiraceae; genus Blautia; species Blautia sp. HCP3S3_H10_2. The sequence goes on from NZ_JBQKCL010000002.1 coordinate 126,892, forward strand.
TTAAAAAGGCTTTTAAAGAGCCGATGATCACATCCCCCATAACTGCCATATCTTCCGCAGCAAAAGATACCGGAAAATTATCGGAAAACAAAATCTGGGAGGACGGCGGGAATTCATCGTCCCCTTCCCACAGGATCATCTGGATCTGATAGCCTGGATAAATGGATAACTCATATGCCACATCTCCGAATTTCACCGGAGTACATTTCATATGATCCATTACCAGCCGGAAATCATCCAACCTATTTCCATAAGTAAATGCAAGACGTTTGATACAACGCCCGTCAAACTGTCTTAAATAAACTTCTCCCCATGGCATTTCCCGGTAAGTCTTAAATTTGCCGGTTCCCACAGAAGAAGATCCATTTAACAGAAAACGGATGGTGAGAATCTTCGCATAGATCATATCCTCAAGAGGATAGCATTTTTTCTCATCAGCCAAATGCCTTACCTGGAAATCCGGATATGTGATCTTATAGTCCGACCCCAGAAAGGTAAGGGTAAACTCTCCTGCATTCTCATCATATGGAATAGAAAGTCTGGAAGCGATCTCCCCTGGATCCGCTTTTTTGTACAGTTCAAGATAATGCTCCCAGGGCATTCTCTCTTTGCTGTCTTTATCATAATTTAAGTCATCAATTGTAAATGGCATTTTGTTAATTACTTCCTGTTCTGTAAGTCATTCATAACATCAGGGAACATCCCGGTATCTGTATGAGGAATGAAACATGCCCCAACAAATTCGTCCATGTAAGTTGGCACTGTGGAAAGCTCCATGTACGTCATATTTGCAGCAAGCTCGTATGTCTTCTTCTCTGCCTCAGTGGAAAGAAGCATCAGATAAGAGCCTGTCAGTGAAGAGTTACCGATATAGTGGAATTTTTCCAACGGAATATCCGGGAACATTCCAATATTTACAGCGTTTCTCATATTGATTCCGCTTCCAATACCACCGGCGACATAGACGTCATCGATCATGCTCACATCAAAATCAAGACTGTTTATCATTGTTCTGATTGCTGAGAAAATCGCACCTTTGGCACGGATAAAGTTATCAATATCAACCTCTGTTATTTCAATATCTTTTACAGAGCCCGCCTCGCTCTCAAATGCGATCACATAGCTTCCCATTCCGTATTTATCATGCCTGATCCGATCTCCTTCACGAACAAATTTGCCCTTAGGATTAATGATTCCGCACATGAAAAGCTCACTGATCACATCAATGATTCCGGAGCCACAAAGTCCAACTGGTTTAGTCCCTGGCTCACCTACTACCTTATAAGTCGGCACCATGGTCTCCTTGTCAATGGTACAGGCTTCAATGGCACCATCTGTTGCACGCATACCACAGCTGATATCTCCACCCTCAAAGGCTGGTCCTGCTGAACATGCACAACTCATCATAAAGTCAGAATTACCGAATACCAGCTCTCCATTGGTACCAAGGTCGATAAACAGGGAAAACTCTGGTCTGTTCCAGATCATACTTACTAAAGTTCCGGCAGTGATATCACCACCTACATAGCTTCCGATATTTGGCGCAATGATAATATGCGCATCTTTATTGATCGCAACTCCCACATCAGAAGCAAAAAGGGAATTGGTCTTGAAGAATGCAGGAATATAAGGCTCCATACGGACCGGATCCGCATTGATTCCTGCAAACAGATGATTCATGGTTGTGTTTGCTCCCACAGACATTCTGTAAATATGGCTGGCAGGAATACCTGCGCTTTTACACATCTGTGCGATCATTGGATTAATAGTCTCTTTAATTACTGCATCCTGCAGTTTCTTCTTTCCACCTGGCTTCTGCTGCTCGATGATACGGTTAATAACATCAGCGCCAAAACGGATCTGACCGTTTCCAGAGGAAGCCTTGGCCAGAATTTCGCCAGTCTCCATATTGATCAGGACTGCCGAAACAGTCGTTGTACCAATATCTACTGCCAGTCCGCCAACTACCACATCCTCGTCTTTTCCAAAAATATCATATACAAAAAGATCATTTGGTGCTGTACGAACCACACATTTTACCTTAAAATGATTTTCCCGGAGTACATCCGGCAATTTTCTTAACACAGCGTAAGGAATTCTTACCTGTTTCAGATTCATGTATTTCTTTAAAGCTCTTGTAAGGCGCTCATTGTCCGGCATAGTGTCATCCAGGCTTGGCTCATTCATATCCAGTTCTATTATATCCAGATTGTTTCTAAGCTCAATACCGGTCATTTCTACGTCTCTTTTTGAATTTTCAAAAATGGCAATTTCCTCTTTGGAGCTGAGATCCGCAACTTTCATTCTGCTCTTGTAAGCAGATGCAATATCAGGCACCAGTACCGTCACATCCGCACAAATCTTACTTACGCAGGCAAGACGCCATCCTTCCTGATATTCTTCATCACTGATATGCAAGGTTTTCTTGCTGTCCAGTTCTCCTTTTTTTAACTGCACCCGGCACTTTCCGCAAGAAGCATTTCCGGAGCATGGAGCGTCAATGGCCACATTGGCCTCTCTCGCTAATTCAAGTAAATTGTCCCCCGCATTGGCAAAATGCTCTACCACACTGCCATCTTCAAAAGAAAATGTAACCTTAAACATCCGGCACTCACCTTTCATTGTAGTGTCTGCCTGGCAGACATCTCCATTAGTAGAAAAAGGGACTGAGGCCCAAGCCCCAGCCCCTCATTGTATCTTACGTCCCTATTGAAACAGGGAAATGTCTGCTTTCGCAGACATCTCCTGAAAGTCAGTTGCTCCGCGCTTACTGCGCTCCCGCAACTGCCGACCATATTCGTAATCCGGGCTATCGCCCTACTTACTCATACGGTCTAGCTCGTCCAATAGTCATGAACTCGCTCATGCAAGCATGACTCGTTCATGACTGCCGTCCGGGACTTTCATTGTATATTACAGTTCAAGATAGGAATCAGCATACAGGGTGTTGCCCTTGAATACATCGCAGGATTTGATTGTTTCCATAAGACGAAGGTCGTTAGGGTTAACAATTGCGGATGTAAGACCCTGCATCATAGCCATCGCAACTAATGCGGAATCCATGATAGGACGAATGTTCTTCGGCATACCGTTACTGTTGTTGGACAGACCGCCTGTAGAATTCAGTCCCATATCGGAGAACATTTTAATAGCCTCCAGAACCTCCATCTGTTTCTCCTGCATTCCTTTTACAACCAGGAATAACGGGTCAAACCACAGATCTGAAGGATCCATACCAAGTCCCATACCTCTTTCAAGCATGTTCTGGCAGTGCATCATACGCTCATCATTGTCTGCTGCGATACCGTCAGCGGAGCAAAGTGCGATAACGATTGCATCGTTTGCAGCTGCAAGATCGATGTTCTCGATTCTTCCGCCAGCGTCTGCGGAGTTAACGATTGGTTTTCCTTTGCTTCTGTTGTATACGGAAATACCAGCCTCGATAGCTTTCTTATTGGAAGTATCAAGTGCAAGCGGAACATTGTCGAAGTTCTCCTGAAGAAGCTTAACAGCCCATTTCATCAGGTCTTCTCCATCGTTCTCAGCTGGTCCGATATTTACATCAAGATATACAGCACCAGCATCAAGCTGCTGTTTTGCTCTTTTTAAGATCGGCTCAGGATCTCTCTCTGTAAATGCTTTGTTTACAGATGGTGCTGTTGTGGAAAGTCTTTCACCAATAGTAATAAATTTTGCCATTGTAGTGTTCTCCTTTATTTAAGATTTAGTTGTATAAAGCCTGCTGTTAATAAGAAACAGCAATATTATGCGTCAAGATCTTTTAAGAACTTAACAAGCTGTACAGCTTCTCTTGGTCCTACAATAATCTCCCATCCCGGAAGTTTTGCTTCCAGATCACCTTTCAGTACGGCAACCTTACCTGGGATAACAAGTCTTCTGCTCTTAACCTTAGGCTCTACGTTCTCTTTGAAGAATGCGGAAATGCTGTTTCCAGAGAATTTACCAGCAGCCCAGGATGTCAGTACGGATAATCCGCCTGCATCATTGATAACAAGGTTAAGCGGAACACCGGAACGCTCCAGCTCGCCTGTTACAAGGAAATATGTAAGAGCGAAGTCAACAGTTGTAACAACAAGAGAGTTCTCATCTGCACCATTCATCGGGTAGATGCCTGGCTCAACACGCATTGGCTTCTGCGGGTCAGTAAATACGTTCTGACGCAGTCCGTATAATGGAAGAGCTTCTGCATATGTCATACGCTCCATAACGATGATGGAACCATATTTCATGGTAAATACAGCTGCAAGTGCTGCCTGAAGGTGATAATCTCCACCAGCTACTTTTGCAAGGTTTACGATAGACGGATATCCGAAGGTTCTGTCCTGATCTTTCAGAGCTGCACGGCGAACCTGAACAGCATTTCCGAAAGTCTCTTTCACATCAGCACCTGTTACATCAAGTACCAGGTTCTTGTTTCCAAGCTTCTCAAGTGCTGCTACTGTGTCATATAACTCGTTAAGATCTTTACCGGATACTCCAAGTACAACTCCAGCTGCTGTTGCAACAGTGTTCATTGCCTCATAGTTGGAAGCGTTTGCTCCGTTTAATACCGGTTTGCTGTCTTTACATACTTCAACAGCTGCTTTCGCGATCTCTACATCTGTACATCCAAGTACAAGAGTACGTCCAAGACCTGCTGCTTTCTGTACAAGAGCTACATATTTGTCTGCATCTGCATTTGCATCACAGTTTACATATACGATCTCTGTGTACATTCTCTCACCGATACGGTCATAATCAACCTTCGGGATCTCAGCAAGCTTTGCTTCTACTGTAGCATCATCCATGCATGTGCAAAGCTCTACAGCGTATCTGGATTTGTTTACAAATGTCTTCTCATGTCTGAAAAGAACAGTCTCACCACCAAGGGTAAGCTCCTCTGCGCCAGTACCGATCTTGATTGTCTTCATTGGCGGAGCAGTTGCCTCAGAAAGAGATGCTAAAGCTTCTTCGGACATATGTGGACACTGCTCAATTTTCATAGCGCCCTGTGCAACTTTCATGGAGAAAGCCATACATGTCGGGCATCCACATTCCTTACAGTTTTTCTTTGGTGTTAATTTAAAAATCTGAATACCATTCAGTGCCATATCAATTTTTCCTCCTAAAAATTATTACACAAGTGCGTCGATCATCTTAGCGATGGTTTTTACAGACTCTGGATGTCTTAAGATAACTGCATCAGATCCTGCTGCCAGGTCTGCTGCTGCTGTCATAACTTCCATGTCGATACCACGCTCGTCCTCTGATCCCCATTCAGGCATATCTTCCTCAGTTGCAACTGATTCCTTAACGCCCCATGTCTCAGAAGAAACCGGTGTAATAATAGGCATCTGCAGCATATTATCATTCTGGGATAAAGCTGCACCTTTGATACGGTCCATAGTAGATACAACGTACTCGTATCCGTAACCAACGGAAGCGGTACCTACGTTCATAACGATCTTCTTCGCATCAACACCCAACTGTGTTGTAACTACGTTCAGCTGTTTTGCAAGGTTGATATCATCAGCAGACTCAGCGCCTACGATCTGATTGTAAGCAAGTCCTGCTGCTGCACCGATTGCCTTGTAGTTTTCCTCTTTCTCAGACATAACGATTACGTTTCTGCCCTGGAGAGCCTCTGCAACCTTCGGAAGAAGTTCCGCATCCTTCTCCACATTCTTGCAGCCTTCAACTACTAATGGACAGTCGATTGCTTCTGCAACCTCTTTAACTACTGCGATAAGCTCTTCTGTAGATTTGTTAACTCCGTTTGGATCTCCGCCATCCAGGTTGAGTACAACAAAATCTCCACCTTCCATGGCTGCTGCTTTCTTAGCGATCTCAGCCATAGTGGTGCATCCTTCATAATAAGCTCTGATTCCAGGCGCAAAGTCATCCAGTCCCAGGTCAGTGATCTCTACACCGATTTTCGGACGGTTTTCGGTTGGTGCGTCAAATGTGTAGAAAGGAAATGTAGAATTTCCTCCAATAGTAACCGCTTTATCGCCAGTTCCAACCGTAACAGTGTTGATCTTTGCGTTGAACTTCTGTGGTTTCTGATTAAATGGCATTTCTTAAAGCCTCCTTAAAAATTTGTAAAAATTATACAGAACCATTATACTACATCATCGGATCCATTGACAATGCAGGATGGTTATGTTCTGTCAAAAATGCAACAAGAACTTCCGGATCTGTGGCTACTGTCTCATCACCGATCATATCAGTGAAATTGTCAATGCCATAGAGTTCTTTTGCAGTCTTATTGAGTCGCTCCGCCACGGTCTCTTTTAATTCCTTTGGCATCCATACGATACGCTCAATTCCGCCCTCTGCCTTCATGAATTTCTTGGAAGAAATAAAGTGTTTTCCATGTCCCATAAAGCCTGGTGTCTGAACACCGCCGCCGGTCATGGAAGCCATCTCGGAGAACGTCATTCCAAGAGGTGTCATGCCTGCATACTCACGGTTTGCGATAACGACACCATTAGAGAATGGCTCAATACCGCAGATACACTCGAAGCATCCGCAGGAAGTCATAGGATCCTGCATGATGGAGTACAGAGTTACATGCTCCAGAGCACCCTGGGAATATTTTTTCACTGCTTCATCTACGTCCTCATAAGAACCAAGTTCTTCATTAATCGGACGCTCTTTTGTGATGATCTGGCATGGTCCGTTTGGATCCAGCTCATTGGTGGCTTTTGCATCCAGCCAAGAAACGGCTCCGCATAGTCCAAGTCTTTCAGGTGTAACAACGCAGACATGTGACGGAGAAAATGCCTGACACAGGATACAGCTGTAATATACATCAACAGATTCATCTGTCAGTGTTTCCAGACGGGCATCACGCTTGTCAAATGTAGGAATTGCTACTTCGTGACGGATTCTGGTACACTCATCAGGATCTGTATAAACCGTTACCTGACACTTATCAACAACTGCCTCGAACTCATTCTTTACCTGCGTGTAAAGAACTTCGCCAAAGTGTTTTGCACGGAAGCCCGCTGCAAAAGCATCATTGCTGATACGGATACGGAACATATCCCTCTGTCCTGTGTGATATACACCTTCAATGCAGTTTATATAATTGTGGAATTTACGCTCGATAACCGGTTCAAAATCCGGCTGCATCTTCTTACCTGCTACTTCTACCACATACGCAAGACTGTGCTTGCTTCCAGGCTCAAAGCTATCGACTTCCGGACCTACGACAGTAATCTTGTGATCTTCGACCTCGCTCATTTCCTTAGTCTGCACAAGCTCTACGCAGTCCACACGGGAACCGTCAAATTCCACACGCATATCTTTACGACGAATGATCTCACCTTCAAAGGCAGACGCAAACGCTACCGGAATATCCACTTTTGTGATCTTGATCTTAATTCCTCTGGCTTCCAGGGAAACCTTATTGAAATCAGCAACATTCGGGCATGCGATCAGTGCGCCAGGTACTTCCACAATATTTTGATCCTCATTGGAGATAACCGGGAAGCCAAGCTTGATCGCACCTGCACCAGCTGCAAGAACTACATCATCAACAGGCTTGAACGCATTTACAAATGCCGGGACCCTGTCTTTGGTGTATGTAAGAAGGCTTGCTACATCGCCAGGTGTTACATTACCGAAGATCAGAGCTGCACGAAGTGCAACAGATACAACGTGGATAACAGACGTTACGTCTTTTCCCAAAGGAACGATTCGTAAGTTGTAGCCCATTTTAAGGCCAAGCTCCTGTGCCTGGTCAATGATACCGCCAACCAGTGTTACAAGAATACCCTGTGCCTGATAGCTCTTGATCAGATCTACACCCTCCTGTGGGGTAGGCGCACTGCCAAGAATTACAGCTACACCAGGGATGTCCCCTGTTACAAGCGGTACACCAAGTTCACGGATAATAGAATCCGGAAGATGACCATAGCAAGGCTCCTGATAAGGCTCTGCCCCATCAAGATATTTCAATGCTTCAATAAATTCCGCACAGAGGGCTGTGGCTACGCCAGACATAAGAGCATCATCCAGAGCATGCTCTCTTGTCATAAGAGATTTCACGACGCCAAGAGCTGTCTGCAAGTCTCCAAGTGTCTTAATCTTAACACCTGTTACTGCATAATAGCATGGAAGGCAGTACGCCGTATGGGGAAATCCCACTGCTTTATCTGCACCATGCTGCTGTACAGCATCGTTTACGGCTTTTTCTGTCAGACCGTATACTGCATCATTTCCGCTGAAAATCCTGTTGATCAACAATTTTCTGCATCTCCTTTTCTGTTAATCTTCTATCACAAACCACGAAGGATCTCGTCCCTATTGTGGATTTGCTGCTAAATAAATTATCAGATACAGATCATTTCTTTCCGCAATCAAAATGATCCGTTATATTCGCCCTCCGCAGCGAAATATAAATTAATATTCCTGCCAGAAATATTTATCCCAAAGCCTGCCCTTTCAGACAGGCTTCGAGAAATTATCTCCACTTTGCAACAGGATATATTAAAAATTACATCATCGGGTCAAGTCCAAGTGCCGGATGTCCTTTCTCTGTAAGGAATCCTACCAGAGTCTCAGGATCTGTAGCAACTGTCTCATCACCGATCATATCTGTAAAGTTATCAATTCCATAGAGATCTTTTGCAGTAGCATTCAGCTTGTCTGCGATGAACTCTTTTAATTCTTTTGGCATCCATACGATACGCTCGATACCGCCCTCAGCCTTCATGAACTTCTTGGAAGCGATAAAGTGTTTACCATGTCCCATGAATCCAGGAGTCTGAACACCACCACCTGTCATGGAAGCCATCTCAGAGAAGGTCATTCCAAGAGGTGTCATGCCTGCATACTCACGGTTTGCGATAACGACACCATTGGAGAATGGCTCGATACCACAGATACACTCGAAGCATCCACAGGAGGTCATAGGATCCTGCATGATGGAGTACAGAGTAACATGCTCAAGAGCACCCTGGGAGAATTTCTGAACTGCCTCATCAACATCCTCGTATGCACCAAGCTCCTCATTGATCGGACGCTCTTTGGTGATTACCTGGCAAGGACCGTTCGGATCAAGCTCGTTGGTAGCTTTTGCATCCAGCCATGAAACTGCACCGCAAAGTCCAAGTCTCTCTGGTGTAACAACGCAGACATGAGACGGGGAGAATGCCTGGCAGAGGATACAGCTGTAATATACATCTACAGACTCATCAGTCAGGTTTGCAAGACGGTCATCACGTTTCTCGAAGATCGGGATTGCAACCTCATGACGGATTCTGGTACACTCAGCAGGATCTGTATAGATCACAACCTCACATTTGTCAACAACAGCATCGAATTCATTCTTAACCTGAGAGTAAAGAACTTCACCGATATGTTTGATACGGAAGCCAGCATCAAATGCTGCATGGCTGATACGGATACGCTGCATATCTCTCTGACCGGTATGGTATACACCCTCGATACAGTTGATATAGTTATGGAATTTACGCTCGATAACAGGCTCAAAGTCTGGCTGCATGTTCTTGCCGGCAACCTTAACAACATATGCGATGCTGTTCTTGCTTCCGTCTTCCATCTCATCAACTTCCGGTCCTACAACTGTGATCTTGTGGTCTTCCACCTCAGAAGCATCACAGGTATGTACAAGCTCTGCACAGTCCACACGGGAACCATCGAACTCAACACGCATGTCTTTACGACGGATGATCTCACCTTCGAAAGCAGATGCAAATGCAACCGGGATATCGATGTTTGTGATCTTGATCTTGATGTCACGTGCTTCAAGGGAAGTAGCGTTGAATTTGCTTACATCCTCCTGAACGATAAGGCTCTTCGGTACACGGAAGATGTTCTCTGTCTCGTTTGTGATTACCGGGAAGCCAAGTGCGATAGCGCCAGCTCCGCAAGCAACTACAACGTCATCCAGAGGTCCGAATGCGTTAACAAATGCCGGAACACGATCCATTGTGTATTTCATAAGAGTACCTGCATCTCCAGGTGTTACGTTACCAAAGATCAGGGCTGCACGAAGTGCAACAGATACAACATGGATAACTGCTGTAACGTCTTTTCCAAGAGGAATAACACGTACGTTTGCTCCTGTATTCATTCCAGCTTCTTTTACCTGGTCAATGATTCCGCCAACCAGTGTTACAAGGATACCCTGTGCCTGGTAGCTCTTTACAAGTGCAACACCCTCTTCTACAGATGGAGCGGATCCAAGGATAACTGCAACACCAGGAATATCTCCTGTTACAAGCGGTACACCAAGCTCACGGATAACAGCATCTGCAAGGTGACCATAGCATGGCTCCTCGTATGGTGTAGCTCCGTCGATATATTTCAGAACTTCGATGAACTCTGCGCAAAGTGCGGTAGCAATACCGGACATGAATGCATCGTTCAGTCTTTTTTCTCTTGTCATAAGAGTTTTTACAACACCAAGAGCATCTTTTAACTCTTTTAAGGTTGTGATTTTGGTTCCTGTTACAGAATAGTAGCAAGGAAGGCTGTAAGCGGTATCAGGGAAGCTTACTGCTTTGTCTTCGCCATATTTTGCGATGGCTGCGTCAATAGCACCCTCTGTTAATCCATAAACAGCGTCGTTTCCGCTGAATACTCTATCAAATAAAGTCACTGTAGTACCTCCTATTATTTACAGACTTGATTCGTTGTCTATCTTTTCTTTAATCTTTCTGATTTCGGATGTTACGGTCTCACTAAAATCATAGGGAGATTTGCCCTGGCGGTCTGCGTCCATAACCTCTACATTGTAATGGATCATACCAAGAAGATCTTCTGCCGGAATCTTAGCACGGATGAATTCCTCATCCTCTTCATTCCGTACCTTATTGGCAACCACTTTAACCTGGGTAATGCCAAGATCCTTTGCAAGACGTTTTACATTCTTATAAGTCTGTACACTTCTTGCACCTGGTTCGATCACTACAATAAATTCATCCATACTTTCCGTGGTTCCCCGGCCCAGATGCTCCAGACCGGCTTCCATATCCATGATCACCACGTCATCCCTGTGTACCACAAGATTGCTGATGATTCTTTTTAACATGACATGTTCAGGGCAGACACATCCGCCTCCGCCTGTTTCCACGGTTCCAAGGACAAGCAGCTTTACACCATTACATACCTTTCCATAGGTATCTGGGATGTCGTCAACCTTCGGATTCAGTGTATAAAACTGATTCTGGCTGTTGGCGCCGGTACGCTCTTCTACCAGCTTACGCATTTTTGAAATGGGAACAATAGAGTCCAGTGTTTCCTCATCAAATCCAAGAGCCAGTCCCAGGTTTGCGTCCGGGTCAACGTCAGCTGCAAGGACCTTCTTTCCTTCATCTGCATAAAGTCTGGCAAGTGTTGCCGCAAAAGTTGTCTTTCCTACTCCGCCTTTACCGGTTACTGCTATTTTCATAAGTTAATCGCGCCTTTCCTGCTATCAGATTCCGAGAGCTTCACGTTTCTCTTCGATTCTCTCGATCATCAGATCGCCTAATTTATCAATATCTTTCTCAACTGTATAAGCAGCTTCTACCCAGTCACGAACACCCTCTGTAAGGAGACCAGCTACCTCAGAAGATCCGGATACATATGGATCTACGCCAAGGAAGGTATCGATACCAGTTGCTACTACATAGTTTCCGATGGAAACAGCCTTCTCAGACATCCACTCAGGAGCACATCCTACTACTGGAAGCTGGGAAATGTTCAGTCCGGAATCCTTAGCAAGCTCAGAAGCAAGGATCATCATACGGCTGATATCAACACAAGATCCCATATGTAATACTGGCGGGATATCTGCGAGCTCGCAAACACGTTTCAGACCAGCACCGCAAAGATCTTTTGCAGCTTTATCCATAAGTCCTGCACGTGCAGCTGCCTGTGCGGAGCATCCGGAAGCGATGATCACGATATCGTTTGCGATCAGTTTCTTCATAAGTTCAATGTGAGCTGTATCAGGTCTTACCTTCGGGTTGTTACATCCAACCATAGCTACAGCACCACGGATAACACCAGAGGTAATGCACTCAAGGAGAGGCTTGGTGGTACCGGTCTCATCTACCTGAGAGTTTGTTACACCATCAAGTGTCTTAACGATTGCTTCTACAGAATATCCAACAGTTGCCTTCTGTTTCATATCCGGGATATGTACAAGCTCTGGATTTCTGTTCTTAAAGTTCTCACAAGCAAGCTTAACGATCTGTTTTGCATTCTCTCCTGCTGTATCAGCGTTGAATCTGATGAAATCAGAATCAGGCATCTGGCAGATTGGGGAAGTTGTGATGAATTTTGTATGGAAGCATTTGGAAAGAGGTCCAAGTGCCGGGAAAATACACTGAACGTCAACTACGATTGCCTCACAAGCACCTGTCAGTACAACGTTCTCCTGCTGTAAGAAGTTACCAGCCATCGGAATACCACGGCGCATTGCAACTTCATTTGATGTACAGCATACACCGGAAACAGTGATTCCCTTAGCGCCCATGGATTTCGCATAGTCGATCATCTCTTTGCTGTCTGCATACTCACAGATCATCTCAGAAAGACTGGGATCATGTCCATGAACAACGATGTTTACGTTCTCAGCATTCATAACACCAAGGTTTGCCTCAGTCTCGATTGGCTTCGGAGTTCCGAAAAGGACATCGGAAAACTCAGTTCCGCACATGGAACCGCCCCATCCATCAGAAAGTCCGTTACGAAGAGCCTGACGGATCAGAGCCTCCGGTTTGCTGGTGTTACCCATATGAGTCATGTGCATTGCACAGGAAACCTCACGGTCGATTGCTCTTGGCTCGATCTCAGCCTCATGCCACAGATCCTGTGTATGCTGGGGAGCTCTCTTCAGCCATCTGGAATATCCTCTGATCTTTCCGTACTCTTCCTGGGCAAGATCAGAAATTTCATGAGCCAGATCATAGATGTCTTTACCCTCTGTCTCAACGCCCCACTCTTTTGCAATGCGGATCAGCTTCTCAGGATCTTTTACCTGGTAATCGCCGCCCTCTTTTGCATGTCCAAGTGTGATACAGATCTCACGTCCGTGATCAGAGTGTGTAGCTGCGCCGCCTGCTGTGAAACGAAGGAAGTTTCTTCCTACGATACCATGTACATCGCATCCGCAGATGCCTCTCGGTGCCTTAGGTGTAATACGGCACGGACCCATAGCACAGATTCGGCAACATACGCCCTGCTCACCGAATTTACAGTGTGGAGTCTGATTCTTAACACGCATCTGCCAGGAATCAGCGCCTACCTTTGCACCAGTCTCAAGAAGACGGGCTGTGGCAGCTTCGAATTCTTCCACTGTAGTTAATTTGAATTCACTCATTATTGACCTCCTCTAAGTATGTGTTACTTTCAATCATTTTTATTTTGTTCCGGTAACCGGAACCCATCCCCTCCCATGGGATATTTTTCTGTTTAAAAATTCCGCAGCGACGTTTCCGCCTACTGCGGAATTCATCATCCAATTCCATACTGTGTAAGACACAGTATTTCCAGAGTCTGAAAAGAATCATTTCTGAATACTCCAGGCTCTTGTTTTATCACCATATGGGCACGGGAATCTCACTTATAAACCAAGCTTGTCCACGATTTCACGAAGAGCAATTTTAACCGGATTATCTTCTGGAAGTCCAACTGTTGGTTTTCCTTCACAGTCATACTCGTAAACAGTTTCATCCTGTGGTACTACCCCAAGAAGATGAAGTCCCTGTTTCTCAATCTCTTCTTTGATTCCATCATTCAGCTTGCCGCCAGGAGCACGATTGATGATAAGGCCAACTTCATCCGGGTGCATATCGCATTCCTTAATAAGTTCTGCAATACGGCCAACAGCCTGCACGCCTCTTCTGGAGCAGTCACTGACCAGGATCGCTGTCTGCATAGACGGAAGCACACCTCTGCTGATATGCTCCATACCAGCCTCATTATCCACTACAATATAAGGATAATTGTTCTGATATTTTGCCAGCTGGGTCTGAAGAAGTCCGTTTACGAAGCAGTAACAACCCTTGCCCTGGGTTCTTCCCATAACAAGAAGATCGAAATCGTCATCCTCTACAAGAGCATCCTCAAAACGTCTCTCTGCATAATCAGCTTTGGACATTCCGGCTGGAATCGGGTTCTCACTTGCCATTTCTGCGCGAGCAATTTCTTCCCTCACGTCACCAAGTGTAGTTTCTACTTCCACTCCAAGAACCTCATTCAGATTTGAGTTCGCATCAGCATCAACTGCAAGGATCGGGCCCTTGCCCTTCTCGCAGAGATACTGGATCAGCATTCCGCATAATGTGGTTTTACCAACGCCGCCTTTTCCTGCGACAGCAATTACATGTGCCATAAAATCAATTGCCTCCTGAAAAATTTAAGTCAAAACCAATTAGATCAGTGTACGAAGTCCGGATCTGTCGATGATCTCGGATACATCTTTCCACTTATTAAGAGCATACAGATGGATACCATCTACGCCAAGTGCACGGTACTCATCGATCTGTTTGATGGTGTACTCGATTCCTTCTTCTTTGAATCTCTTGATCTTATCATCATAGAACATATCAAATGGCTTGCCATCTGCATCTTTTGCTGCAAATGGGTTCGGGAACAGCCAGTTTCTGGAAATGAGTCTGCAAAGCTCACGGTCCATTACACAGCCGTTACGGGAAAGTGCCATGTTAATTGTAGCGGACATGTCAAGAATTGGCATAACTCCAACATCTACAGGCATTGTAACACCAGCCTCACGGATTGCATCCAGCCAGTATTTGAACTGCTCCATATCCCAGCAGAGCTGAGTCATAATGTAATCAGCGCCATTGTCCTGTTTCTGTCTGAGAACTGCGATATCAGCATCAAGGCTACGGCATGCAATGTGTCCCTCCGGGGATCCTGCAACTGCGATCTCGAATTTGTCACCAAACTCATCACGAACGAATTTTACAAGGTCTGTAGCATAGTTAAAATCGCCACAGGTAGTTGTCTCACCAAGCGGAATATCTCCACGAAGTGCAAGCATATGGTCAACGCCCTCTGCAAGATACTGATCCAGCTGCTCTTTGATTCCTTCTTTGGTGTTCTTGATTACTGTGAAATGGGTAACAGGAGTTGTTCCAGCTTTTTTGATCATCTGACATACTTCTCTGTTAGCACCAACGTTTCCGCCGCCTGCACCATATGTACAGGAGATATACTCCGGTTTGTACTTCATAAGATGATCGATTGTTCCAGGAAGATTCTCCATTCCTTTTTCTGTCTTCGGCGGGAAAAGCTCGAAAGACAGAAGCATTTTTTCTTTCATAGCTTCTGACAATTTCATAATTACATACCTCCACGTATTAAGTAATTTTTATTCTAAAGGCGTAACGCCTCAAGATCATGTAAAAGTCCTGACAATAACTGTACAGATGTACAGTCATTTCTTTAATCACATTTCACTTTAACAATACTATTCGCAAGATCTACCATAAGGATAGTACCTTCAACGACTCTCTCATCCCCCATAATGTCACGGAGAACAAGCTTATCTCCCTCTACATTGATCCGGCTGACATTCTTAAAGATCACAGAATCATCGTTATCCTTATAAACAGTTGCTAAACACATAATGATGCCTCCCTATTGCTGACAACCAGAAAAAAATATCTGGTATAACTTCTTATTTCATTTCTTCTTTTACAAGAGTAAGGGCAAGTCCAAGACGCATATTGCCTTTCTGGAAATCAGAAACACTTTCCTTAATCGTCTTCGCAGCAGCATCCATTCCCAGTTTTGCCAGATTATCAGCCATCTGGTCAAGTTCAGCTGCGTGATGCTCGTTATGCTGAAGCATATAAGTAAGAAGAGCTACTGTCTCATTCTTGCAGTCTCCTCCCTGGCAGCTGCCGCAGTCTGTACCGCAGCTCTGTCCCTCAGCGTGTGTATGGTCATGGTGTTCAGATCCATCATGAGTATGTGCATGGGTATGGCTTACTCCATCTGCATGAGTGTGCTCATGAGTATGTTCATGACCATGCTGGATCACATTACCATTTTCATCTTTGATCAAATGCATTGAATACTCCTTCCCGCCTGTAAAAGGCAGATTCTTTATGGCACAAATCCCTCCGTCTAAATTATTTCTAGGCATGAAAAAGGCTCACGCAGGTGGCGTGAGTATGGACATCAGGGTATTCTTTACCCGTTGGTGAGATTCCGCTTATCTCCATATCATGCATAACGCAATTCCTTTCTTCTACCTGAAAAAGTGCAGACTTATGACATAAATTTATCAATTTTTTCTTTATTATACATCCTTTTTCTCTGTTACGCAAGGATATAATTATAAAATTTTACCAAATTTCAATGCTTTACCATACAAATATATGTTTTAATCTCTGTACAATTTCGCCAATTTTCCATGAGAGTTGTTTAAAGTTTAACGAACTGATATTTAAGTAAAAAAAAGGTGAATGTTTCGTAATTATATGGTATAATAATTCAAGTTAAGTCTTAAGTGAGGAGGAATTAGCTTTGAGAGAAACCGTATTCCTGAATAACGACAGAGAAATGCCCCTTTTAGGGCTTGGTGTATATAAAACAGCAGATAACGAAGCAGAGACAGCCATCACAGCCGCAGTAAATGCCGGCTACCGTCTCATTGATACGGCTTCCGCCTATAAGAACGAGGAAAGCATAGGCAAAGCCATCGCTAAATGCGGCATTCCCCGTAAGGAGCTCTTTATCACAAGCAAAATCTGGAATAACGCCCAGCGCCTTGGGGATGTAGACGGTGCATTTTACCGCAGCATGGAAAGGCTGAAGCTGGACTATCTGGATCTTTACCTGATTCACTGGCCTGTTCCCGGCTGCTACATGGGTACCTGGCTTGAGATGGCCAAGCTGTTGGAGACCGGGCGTGTTCTTTCTATCGGAGTGAGCAATTTCCAAATCCATCATCTGGAAGAATTGAAGAAGTTTTCCGGTATTGTTCCAGCAGTCAACCAGATAGAATGTCATCCTCTCTGCTATCCGAAAGAGCTTATTGAATACTGCCAGTCAGAGGGAATACAGGTTCAGGCCTATGCCCCATTGGCAAGAGGTGCCTATCTTGATAATGATGTTATGTGTGTACTTGGCACTAAATATGCACATACTCCTGCCCAGGTAGGACTCCGCTGGGCTATCCAGAAGGGAATTTCCGTAATCCCGAAATCTGTGAATCCAGACCGTATCGCTTCCAATGCCAATATTTTTGATTTTAATATCGAAGAAGAAGACATGGAGATCATGGATACCTTAAATGAAGACCTGCATACTTCCCATGTGCCAGATGATCTGAAAGATGTTATCTTCTGATTTTCCTGACCGCATTATTTTTTTGCAGTCCCCTGCAAGGTAGGGAGCCCACATAATCAAAAAAAGAAAAGCCAGATATGTTCATACACATGTCCGGCTTTTCTTTTTTATTATATTCTAACATTGTAATGGCCCAGCGCCAGTTTTCAAAACACTACGCATTCCGCCAGTGTGGTATATCCGTCAAATGCAGATCAGAATCCCCTTCATCCAGATCACTCCCAGGAAATCTCGCCCTGTTTTTCTCTTTGCATAAGATCTTTTACAGCCTCAGAGGCCGGCTTATTTTCAAATAGAAGTTTATTCACTTCCATAATGATCGGCATTTCCACATCATACTTCTCGGCCAGGGCTTTGGCTGCTTTGGCGGAATAAACGCCTTCTACGACCATCTGTACCTCATCCATTGCCTGTTCCATGGTATACCCTTTTCCCATCAGGTAACCAGCTCGCCTGTTACGGCTGTGTATACTGGCACAGGTAACGATCAGATCCCCAATTCCGGAAAGGCCTGCAAAGGTCTCCAGCTTGGCTCCCATTTTCGCCCCAAGTCTTGCCATCTCTGCGATTCCACGCGTAATCAGCGCTGCCTTGGTATTATCCCCATAGCCCAGTCCATCTGCGGTACCTGCTGCCAGGGCAATTACATTCTTAAGGGCACCGCCAAGTTCAACGCCAAGCATATCCGGTGTCGTATACACTCTGAAAACCGGACTCATAAAAAGTCCCTGGAGATATTCTGCTGTTTCTTTTTTGCGGGCGCTGACCACACAGGTGGTTGGCAGACCCCGGCTGACTTCTTCCGCATGGCTTGGTCCTGAAAGTACGCACACATCTGCCTGAGGAATTTCTTCTTTGATAATGTCGCACACAGGCATAAGCGTCTGCTCTTCCACACCCTTTGCCACATTTACGATAATCTGTCCCTGGTGCATCAGAGGTGAAAGTCTTTTACTGATATTCCGGATGTACGCAGATGGAGATGCAAACACGACTACGTCTGGCGCCTCCAGTGCAGCCCTCTCATCGCCTGTTATAATAATTTCCTCCGGGATCTTAATTCCAGGAAGCTTGGAAGGATCTTCTCTCGTCTCATTCAGACTTACCGCCTTCTGGGGATGTGCAGACCACAACATAACCTCATGGCCATTGTTGTGGAGCAATATCGCAAGCGCTGTTCCCCAGCTTCCGGTTCCCATTACGCTGATTTTTGCCATTTCGTCACCTCGTCTTATCTGGATGCAGTTTTACCTGCTCCAAGCTTATTCTCTGTTCCATTTAATAAGCGGGAAATATTCGCTCTGTGTCTGTAAATTGCAAGCACTGTCAGCAGTCCCATGATCACATCCATTTCAATGGTATGAAACAGATCCATTCCATAATTTCCAGCTGTCCCAAAACCAATAAAGCAGATCAGTGCCCCCACATAAGTCACGATCGAGCCTAACGACACATAACGGGTAATCGCAACAATGCCGATAAAAAGCAGCACACAGATCAGAAACACTTTCCAATCAAGTGCCAGAAGCATTCCTGCTGATGCTGCGATTCCCTTACCGCCCCTAAATCCAAGATAAAATGGAAAATTATGTCCAAGCACACAGCCTGCCGCCGTATACATTCCAAGCAGCGGAAGGATATCCTGATAATGGTTCTTAAAAACAGCATCCACCACCAGGATCGCGATCACGCATTTCAGCATGTCACCTACCAGTGTCATCGCGCCGGCCTTTTTCCCAAGGGTACGCAGTGCATTTGTAGTTCCTGCATTACCGCTTCCATACTGTCTTATGTCCATGTGATGTGCTTTCCCGATAATGTAGGATGTCTGGAACATTCCAAACACATATCCGATAGCCAGACAAATAATACGTTCCATGATTATTCCTTCTCTCCACGCTCTCTTACAATGAACTTCAACGGTGTACCGCCAAAATCAAAGGCGTCGCGGATTTTATTCTCCAGATATCTGGTATAGGAGAAATGCATAAGTTCTTTATCATTTACAAAAATAACGAATGTAGGCGGTTTTACTGCAACCTGTGTCATATAGAATATTTTCAGGCGGCGGCCCCTGTCAGACGGCGGCTGCTGCATGGCAACTGCTTCTGCAAGGATTTCATTCAGCACACCGGTCTGGATACGCATAGTCTGGTTCTCAATTACCGCATCCAGTGTCTCAAACATTCTGGAAATACGAAGTCCTGTCTTGGCAGAAATAAATACAATCTCTGCATATGGCATAAAAGAAAGAACTTCACGGATACGGTTCGTATGCTTATAAATGGTCTTGTCATTTTTCTCAATGGCATCCCATTTATTGACCGCAATGATCACACCCTTCCCCTTTTCATGGGCAATTCCTGCGATCTTTGCATCCTGCTCAGTAACGCCCTCAGCTGCATCAATCATCACAACCACAACATCTGCACGCTCCACCGCGGTCACTGTACGGATAACGCTAAAGCGCTCGATTTCTTCTTTTACCTTTGCTTTACGACGCAGTCCTGCTGTATCAATAAAGATATAGTCCTTTTCATTCCAGGTAACCTTGGTATCAACAGCATCACGGGTAGTACCTGCGATATCAGACACGATCACGCGGTCTTCACCAAGAAGCTTATTCACCAGGGAGGATTTTCCCACATTTGGTTTCCCCACAATGGCAATTTTCGGGATATCAGAATCTTCATCTTCACCTGCATCCTCCGGGAAATGCTTTACAACTTCATCCAGCATATCTCCAAGCCCCTGGCGGTTCGCTGCGGAAATAGCAAATGGCTCTCCGATTCCCAGATTATAAAATTCATAGACATCCATCATATATTTCTGAATGCTGTCCACTTTGTTAACAGCCAGAACCACCGGCTTGCCACTGCGGCGGAGCATATCAGCGACCTTGGAATCAGAATCCACAAGCCCCTGATGTACATCCGTAATAAAAATAATAACATCTGCCGTATCGATGGCGATCTGTGCCTGTTCTCTCATCTGGGAAAGAATGATGTCCCCGCTGTCAGGCTCAATACCGCCTGTATCGATCAGGGTGAAATCATTATCCAGCCATGATACATCTGCATAAATTCGATCTCTTGTTACACCTGGCGTATCTTTTACAATGGAAATTTTATCTCCTGCCAGCACATTAAACAATGTAGATTTGCCCACATTAGGCCTTCCAACAATTGCCACTACCGGTTTGCTCATACATTTGTCTCCTTTTCTGTTTCTTATGTTCTGGCGGATCAAGTACTGCTGACACAAGATCTGCGCCGCCTTCATCTACGATTACGATTTCTGTATTCAGCTTCCTGGAAAGCTCTTCTACAGTAATGTCATCCAGGAAAACATCCTCTTCATTCTTCAGCATATTACAAGGCAGCAGAAGCTTCTCCCCAAGATCAGTTCCCTGAAGCTGTTTCAGAAGATCCTGCCCGGTTATCAGCCCGGATACCGTAATGCTCTCACCAAAAAATTCATTTCTTATTGGAATGACATCCACTTCCACATTAGGAAATTTCTCCCGGATCATTCCCATATATTTCCTGATAAAAGGTGCAGCCAACGCTCCGGTGGCACTGACAGCATTTATCTTCCTGTCATCTCCCGGCCGCGCATCAAGAGCCTCCTGTATCTCTGTTCCCAGAAGCCGTAACATCCCCACACCGTTTTCCAGCTGAAGATATCCGTCATAAGACTCTTCCCGGGGTAATTCTTCTCCAGCCAGAATATACCATTCATCTGAAGCATGAATAAAATGAATGCCATATTCATCCATCATTTTCTTCTGCCAGGAATGAATCAGCTCCAGAACCTTCTTCGCATCCTCTTTTCCAAAAGGCTCCATAGGATACAGCCCTTCACGGAATTTCGTCAGTCCCACAGGTACTACAGAAACGCTCTGCAGCACTGGTGCATACGCAGACATCCTCCGGATACTGTCATCCAGCTCCTTACCATCGTTTACCCCTTTGCACAGAACGATCTGTCCATTCATGGTAATCCCGGCTTCATAGAGCTTCTGCACCTTAGAAAGGGCATCTCCTGCAAAACGGTTATGGAGCATTTTACAGCGAAGCTCAGGATTCATGGTCTGAAAAGAAATATTAATGGGTTCAAGATGATACCGGATGATCCTGTCGATATCGTGGTCACTCATATTGGTAAGTGTCACATAATTCCCCTGAATAAAAGAGAGTCTGGAATCATCATCCTTAAAATAAAGAGTATCTCTCATTCCAGGCGGCATCTGGTCGATAAAACAGAAAATACAATGATTGGAACAGGAACGGTAATCATCCATCAGATCCTTTTCAAAGGTAACCCCCAGATCCTCCTCATATTCCTTCTCCACTTCAAGCTCCCAGATTTCTCCATTGGCCTTTTCAACTTCCAGAACCACATATTCCTCATTCATCAGATAGCGGTAATCAAATATATCCTCAACAGGCTGTCTATTTACGGAAAGGAGCACATCTCCAGGTACAAGCTCAAGCTCCTGCGCAATACTGCCCTCCTGCACAATTGAAATCACATGTTTATTTTTTTTCTTCACATTTCTCTCCATATATACTACGAAAGTCCTGAATACAACCATAACCAGCCATGCCAGACATGAACAGATCATAAATATAATCCAGGCTGAACCTTACGAGTAAGTATGGCCACACTATAGCCATTATTTTTACTATACCAAGTTTTTTCCAAAAACACAACCAAAAATTTTATTCAGATACTGGCATTTGCGTTTTTTCAAGTAAAAATCAATAAATTCCTTGACGTCATTTAGGGCAAATGTTATAAATATAAAGAAGAGATCTGTAAATAGAAAGGACACGTGTCCCTATATCTGCAGACAATTGAATGACAATCAGCATACTACTTAGGAGGAATATCATGCCGAACATAGAATTACTTGAGAAATCTATGCCTGTTGCGCCTATCCGCATCGCAGCACTGGAAGGCTGCCGCGAACTTGCAGACGAGGTAGACAGAAACCTGGTAAAATTCCGTAAGGAACTTGTAGAGAAGAAAGGTCTGGACAATATCCCGCAAGGCTACAGCGAAAGCTCTTTTATTGTAGATTGTGAATGTCCCCGTTTTGGTACCGGTGAGGGCAAAGGAATCATTAAAGAATCCGTCCGCGGAACCGACCTCTACATTATGGTAGACGTTACCAACTATAGTTCCACTTATACCGTCTGCGGTCACGAGAACCATATGTCTCCAGACAATCATTTCCAGGATCTGAAGAGAATCATTTCCGCAGCTACAGGTAAGGCACACAGAATCAATGTAATCATGCCATTCCTTTACGAAGGCCGTCAGCACAGACGTAAGAAGAGAGAATCCCTGGACTGTGCACTGGCGCTCCGCGAATTAAGCGATATGGGTGTATCCAATATTATCACTTTTGACGCCCATGACCCACGCGTCCAGAACTCTATCCCGTTAAATGGTTTTGACAATTTCTTCCCTACCTATCAGTTCTTAAAAGCACTGGTGAAGAATGTTGACAATTTCCAGGTAGACAATGACCACCTTATGATCATCAGCCCAGATGAGGGTGCTATGTCCAGAGCTGTTTATTTCTCCAATATCCTTGGAGTTGATATGGGTATGTTCTATAAGAGACGTGACTACTCCACCGTTGTAAACGGCAAGAACCCTATCGTAGCCCATGAATTCCTTGGTGACTCTGTAGAGGGCAAGGATGTAGTTATCATCGACGACATGATTTCTTCCGGTGAAAGTATGCTTGACGTTGCCAAACAGATCAAAGAACGTCATGCCAACCGTGTATTCATCTGTACTACCTATGGTCTGTTTACAGAGGGCATGGATAAATTTGACGCATACTATGAAAAAGGCTGGATTGACAAGGTTATCACCACCAACCTGAACTATCGTATTCCAGAGCTTCTCACAAAACCTTATTATGTAGAAGCTAATATGAGCAAATATCTTGCAAGCATCATTGATATCATTAACCATGATGTTTCCGTTGAAAAAGTTCGTTCCAGCAACGAGAAGATCATGGACCTGATGAAGCGTGTAAATCAGGAATAAATTACAGATCAGATATAAAAGAAGGCTTTGTACCGCAAATTCAGTTAGTTGCGGTGCAGAGCCTTTTTATTTACTCTTATGTTTTCTTCTGCCTTCTATTCTCTTACAGAAGTATTCTGATGACCTGTTCTTCACCAGATCGTCCATTCAGATTTTCTGCCGTATTCCCAGAAACGCCGCCAGGTTTCCTCTCTTGCCATGGGATGCCCTATGTGAAAAAAGGAATTCCGGATTACAGCAGGTGCAGATTCCAGGCATGGAAATATGCTCTTCCTTTATTCCCGCTTCCAGAAAAATGATTCGATTCGCCTCCTGCAGATTCAGCTGGTACTTTCCATTTTCTTTTTTGTAAAAAAGCTGTTTCCAGTATTTTTCATCAAACCCATTCTGAAATTCCAGAATCACATCTTCGCTTACTTCGTAGCATTCCTGACAGATAGACGGACCAATGGCAGTAATGATATCCTCAGGATCTGAGTCAAACTGCTGTCTCATTTTTTCAATGGTCACTTTTCCTATTTTTCCAACTGTCCCACGCCAGCCAGAATGGGAAAGACCAATCGCCTTATGAACAGGATCCACAAAATAAAGTGGCACACAGTCCGCGTAATAAGTGCATAGCACAATCCCGGGAACATTTGTGATCATTCCATCCACATCATGAAACTCTTTCGGCCGTGTTACCCCATTGCCACGGGCTTTTTCTCCTATCAGCCGCACATTGGTAGTATGCGTCTGATCTGACGCCACAATGTCCTCCACAGAAAATCCTGCAGCTTCGCCAAGTCTTCTGTAGTTCTCCCGGACCGCATTTTCATCATCTCCCCTTGTAAAGCTAAGATTCATAGAGGAAAAGATTCCTTCGCTTACACCGCCCAGCCTTGTGCTGAAACAATGCACAATATCGGGAAACTGTTCAAGGGAAGGATAAGTAAGATAGGTCACCCCATTATTTTCATTGATACGCATATGTTGTTCATTTTGCCATCTTATGGTCATCATCTTCTCCTTATTGTTCAAATACGCCCTGAAACCTATTGCCCCTTTAAAATTATTACGAAAATCAATATGTCTTCTTTCCAGGCGCTCAGCCGCAAAAATCAAATGCATTCTTCACCCAGCAGATTTTATTGCCTTCGATTCCCACTACATCGAACCGGCACCTTACATCCATGCTTCTATAGCGATTTTTCAGGTACTCCACAGCCACTTTGGAGATCATCCGCTGCTTATGCCAGTCCACAGCAGCCAGGGGATTTCCTGAACATTCCGAACTTCTGTATTTGACCTCCACAAAGATCAGCCAGCCATCATCTGTCATTCCGATCAGGTCGATCTCGCCATGCCGGTTCCGGTAATTGCGGTCCAGAATCATCACCCCCTGGGCTATCAGATAATCAGCGGCAATCTTTTCGTAACAGGCCCCTACTTTCCGTCTGTTCTTTTCCATAGAAACTCCAATATATCTGTGTGTAGGTATCCTTTGTAGTTTAGAAGTCCAGCAAGAGGTGCAGCACAACTTGTGGAAGATTTTATCTTATCCAGGGAGATTGTAATTAACTGCACTAGCAAAATATACTATAATACAGGACGTATGCAGTTTCTAAACCGTCACAAAATTCTTAATAAAGGTTGCTCTGTGTATCGGGCTTGGGCCATATTTTTTCAGAGCCTCAATATGTGACGCAGCACCATAACCCTTATTTGACGCAAACCCATACTCTGGCATCACCTTATCGTATTCCACCATCATCCGGTCTCTTGTAACCTTAGCTACAATACTGGCAGCTGCTATGGATATGCTTTTCGCATCCCCCTTTATGATTGGAACCTGGGGAATAGTTACCCGGGGAATGGTCACTGCATCGTTTAAAAGGATCTGTGGAACAGGATCAAGCTTACTGATTGCTTCCCGCATCGCCTCATAGGTAGCCTGTAAAATATTGATCTCATCAATTCTCTTTGGACTTGCCATTCCAATTCCAACAGCAACCGCGTTCTCCATGATCACATCGTACAGCTCTTCTCTTTTCTTTGCACTTAACTGTTTGGAATCATTCAGATATAATATCTTACAGTCCCTTGGCAGAATGACTGCACCCGCCACTACCGGGCCAGCCAGCGGTCCTCTTCCAACTTCATCAATTCCGCACACATAGCCCAGGTCTTCATATTTGTGCTCAAATTCCTTCATTTTTTCTGTACGGGCAAGTTCTTTCCGATACGCAGTCTCTTTCTTTTGAAGCTGCTCCAGAAGCTTTCTGACGCCGCTCCTTGCATCATCCTTATATTTTTCAAAAAGGAACGCATATTCTTCCGGCCTGGCAGCCTGAATCTCGTTTTTTATCTCAGTAATCTTTTGCATATTATTTTTCCTCTTGAGGTGCCCACTCCAAAGTGATCCTTCCAATTTTGCCAGAGCGGAAATCATCAAATAAAATCAGGGAAGCCTTTGCATAATCAAGCTCCTCGCCCTTTTTCAGGCAGCCCCTGGAACGGGCGATTGCCTCCAGGATCTGTACCGGAGTCCCTTCTTCCAGTATCTGATAACGTTTCTCCAAAGCACCGGCATATTTTCCCCGTATAAATTCAATAAGGGTAAGGGCAAGCTCTTCCATATTCAGAATATCATCCTTGATAGAGCCAATATACGCCAGTCGCATTCCCACTGTCTCATCTTCAAATTTCGGCCACAGGATTCCTGGTGTATCCAGAAGTTCCACATTCTTATTCAGGCGAATCCACTGCTTTCCCTTGGTCACACCAGGCTTATTTCCAGTCTTGGCACAGGCTCTTCCTGCAAACGTATTGATAAACGTAGACTTGCCAACATTGGGAATTCCCACTACCATAGCACGGATCGGCCTGTTCTTGATTCCTCTTCTTCTGTCACGTTCCGTTTTCTCTTTGCATGCCTCCGAAATAGCAGCCTGAATGGCTTTCATGCCAGAGCCGCTGCGGGAATCTACTTTCACCACGTAGAAACCCTTCTTCTGGAAATATGCTTTCCAGGCTTCATTCTGGCGTTCATCACCGAGATCTGATTTATTCAGAAGGATCAGTCTTGCCTTATTTTTCCCAAGCTCATCTATATCCGGATTACGGCTTGCAAGGGGAACCCGTGAGTCTACAAGTTCAATGATCAGATCGATCAGTTTAATATCCTCCTGCATCTGTCGTTTCGTTTTGGTCATATGACCCGGATACCATTGTACGTTCATAATTACCTCATTTTCAATTCTGTTTAAAATTAATTTTTCAAAGGTCCGATTTCTTTTTGGGGATAAATCTGGAACCATAGTTTCCCTGTTATGTACTTCTTATTTACCCTTCCAATATCCCCATACCGGCTGTCTTCACTGTTATTCCGGTTATCTCCAAGGACAAAATATTCCCCTGCCTCCAGGGTGATCGCATTGGCTGCCATTCCCGGATTATTAATGATAGGAAAATCCTTCCCTTCTTTATAGACCTCTCCATTGATCTGGATTCTGCCATTTACGATCTGGATCGTCTCTCCTGGCAGTCCGATCACCCGGCGGATATGAAGGGCCGCCTCATCGCTTCCGTTTGTGCGGAATACGATAATATCTCCTCTCTTTGGGGAGGATGCTTTATAAGCAAGCTTATTTATAAAATAGCGGCTGCCAACTGCAAGGGTTGGCTCCATAGAGCTCTCCTGCATAGTCACTGACTGAAACAGCATCATAGATGTCAGCACTGCAAAAGCCAGTGTAACTGCTATCTCAAATACCCAGGTCAGTATATTCCTCAGTCTGCTGTCTTCCAGCTTTTCCCTGGCACCGGAAAGTGCCTTTTTCTCCATTCTGGTGATCTCCGGCATGTTAAAAAGCTGTTCTTTTTCTTTCTTATTTCTTCTGTCGCTCATCTTCCACTCCAATCCTGTTTCAGTCAGATGCCATATAAACACGTGCTGCATTTGCAGCAGGCACTCTGAACGGATACTTTTTCATTTTACCACATATCATGGAAAAGAAAAAGAATAAAAAAATTTCCTATTACATAAAAAATGCTGCCCAGACAGTCATAATGGCCATCTGCGCAGCAATTTTCATTTCTGATTGAAATTATTTAACAAGCTCTTTAACCTTAGCGGCTTTACCAACACGGTCTCTTAAGTAGTTCAGTTTCGCACGGCGAACTTTACCACGACGGATAACTTCTACTTCTTTTACGTGTGGGGAATGAAGCGGCCATGTCTTCTCAACGCCAACACCATTGGATGCTTTTCTTACTGTGAAAGTAGCTCTGGTGCTTCCGCCCTGTTTCTTTAATACAGTTCCCTCGAAGATCTGGATACGCTCACGGTTACCCTCTTTGATCAGAGCGTGTACTCTTACGGTATCACCTACGTTAAACTGCGGTACTTCTTTTTTCAGCTGTTCTGCTTCGATGTTTTTAATAATTTCGTTCATGTTATTCTCTCCTTATTCTCTGGATGTTCTTAATACCCATCACGGTAACAGCGGACCATCTTTTTTCACAACATAAGTGATTATACTATAGTTATTTCCTGATTGCAACTACTATTTTTCATATTTTACATTATATTTTGCAACGTATATTTCATACCTTATTCAGAGTCGGCCTTATTCAGGATCAAACGCAGAATACTTCGTATTTCGTCCAGATTCAGTTACCATCGTTAGATTTATACTGTTATTACCAGCAGATCACTTCGCAGCCGTTCTCTGTTACCAATACCGTTACCTCCCACTGTGCGGAAGGCATTCCGTCCTCCGTGCGGACTGTCCAGTCATCCACTTCATCTGTATAAACTTCGTCACTTCCCATATTGACCATAGGCTCAATCGTGAACATCATTCCCGGCTCCATGATCACGCCGCTGTTTTCTTCAGACGTGTAACTGACCCAGGGGTCCTCATGAAATTCCAGGCCTACTCCGTGGCCACCAATTTCTTTTACAATTGTGTATCCATTTTCAAGGGCATGCATGTGGACTGCATGTCCCATATTTCCAATTGGTTCCCATGGTTTCACCTTGGAAATACCGATTTCTACGCACTCTTTGGTAACGCGTACCAGCTTTTCCTTCTCAGGACTTACATTTCCAATGCAGAACATACGGGATGAATCAGAAAAATAACCATTATAAATCGTAGAAACATCTACGTTGATAATATCGCCGTCTTTCAGGATCTCATCCTCGGAAGGAATCCCGTGGCATACTACCTCATTGATAGAAGTGCAGACGCTCTTCGGGAAGCCTTCATAATCAAGCGGCGCCGGAATTCCGCCGTGGCGTACCGTCTCTTCATGTACCCACCGGTCAATTTCTGCGGTAGAAATTCCAGCCTTAATATGCTCTGCCACATAATCAAGTACCGCTACATTGATTCTGCAACTCTCTTTGATCTTCTCAATCTGTTCCGAAGTCTTGATCAGTTTACGATCCAATACAGGATAACCTTTCTGGCGAAGCTGTTCCACTTTCGCATCAAAGGCCTCATGACACTTCTTATATTTCTTTCCACTGCCACACCAGCATGGATCATTACGTCCGATTTTTGTTGACATTTTATTCTCTCCTTTTCCCCTGGGTTATTTCTCCCCAGTCTTTCTCTTTTGTAAAATGCGCTTAACCGCATGTATCTTATCTGGAACCGATTTCGCACAAACTTCTTTTTGCTCTGAACCGTAACTATTATTTTATACTTGAAACCGGTAAATTGCAACCACCAATCAGCCAAGTGCCACATCAAGTGACATCATGAGCACGAAACCTGCTGCAAACGCCAGTGTTCCGACATTGCTGTGTTCTCCTTCACTGGTCTCTGGAATCAATTCCTCCACAACAACATAAAGCATTGCACCAGCTGCAAATGCCAGAAGATAAGGAAGTACAGGTGTAATATATTTCGCCAGCAAAAGCGTCAGAGCTCCTGCCAGCGGTTCCACTGCCCCGGAAGCAGTTCCGTAAACAAATGATCCGCGTCTGCTCATCCCATTTCCTCGCAACGGCATGGAAATGATCGCTCCCTCCGGAAAATTCTGTATTGCAATACCAATGGCCAGTGCAAAGGCTCCTGCCATGGTCACCGTCCCATTGCCTGATAATGCCCCGGCAAAAACAGCTCCTGCTGATAGTCCTTCCGGTATATTGTGAATGGTCACGGCAAGGACAAGCATGGTTGTTTTTTTTAAATTACATTTCAGGCCTTCGTTTTCTTCGCTATCCAGATGCAAATGCGGCACATATCTGTCCATAAAAAGCAGAAATCCGATTCCAAACAAAAAACCAACGGCAGCGGGGGCAAAAGCCATTTTTCCCCAATCTGCACTCATATCCATTGCCGGAATCAGAAGTGACCATACAGAGGCCGCAACCATAACCCCTGCCGCAAACCCCAGGAACCCCTTTTGCACCAATGGATTTAGTTCTTTTTTCATAAAAAACACGCAGGCTGCCCCAAGCGTAGTTCCTGCGAAAGGAATCAGCAATCCCCAGAATATATTCATGCTTCTCTCTCCTTATTTAGTTTACAATTTATGATTTTTGTTCATGGTGATGACTGCGTAAGCAGGCATATTCATTTAGTTAGTGTCTCCTAACTTTTATATTATCATAACACACTTTTTGTTTTTTTCCTACACTATTTAATGGTAAATTCTATCATCAATTCTTGCTGAATAGTTTCTGCCATGTTATACTAGATTCTGTTTATAAAAAATTTCTGCGATCCGCGCACTCTACTTTGCGGTATATTTTGCAGAAAGCCATTTTTTCAGAAAAGAGGTAATTCATGAACCAGACAAAAGATGAAAAATTAGGTACCGAAAAGCTTCCCCGTCTTATGGCCAGCCTGGCAATTCCATCTGTGATCGCCCAGCTGATCAATGTTCTTTATAACATTATTGACAGAATGTATATCGGACATATCAAAGACGCTGGATCCGTCGCCCTCACCGGTGTAGGGCTTACCTTTCCCATTATTATGATGATCTCTGCTTTCAGCGCCTTTATCGGCGCAGGTGGTGCACCCCTCGCTTCCATTGCCCTTGGAAAGAAGGACAAAGACCGTGCAGAGAAAATTCTCGGAAACGGTGTCAGTGTTCTTCTTATTTTCTCCATTTCCCTGACAATTATTTTTATGATTTTTAAGCGGCCCCTTCTGTTTATGTTTGGTGCAAGTGAACAGACTATCGGCTATGCAGTAAATTACATTACGATCTACCTTATAGGTACTGTTTTCGTGCAGCTTGCATTAGGCCTTAACATGTTTATCTCCTCCCAGGGACAGGCCCGTACCGCCATGTTCTCCGTGCTGATCGGCGCTGTGATCAATATTGTACTTGATCCGATATTCATTTTTGTCCTGGATATGAATGTACAGGGAGCAGCTCTTGCTACTATTCTCTCACAGGCCGTCAGTGCCATCTGGGTGGTCCGCTTTCTTCTTTCAGAAAAATCCGCCATCCGGATCAAAAGGAAAAACATGGCCATTGATCTTGACATTCTGAAAAATATCATGGCACTTGGAATTTCACCTTTTATCATGCAGGCAACAGAAAGCGCCATCAATATTGTACTCAACCGGGGACTTTCCATTTATGGCGGTGATCTTTATGTAGGTTCCATGACCATTCTCCAAAGTGTTATGCAGCTTGCAGTAGTTCCCATTCAGGGATTCACACAGGGAGTCCAGCCGATCATCAGTTATAATTTTGGGGCCCGGAAGTTTGACCGTGTAAAAAAGACCTATTGTCTTACCATCAGTTTTACCTTTATCGTTGCTTCTGTTTTCTGTCTCCTGACTGTATTCTTCCCAGGTACTTTTGCCCGAATCTTCACCACAGACACCGAGCTGCTTGAGCTGATTCAAAAGGTAATGCCTATTTTCATGGCAGGAATCGCAGTATTTGGAATCCAGATGGGCTGCCAGACCACTTTCATGGGACTTGGCCAGGCGAAAATTTCCCTTTTCATTGCTTTGCTCCGTAAAGTGATCCTGCTGATTCCACTTGCATTGATTCTTCCGAAATTCTTCGGTGTTATGGGAATCTATTATGCAGAACCGATTTCTGACATCACAGCTGCCACCACAGCATTTGTTATCTTTCTTTGCGTACGTAAAAAGATTGTTTCTGAAGAAGCACTCGCGAAGCTTGGATGACAATAAACTGTTCAAAAGAAGTCCAAAGTATTTCAAATCTTATCGCCTGAACAATTGCAATAATATTTGACCATATAAAAAAGAGTATTCCAGTTCTCATTACAAAAGAACTATGAAATACTCTTTTTGTTTGTCCTAAAATAAGTGAAAAAAGCTATCTGCTGGCATCTTCTGGCCCGTTACTGGGCTGCGTCCCCAGAAGCTGCTGTCTCCCCGCCTTCTTCTGTTCCAGACATGATCTTACTCAGCTCATCAATCATCTCATCATCTTTCAGCCGGAACTTAACCTCTACACGACGTGATGCATCTTTATCCACATTTCCATCTGCATCCAGGATTGGATTCGCCATAGAGTGTCCATTTACGGTCAGGTAATCCTGCAGGTTCAGACTCTGTTCTTCTGTCAGGAACTCTCCCTGAATATCAAGAAGATACTGTGCAACCGCCAGAGAACGCTGCTGGGACAGCTGCAGGTTATATGCATAATCTCCATCTGTATCTGTGTAACCATCAATGATGATCTCAGCAAGATAATTCTTATAAGTATCTTCCATCAGTACTTTACAGTAGATTGGAAGTACATTCCGAAGAGCTTCCTTACCAGCATCTGTAAGCTCGGATTCGTCTACATCAAATAATACACTTGCATCCAAAGTAAGCGCTCCGGTCTGGGAATCCAGGTTAACATTGATATTATTCTTCTGAAACTCTTTCTGAAGTGCTTCCACAACCTCAGCTTTGACACCGATAATATTATCAATTTTAGTCTGCTGCTGGGTAAGAAGTGTGGTTTTCTCATCCAGGTCCGTCTGCTGCTGGGCAAGAAGTGCCTGCTGCTCTTTTAATTTCGCTTCCTGCTCGGCCAGCGTCTGAGCCAGCGCAGTCAGCTTCTCATCCTTTGTTTTAATGGTTCCTTCCTGTTCCTCAATGGTATTCTGCTTGGCAAGAAGATCTGCTGTATACTCTGCCTGCAGAGCCAGCTTCTCGTCTCTTTCCTGAATACTCTCATCATAGCTCTTCTGGGCCTGGAAAAGTGTCAATGACATGATCAGTATGAAAAGAAGCAGAACGCCAGCCATAACATCGGAGTAGGAACGCCATACATTAAAGCCTCCATCTCCTGATTTTCTTTTTTTGCGCATGTCAATCTCCTCTTATCTGAATAAACCGAATTTTCCTTTCTGTGCTGCTTTGGAAAGTTCTTTCATGTTCTTGTTGATTTCTTCCAGAAGCGCCTGCTGGCCTTCATTCTGTTGTGCGATCAGATTGCCAAGCTTCTCTACGGAATCATTTCTTCCACTTGCGATCAGGGACACATCTCTGGTGTTGGCTGCTGTGACTTCACTCAGGAGCTTACGCACCTGCTCCATGGTCTTATAGGAAAGTCTCTGATACTGGGCGAAATCCTCCATCTGCGCAGTAAACTCTTCTGCCATCTTCTGATTAGCATGAATCAGATCTGTACCAGCCTGACTGGTGCTGCCAACCTTCTCGATGGAAGCCGCTGCTGTCTCCACATATTTCTGCATAGCCTGATTGCATGCAACCCAGAACTTGGCTGCTGATTTCTCTGCATCCTTCAGATAATCCACAACATGCTGATAATCCTGCTGCTGCATCTTCTGGATTTCCTGGTTTTCCGAAAGAATGCGGTTGGCCGTAGACATGTACCGGGTCTGCATGCCCCCCATTTCCTTCACCATATCGGTAATGGCCTTATCCTGCTTGTCGTAAGTCTCTGTCAGCTTCTGGCTCATCGTCTGATACATCGCGGAAGTATATGCAGTATTCTCCTTCTGAGCCTTTTTCAGCTGATCCAGTGCCATATTAAAATCGCGGAACTGCAGATGGAAGGAATTATTCATCTGTTTCAGGAATTCGTCCGAAATCTCACGGATCGCATCCTCCTGGCATCTGGTCACAGAAGCTACCAGCATATCCAGGGAATCATTCATCTTCTGGAATGTAGGAGTAATGACCTTCTCAAAGCTGTCTGCCATCTGGACGGAAAACTGCTCTGCCATCTGTTTCATAGCACTTGTCTGCAGCTTCTGGCTTGCAAGGAGCAGGTTTCTTGACTCATTCTCAGCTGTAGGCATTACATAAGAATGAAATTTCTCCAGAAATCCCTGGAGCTCCTCTGTCATGGAAGAATACTCGCCCTTCATTCCGAAAGTATAAATAATTGAGAAAGAAATACCATAAATAGAGGTGAGGAATGCCACTTTAATACCCTCTACCAATGCTGCAACAGAAGAAGTCATGGCACTGTAATCTGTAGGCTGGAAATCACGAAGTCCCCATACAAGGCCAAGGAATGTACCCAGAATACCAAGACTGGTAAAAATATCCGGTACCATTTCCAGAAGCTTTTTATGTACATGAATGTCAAGCTCATCCTCATTAATGAACTCTTCAATATCCCCAAGTCCCTCTTTACTATTGTTTATACTGTCTGTAAAGCTGTCCATTTTCTGATCCAGATATTTATCATCAAACAGCTCTCCCAGATACGTAAGATTCTTAGGCTCTGTCTTACCCGGAATCTTGAACATACCATTCAGTTCTTCAACTGCCCTGTGAAATGCTGTACTAAGATTATTCATACGGAACATTCCACCAAACATTGCGATCAGATACAGGACTGCGATCACCGCCAGAAATACGAAATTATAGATCGTAGATGATAAATTCCCCCTGCCTGCAAACAAGGTCAAAGCAGTGGTACCTGCAAGGACCGCAACAAACAATACAGAATGCGTGATTTTTTTCTTCATTGTCTGCCTCCCCATTTGTATTTTTTGAATTTTTTATCATAATATCACAATTTACACATAATAACAAGAAAAAACATACCCCTGTCTAATCAAAAGGATTTAACAGGGGTATTATATCATATTCTATATTTTCAAGCGTAAACCTTATCTTCCTCCAGAAAGCTTGCTTTTCCATCCTTCACTTCTACCAGGTTAATACTGCAGTTAGGCGGTACACAGCCATGCCAGAAATGCTCTGGATCCTGATACAGATTCTGAAGAAGCGCTCTTACAGCACAACCATGGGAAGACACCAGGATCGTTTTATCTGCCAGAGCGGGATCTGTGGTTTTCTCCAGCCAGAAATCCCTGGTGCGTTTCAGGACATCCTGGATGTTTTCTCCATTTTCCGGCCGTGGAAAGGAAAGGGGATCTCTGAAAAACAGATCAAACTCTTCACAATCTGATTCCATTGTATTTCCCGTTCTCATAATGTGTCCTTCCAGAACGCCAAAATTAATCTCCTGGATTCTTTCATCCGGTATGGTCGGAATATCCCGGCCGCCGAGAACCAGCTGGGCAGTCTGTCTCGCACGGATCAACGGGCTTGTGAAGCAGATATCAAAATCCACATTCATTAAAGCCTCGCCTGTCTTTCTGGCAAGGTCAATTCCCTCCTGGGCAAGTGGAATATCAGCTGACCCCTGGGCCTTATGAAGATGGTTCCAGGGTGTCAGACCATGTCTTACAATATATAAAAGCATCAGCTTCTCAACTCGATTCCAAGTCCTTCCAGACCATTTAAGATTTTCTTCATTGCTGCTGAAATCTCACTCTCTTCCAGAGTCTTGTCATGATCACGGAATACAAGGGCATAAGCCATAGACTTATAACCTCCCTTGATCTGGCTGCCTTCGTAAATATCAAACAGCTGATAGCTCTCCAGGATTTTTCCGCCTCTCTGGACAAGAACATCCTCGATCTGTCCTGCAAGAACATGTTTCGGAACTACCATACTAAGATCACGTGTTACAGCCGGATACTTGGCAATACCGGTAAATTTGTGATTGAAGTTTGCAAATTCCAGTACACTCTTGATGTCGATCATTGCAATATATGCACGGTCACCGATTCCATAGTTTTCTGCAACAAGTGGATGAATCTCACCAAGATAACCTACAACAGTACCCTCGTAAATCATATTTGCCTGTCTTCCAGGATGAAGGAATGATTTCTCACTTGCCGGATCGTATTCCATTTTCTTCTTCATACCGATCTTTTCGAAGAATTCTTCGCAGACACCCTTCATGTCAAAGAAATCTCCATTTCCATACATTCCAAGTGTAAACATGGTTCTCTCATCTGGCAGCTCTGTAAGCGGAAGTGCCTTTGGAAGATATACATTTCCAAGCTCATACAGACGTACATCTTTGTTTCTTCTGTTGTAATTGGTTGCCAGGGATGAAAGCATACCATTCAGTGTACTGGTACGCATTATACTGTAGTCCTCGCCAAGAGGATTGCTGATCGTGATCACCTTGCGGAGCACATCATCCTCCGGAATTCTCAGCTTGTCAAATACCTTCGGGCTCTCGAAGGAATAGGTCATTCCCTCGGAAAATCCGCAGTACTCTGCAATGTCTCTTGCAATATTTTCGATGCGGAGCTTGAATGGCATTTTTCCTGCTGTAGCTTCCCCAGATGGTAAAGTGGTCGGAATCTTGTCATAACCATAGAAACGGGCAACTTCCTCTGCCACATCTGCCATACAATGGATATCCTGACGGAAAGTAGGAGCTACGATCTCATTTGTCTTCTCGTCATAAGCAAGCTCGATCTTTGCAAGGTATCCAAGCATCTCTTCTTTGGAAAGATTGGTTCCAAGAAGACCATTGATACGTTCCGGTTCAAATTTCACACGGGATGGCTCACTTACTTTGTTACAGATATCAACCATACCTCCGACAACTTCACCAGCACCAAGCTCTTCCATCAGCTGGCAGGCTCTGTCGATTGCTGCTTTTGCATTATTGGGATCAAGGCCCTTCTCAAATTTACCGGAAGCATCTGTACGAAGTCCGATTCTCTTGGAAGAAAGTCTGATATTGGTTCCATCGAAGCATGCAGCCTCAAAAAGAACGGTGTGTACATTCTCTGTGATCATAGAGTTCTCGCCACCCATGATACCTGCGATTCCTACCGGCTTCTCACCGTCACAGATCATCAGTACGTTCTCATCCATAGTACGTTCCTGTCCATCCAGGGTAACGAATTTCTCATCTTTTCCAGCACAGCGTACCACGATCTCATGATTGGCAATGGTGTCAAGATCATAAGCGTGCATTGGCTGTCCAAACTCTTCCATTACATAGTTGGTAATATCTACCAGGTTGTTAATAGGACGGATTCCATTGGAAGCCAGGCAACGCTGCATCCATCTAGGAGATGGTCCGATCTTTACATTTTTTACAACTCTTGCGCAATAGCGCGGGCAAAGCTCCGGTTTTTCTACTGTTACTTTCACGTAGTCAGAAGCCTGCTCATTATTTCCAGTCACCTTTACTTCCGGAGGGCAGAATTTCTTGACAAAAGTAGCTGCTGCCTCTCTTGCGATTCCCAGGACTCCATAGCAGTCTACACGGTTAGATGTGATCTCATACTCGAAAACCACGTCATCCAGTCCAAGAGCTTTGATCGCACTCTCTCCTACAACTGCATCCTCCGGGAAAATATAAATTCCATATTCCGGAGCCTCCGGATACATGTCGCGGTTGCTTCCCAGTTCTTCAATAGAGCACATCATGCCATTTGACGGCACTCCACGAAGCTTTCCGGCTTTGATCTTGATTCCGCCAGGAGTCATTTTGCCATCATGGCCACCGGCCACACGGCCGCCATCAAGAACAACCGGTACCTTGTCTCCTTCTTTTACGTTCGGCGCACCGGTAACGATCTGGATCACTTCTGATCCGATATTTACCTGGCAGATGATCAGCTTATCTGCATCCGGGTGTTTCTCGATTTTCTCGATCTGGCCGATCACAATTTTGTCAAGGTCAGCGTCAAGCTTGGTGAAGCCCTCTACCTTTGTACCTGACAAAGTCATCGCGTCTGTATATTCCTGTGCGGTTACATCAAGATCCGGCACATACATTTTCATCCAAGATAATGAAGTATTCATTTTTTAATCCTCTTCTCACTTTATTCTATCTACTATCCACTTATATTCTATATCCGTAACTGTTCACATTTTTTCCAGACAGTTATGTCTTCTATAGCTATTTGATAACAATTTTATCAGAACTGTTTCAGGAAACGGATATCATTCTCATAAAGCAGGCGCATATCATCGATCTCATATTTCAGAAGGGCGATACGCTCAAGACCTACACCGAATGCAAAGCCTGTGTATTCTTCAGGATCAATGCCGCACATACGGAGTACATTAGGATGAACAGTTCCACAGCCAAGGATTTCGATCCAGCCGGATCCTTTACAGAAACGGCAGCCTTTTCCACCACATTTAAAGCAGGAAACATCAACCTCAGCACTTGGCTCTGTAAATGGGAAATGATGGGGTCTGAATTTCGTCTTGGTCTCAGGTCCGAAAAGCTCCTTGGCAAATACCTCAAGAGTTCCCTTCAGATCTGCAAATGTGATATTCTTATCAATTACAAGACCCTCAATCTGATGGAAGGATGGGGAATGTGTTGCATCCACCTCATCAGAACGGAATACTCTTCCAGGTGCGATCATACGGATCGGAAGCTTGCCTTTCTCCATGGTACGTGCCTGGACCGGTGAAGTCTGGGAACGGAGAAGTATGGAATCGTTGATAAAGAAAGTATCCTGCTCATCTCTGGCCGGATGGTTCTCCGGAATGTTCAGTTTGGTAAAGTTATAATCTGCATACTCTACCTCCGGTCCTTCTACAACCTCATAGCCCATTCCGATGAAAATACGCTCTACCTCTTCCAGGGCAATGCTGTTTGGATGACGGTGACCGATTCTTGCTTTCTTTGCAGGAAGGGTAACATCAATTACCTCAGCCTTCATTTTCTCTTCTCTTACAGCCTCTTCCAGCTTCTGTCTGGACTCTTCCAGAAGACTCTCGATCTTGGCTCTTGTCTCATTTACCAGCTGTCCAACCTTCGGTCTCTCCTCTGGGGAAACATCCTTCATTCCTTTTAAGATTGCAGTGAGTTCACCTTTTTTTCCAAGATATGCAACACGCACATCATTTAATTTGTCCAGGCCTTCAGATTCTTCAATCCGTGCTCTGGCATTTTCTGCCAGTTCCTGAAGTCTTTCTTTCATATCCATGGTTCATTTCTCCTTTATTCTTATGATCCGCCAGGCAAAGAGCAGTAATTGATAAATGGAAAATAAAAAAGCCCCGTCCCTTACCAAAAGGGACGAAGCATATTCCGCGGTACCACCCTGATTCCTGTATATACAGGCTCTCTCGCCGCTTAACGCGCAGCATCACGTCGCTTCCTACTGGAAATTTCAGAAACGCGGCTCCGGTGCGAAACTCAGAAATTATCTGAACTTAAGGAAGCTTGCAGCCGGTGGCTTCCTCTCTCTGAAAGAAAATAATCTCCTAAAAACACCTTCCTGGCTTTTTCTCTTTCAATACTATGCCACATCAGGGCAAATCTGTCAAGTACGCTTCGAAGATTTTCTTTTCTTCTCTGTTTCTTTTTCTTTGAATTTCTTCTTTTCTTTGTCTACTTCCTTCTCCCCTTCATCATGTTCACGGCTGAGCATTTCCCGCATAGATGCCTGGGCCATTCTGAACTGTTTCTCAAAATAAGCGTTAATCTCAGCCCCATAAAGCAAAAGATTCATACAGATATAAAGCCAGAGCATAACCATGATCAACGCAGTAAGACTTCCATACATATTGCTAAAGCCTGGAAACAATTCAAAATACAAGGAAAAGAAATAGGAAAACAAGGACCATCCCGCTGCGATCAGAATCGCCCCTGGCACCTGACTCTTAAAAGTCGCCTTCCGGTTCGGCAGCATTTTATACAAAATCAGGAATATCAGAAACAGACCTGCAAATACAAGTGCCGTTCTGGCTCCGATGATCTTCCCGATCACCCTGCCAAGGAACGGAACGTATTTCCCTGCCATGGTCTGGATCTGGTTTCCCAGAACCAGCAGAAAGAGACTTGCAATGATCGCAACGCTGAATAAAAATGTATAAACCACTGCATAAAGCCTGGTAACCAGCCAGTTTCGTGTCTCATGCACATGGTAAATGGTATTCAGTCCATTTGTCAGAGACTGCATCGCCTTCCCAGCTGACCACAATGCCATAATCGCTGATATCGGTACCACAGCAGTGCTTCTTCCATATACTTCAGATACAATGGTTAATACGAAATTCTGTATATTGTGTGGCACAAAAGCCCGGATTGCTTCACTGACCACATTATAGGTCAGTGGTGTATAACGAATTATAGTCGTAAGAAACAGAATAAAGGGAATAAAAGACATGATCAAAAAGTACGCTGCCTGTGCCGCATACGCTCCCACATGGTCTCCATTTGCTCTGTCCATAAAGCCCAGCAGCAGCTGAAGAACACTTTGCTTTTCTTTCTTCTTATCCATACGATTGCTCCTGTTGCATTTTGTAGCTATTGTAATAGTTCCGGATGAAACAAATCCGGAGCATTACAATATTTTTTTGTAACTGTTCAGAACCAGCCTCTGAACAGTTGCATTTTTTGTATCATATCACGAAACAGGCTTTCTGTCTACTTTTTCCCTCAACGGTTCTCTTATTCCATGCTTTCCAGAGTGATATTCTGAAAAAAATAAGTCAGGATTTCCCGCCAGGTATATCCTTCTTTTGCCATCTCATTGGCTCCATTCTGACTCATTCCAATGCCATGTCCGTATCCCTTTCCCAAAATCTGCACCATCTGATCTAGTTTCACTTTCAAATCAAAATAAGAACTTGGAAGAAGGCTTCCACCCTTCACAACCGTTCCATCTTTTTCGGTAACAGAAAGCCCTGCAGGCGATAGAAATTGGCGGATCTCATACTCACCTTCAATCTGTATCGTCCTGTTTTCTGCGATAACTTTTATCCCAGTGACAGCTCCGCTTGTACTCTTTTTTTCAATCTGAATGCCCTTCAGGGATCCATCTCCCCCAGATTCTGCCGCCCTGTTTTCCAATATCTGCCAGGGAATTTCCACATTCCAGCTGCTCCAGGGCATATCCTGGTCAAAATCACATTCCACACTTTTCAAATAAGCGGCAGCCTTATCCGCTCCCCATATCTCATCTGTGCTGGTCTGCCCGGCAGATGTGGAAAAGTAATACGCGGTGATCGGCTTCCCGTTCTGGCACAGAATCTGGCCTTTCGTTTTCTCCACTGCTCTATTTGTTTTTTCGTCAGCTGCAAAATTGCCGTACACCTGATAGTTCACACTATCATCCACATCTGCCCCATATTCCTCTTGCAGACTGTTTTCTTCCATCTGGCACACTGCATAGGTTCTGGCACATACAGCCTGGGCCATCAATGCCTGTTCCTCATAAGCCGAAGGCATTTCGCTTGGCACAACACCTTTCAGATAAGTTTCCAGGGGCAGTTCATTAATAAGCAATAGGCCCTGGCCTGTCTTTTTTATTTCCAGGGTTCCGTAATAAACCGGTGGATTTTGTGCCCTTTTAATAGAAGGCACAGCAATGCCGTCTTCATCACCTTTTAAAATCAGCGTTTTCCCCTGAACCTCCGGCGAATCAAATGTATAGGTTCGCTCTTCTCCATGGATCTGTAAAGTTACAGATGGATGATAATAGGACTTCTGATCAGAATCAGTCAGAAGGACACGGATCAGACGATCACCTGTCTTTCCGTCTGTTTTTCCATCTTCTGCCTCTGTCCATTTCAGGGAAAGCCCGATTCCGGCGCTGGAAATTCCAAAACTCTGCAGGATATTAAACCGCTCTTCTTTATCCTGCTCCCTTTTTCCTTCCATACTGATCGTCTCTTCAGCCATCCCCTTATTTTTTTCTTTTCTATTCACTTCTCCCGCTTTTCCAAACAATAGCAGCCATCCCAGCAGTACAATCAAAAAATAATTCATTTCATAAAAAAATCTGGTCTTCTTCATATGTAAAATATATGAAGAAAACCAGATAAAAATATCTATATGGCAATCAATTATTTCCGAACACCAAACTTATAAGCGGTAAAGGACTGGTACTTCTCCCCTGCTTCCAGGATTGGAGAATGGAATGCCTCTACATTTACTGCATTCGGCTCAACCTGTGTCTCAAGACAAAAGCCATCACGTTTATTATAAACATGTCCATTCTTACCCTTTTCATCAATTACGAAATTACCGGCATAAAACTGTACACATGGACAATCAGAAATCACATCCATAGTAATTCCAGAAGTTTCATTATATGCAGATGCGATAGTCCTTCTGTTTCCCTTAGCGTAGTTGTCTGCCACATAATTGTGGTCATATCCACCTGTGAATTTCAGCTGCTGGAAATCTGCTTCAATCTCCTGGCCGATCTTCTTCACCTTATTAAAGTCCATAGGAGTTCCCTCTACGGCTGCATACTCGCCTGTAGGGATGGAAAACTCATCAACCGGATTATAATCCTTCGCATGGATCGTAAGATATGTATCAAGTACCTTACCGCTCCCTTCACCTGTAAGATTGAAGTAAGAGTGATTGGTCATGTTCGCCAGTGTGGCCTTGTCGCTGACACCTTCATAATAAATCTGCAGGGTATTCTCCTCTGTAAATTCATATGTGACAGACACCTGGAATTCACCAGGGAATCCATTCTCGCCATCCGGACTGATTCTGGAAAAAGTAATGGCATTTTTCTTCTCATCTGTATTCTTCACTGTCCAGATCTTCTTCTCAAAGCCGTTAGGGCCACTGTGAAGATTGTTATCATTCTCATTCTTACCAAGATGGTATTCCTGACCATAAAGAGAGAATCTGGCTCCTGCAATACGGTTACCGCTTCTTCCGATGATTGCTCCAAAGAAACAGCCATTCACTTCATACTGCTGGACATCATCATAGCCAAGTACTACATCTGTCAGCTTCCCGTCCTTATCCGGAACCACAAGCTTCACAAGAATAGCACCGTAGTCCATCACCTCTGCATAAGCACCGGACTGATTCTCCAGATGATATAATGTAATCTCCTCCCCCGAGGTTAATTCTCCAAATTTCTTTGCTGTAACACCCATGTTACCTGCCTCCCTGTTCTAAAAAATCCCAGAATGCCGTTCCCTTTCTTTTGACGCCTAGCGAACCGCTAGGTGGGTATCCTCAACAGGACTTCTGCCTACCACGACGAGAGGTCTGACATCCGTACTGCGATCTTGGATTCCCTTGATGTCAATGTAGGTTCAAAAATAAAAGGGGCCTCGCACATCCCAGGATTCATTTTTTCTAAAAGTTATTATACTCTAGTATATACGGTTTTTCAACAGAAAATGTATATTTTAGCCGCGAAAAATCTGTCAATTATTCTCTGCGCTCTCTTTTTCTGAATATGCCAGAGACCAGCACACAATTGCCGGAAGACACGCCAGCAAAGGAATAGCATAGCGGACAAGCCCATTTATAGGTGACGCGACGCATACCGCAACATTTAGTGCAGGTGCCGCAAGTGCAAAAATCCCAAGTCCCTTTTTCCTATAAAACAGATATCCTGCCGCTATCAGTAAAATCCACGTATACATGCCCGGATTCATCAGCTGTGCCGTCACAGGGAACTTCAACCATAAATATGACCAGCCAGTTATGATATTTCGGATTCTCCTTGGAAATACATATTTTACAGCGAAATGTTTACGTATCTCTTTCTTAGTTCCAAACTGAAACAATTTCTGTACTCCACACTCATGAAATGGATAAAAGTATCCATAAGACCCATGTAATGTAGCCTCCACATATATACCCGGATGCTTCAAAAACATGGAACGCCATGCTTTAAAGTATTCCGATAACCGGCTGTTACGCTCTTCCTGGGAAAGGGCATCCATTTTTGCAGCAAAATTCAATTTTACCGGATCATAATTCTCCGGGTTATAAATAGCTCCTAACTGGTCAAAGTCCATTACTGCATTAATTGCCGCTTTCTCTTCCTCTGTTACATCTTCCGGATATGCTCTTACATATCTGGCTGTCTGTTGCAGTGGAATAGCAAGCATCGCTCTCACAGAACCTGGTGCCACTCCAATAGCAGTTGCAATTTTAGGACTCACCACTCCTTGTAAAAGGAACAGGCTTATCATTGTTATCACTATAATTTTCCACTTTTTTCTCTCTACATAAACCGCAGTTAATATCATGGAAGGAAGTACAATATAAATTCCGTTCTTTCTGCCAATGCAGACGCTTAAGCCTGATATAAACAGGCACAGCCACTGGCTGATTACGGTTCCATTCTTTCCCGTAATACAGATATCCAGCAAAACTGCTACATAACAGCATAAAAGGCCAGTGAACAGGCTATCTTTTAATATTGCCTGGGCAAAAGAACCAAATAAAGGAACACAGCCAAAAAACAAGGCG
This sequence comes from Blautia sp. HCP3S3_H10_2, assembly GCF_052122375.1. NCBI lineage: Bacteria > Bacillati > Bacillota > Clostridia > Lachnospirales > Lachnospiraceae > Blautia > Blautia sp. HCP3S3_H10_2. The sequence continues at coordinate 170,800 of NZ_JBQKCL010000002.1, forward strand.
GATAACAGATATGCCGCAGCTGACTTTCTCCACTTGTATATTTTACTGCACGCCACAGAATAACAAAATGATTCTATCAGGGAAAACACAAGAACCACCGTGAAAACACCTATGTTATCGCTGATGTGGCAGCCCAGATCCATTAACCAGCCAATCAGCAGAGTGGTCTGCCATGGATGCAGGTTATAAAACTCGCTGTACCCATTATACATCCAGATCTGTCTCCAGCCATCAAATGGAACGCTTCCCGGAAAACATAATATAAAATAAGGCGCCCAGCAAATTTCGATTATGAGAAAAGCAAACAACAACGGATGCTTTTGCATAACCAGTGGCAATTTCATCCTGTTTTCTGCAATTTTTCTATTTGCCAAATAACTGTACAAAAGAGAAAGCAAAAAATCCAGCAGGATCCAGAAACCGCAAAACGTCATAAGTGCGATCAAAAGCTGCTTTTTGTTGTAAAAAATAAATTCCCAGCTTTCAATGGCGGTAAAACTAAGTCCTATTACCATGCAGCCGGCAAAAAAAGCGGAAAGCAGATGTGTAACCCAGTTACTTGTGCGTTTAAAGCTTTCCCATGTCTTTGCATACAAAAGAACGGCGCCAATAAAAATCAGCAGAAATTCCGCATTCCGTCCATCCATCTCTTTCGCCAGTTTTTGTAGAAATGTACCTTTTCGCTGCAGTTCCCCAGTCATAGAAAACGACATTGCTGTAAGCAGCGCCAAAAGCGTCCATAGCAGATAGTTTACCCTCTTTTTCATCTTTCCTCCAAAATGTACTTTGATAATAAAAATATTTTCCCACACAGAAAAATGACTGCCACTACCTGGGTGACAGCCTTTTTTGATTCATAGTTAAACAAACCGGATTAAAAATACACGATTCACATTAGTGGATTCCAAGTATATTCTTCACAGTGGCCGGCATATCTTCTGCATCCACTACCCGGTCATGAAGCACCGGTGCAGTACGGATATCGTTAACAGCCTTCGGAACAGCTACACCGGAAAGCTTCTCAAGTGCATCTGCAAGACCGAAATCATCCAGATCTTCATGGCCTTCAGAAATTGCATCCATAACGCTTCTTGTAAATTTATATGGACTTGCTGTAGATGCGATCACAGCCGGTGTTTTATCCTTTGTATCAGACACATATTTCTTGTATACGCCTGCTGCAACTGCAGTATGTGTATCGATCACATAGTCACTTGCCTGATATACTTCACGGATTGCTTCTTTCGTTTCCTCTTCTGTACAGTAATTTCCATAGAAATCCTTCAACTGCTCTTTCATCTGCGGAGTGATCGTGTATTCTCCTCCCTGGGAAAGATTTCCCATAAGCTTCGCACACTCTTCCGGATCATTTCCTGCAATACGGTAAATCAGACGCTCCAGATTGCTGGAAATCAGGATGTCCATAGATGGAGAGCTGGTAAGAATAAAGTCTCTCTTACGGTTATAGGTACCTGTGGTAAAGAAATCATATAATACTTTATTCTCATTAGAAGCACAGATCAGCTTCTTAATCGGAAGTCCCATCTGTTTGGCATAGAATGCAGCCAGAATATTTCCAAAGTTTCCGGTTGGGACCACCACATTGATCTCCTGTTCAGACTTGATTGCACCCTGACGTACCAGGCTTGCATATGCATACACATAATAAACAATCTGGGGAACAAGACGGCCAATGTTAATGGAATTTGCTGAGGAAAACTGGAAGCCTGCCTGCGCAAGCTCTTCTGCCATCGCTTTATCATTAAACATTTTCTTTACGGCAGTCTGAGCATCGTCAAAGTTACCAGTGATACCCACTACATATGTATTGGCACCTTTCTGGGTTACCATCTGCTTCTCCTGGATCGGACTTACTCCATGTTTCGGATAGAATACAATGATCCTGGTGCCTGGGACATCTGCAAATCCTGCCAGTGCTGCTTTTCCGGTATCTCCGGAAGTAGCGGTCAGGATCACGATCTCATTTTTTACGTTATTCTTTCTTGCTGCGGTAGTCATAAGATATGGCAGAATGGAAAGTGCCATGTCCTTAAATGCAATCGTAGGGCCATGAAAAAGCTCCAGATAATAAGCTCCATCCGCTTCCTTAAGAGGCGCAATCTTATCCGTATCGAATTTTTTATCATATGCGCTGTTGATACAGCTGCGAAGCTCCTCTTCTGTAAAATCTGTGAGAAGACGGCTCATCACCTGATAAGCAGTTTCCTGATAGGTCATCTGTGAAAGCTCATCCATGGAAACATCAAGTGCCGGAATCTGTGTTGGTACAAACAGTCCTCCATCCTCAGAAAGTCCCTTCAAAATAGCCTGGGAAGCGGTTACCGGCTCTCCTTTACCCCTGGTGCTCTGGTACATTACCTGCATTTGTTATTCCTGCCTTTCGCTTATTGTTATGAGACAAATGCCTCGTTCTTATCTTATTTCGACTTTAAAGGTATTATACATACTTCACCGTGCTAAATCAACACCAAATTTGAAAAAGCCATCTGAAATAATATCTTTCAGACGGCTTTTCACCCATTATTTTCTGAATTTCACCGATATGCAGTACCTTCTGAATATTATTTTTTCACCATCTGGACTGCATTTTCTGTGGCAGCATCCTTAGAATCTGAGCTCCCCTTTGAATCTTTTTCCTCCGGATAAGTATAAAATTCATGGACGCCATATTTGAATAATTTCTTCAGGTCTTTATCAAACCAGCTTACATTCTGCTTTTCTGCTGCAGAACGCTGAATAAAAAACAGCGCTCCCTCTGAATAATCAACGCCTTCCAGGGCTTGTTTTACTGCTTCCCTGGTCGCATCTGAAACAGTCACTTCATAAAATCTTCCGTCGTAAACAGGAGAAAACTGTGGAACACCATTTTTCTGATCGAAAATTACATCTGTGACTGTATCCGGAAATTCGCTGTTGGATACCCTGTTCATAATAACGTTTGCGATCAAGGTACGTCCTTTCACATCTTCTGTTCCGGCCTCTGCCTCTACAATGTGGAGCAGATTATCATAATCCGAATCCGACATCAGTTTCGGAGTCGCTGACACAGATACTGCCGCATCAAAACTGTCAACTGTATCCGCCATGGAATCTCCCACATTCAGTTCATCCGCATTTCCCTTGACTTTCTTCACACGCTGTCCAACCATCACCTTTTCACAGGAGGTCCCAATACGTGTCACCTTCGTTCCAGCCGCCGGACTGTCTGCCACACTGGTAACCATACCTGCAATTCCCGTGGGCAGCGTATAGCTTATTACTCCGGAAGAAGTTCCCAGATCTGCTGATTCATTCTCTGAATCTGATGCCGCATATACCTGGCTTCGATTACCTGATTCTGCTACTTTTGATCCAATTGCCAAAATCATCGCCAACGTGGCGCAGGCACTAAGAGCTACAAAATTATGTACAAGAACATTCCCATTCTTTTTCCTCTGGTTTTTGCCCTTGCAAGTCGTTACATTCTGTAAACTTATTTTTAATTTCATATTCTTCTTTCCTTGCACTTTTGTTATGTTTTGATTTCTTTAATTATATTTTTCGTAACATTTTTGTAATGTATGAGAAAATTATATTTAATAATCGCTGAAATGTCAAGTAATTTTTATTATAATCGTCCCATTTTCCCCAAAAACTGGTAAAAAAATAGAGGCCAGACATTAAAACAACTTCCACATTGCAAAAACGTCGTAACATTTTTGCAAAAGTCTGTTTTAATTTCTCCCCTTTGTTTTTTCTTTTTACATATATTATTATAGCGTCGTCTCTAGTGCTTCGTCAAGTTTTTCCCATCGCCTTATTATGACAAAAAAATCACTGCAGAATCAATATTTTCATAAATTCTGCAGTGAATATTCTTTCCTATTAAAAATGATAGTCGATTATAACAATTTACAAATCAGCGGTTATTGATTGCTGTCACAAGTGCATCAATAGAAGCACGGATAATATCCGGATCTACGCCAGCTCCCCATGCCATCGTTCCGTCTGGTTTCTTAATGCCGACATATGCGATTGCTTTGGAACTGGAACTACGCTCCAACGCATGCTCCTGATATACCTCAAGGGAATATTTCAGCTCATATGCTTTCTTCAAAGCATTGCTTACTGCATCCAGACGTCCGTTTCCAGAAGCCTCTGTGGTAATCGTCTTTCCATTAAATGTAGAAGTAACTTTTGTTGTAATTCCTCCATCCTTCTGCTGGAAATGAACTTCATTAATGCTATATGGCTGTACCACATTTTCGAATGTTTTCTTAAACAATTCGAAAATTTCATCTGGGTGAAGCTCTTTATGAAGATGATCGGAAACACCCTTTGCTGTGTAGCCCATTGCTTCACGCATCTTTGGAGGAAGATTCAGGCCATATTTGGTTTCCAGAATATAGCCTACACCACCTTTACCAGACTGGCTGTTGATTCGGATAACGTCTGCGTCATAGTTACGGCCAACATCAGTAGGGTCAATTGGCAGATATGGAACTGTCCAACGGTTCGGATCTTTCTCTTCGATCCAATGCATACCTTTGGCGATCGCATCCTGATGGGAACCGGAGAATGCTGCAAAAACAAGGGCTCCACTGTACGGGCTTCTCTCTCCTACTGTCATTCCGGTGCAACGCTCGTATACATCACAGATGTGAGGCATGTCTGAGAAATCAAGCTTAGGATCTACTCCCTGGGAGTACATGTTCATTCCAAGTGTTACGATATCAACATTACCTGTACGCTCACCGTTTCCAAACAAAGTTCCCTCAATACGATCTGCACCAGCCAGAATTCCCATCTCGGAATCTGCTACACCGCAGCCTCTGTCATTATGAGGATGTAAGGATACGATTACATTTTCACGATGAAGCATATGCTTGCACATATACTCAACCTGGCTTGCATATACATGCGGCATGGAATGCTCGACTGTTACCGGAAGATTAATAATACATTTGTTATCCGGTGTCGGCTGCCATACATCAATTACTGCATTGCAGACTTCAAGAGCATATTCCGGCTCTGTTCCTGTAAAGCTCTCCGGGCTGTATTCGAACTGGAAGTTTCCTTCTGTCTGTTCAGCCAGTTCTTTTAATAATCTGGCACCCTCTACTGCAATCTTTAAAATCTCTTCTTTTGATTTCTTAAATACCTGTTCACGCTGTGCAACAGATGTGGAATTGTATACGTGGACAATTGCTTTTGGTGCACCTTTTACAGCCTCAAAAGTCTTGCGGATAATATGCTCTCTTGCCTGGGTCAGTACCTGAATGGTAACATCCTCAGGAATCAGATTGTTGTCGATCAAAGTACGAAGGAAGGTGTACTCTGTCTCGGAAGCTGCCGGGAAACCAACTTCAATTTCCTTAAAGCCAATCTGTACAAGGAGTTTAAAAAATTCAACTTTCTGCTCCAGACTCATCGGAATCACAAGAGCCTGGTTACCATCACGAAGATCTACGGAGCACCAGATGGGTGCTTTATCGATATAATCTTTCTTTGCCCAGTCCATGCAGGTTTCTGGCGGAAGATAATACTGTTTTTTGTATTTGCTTGCGTTCATCATTTCTTTTGTCCTCCATATTATAAATTGTGTCTTTCTTTTGGCTGCTTTAGATCCTACCCTGCAGAGCTTTTATACAATAAGCAATTAGAACAAAATTCCCCATTGCATAAAAAAAGCCCTCCAGCTCTGCATACATCAATGCAAGAGACGGAAGACATATGTCCTACGCGGTACCACTCTTATTTCATGAATAAAATCCATACACTTAACGGATACGGGATCATTCCTTATATCCTCTCCCTGTAACGGTGGAATCCGTCTGCGTCTACTCTTACTTAACAGTATAAATGATCAGATAAGTAATTTCGGACAGCTGCTCCAAGGCGAGTTCTACAGTTTCCTTCCGTTACCTCACACCATCCGGTAACTCTCTGCGCTCCAGTTTCTGTGTACTACTCCTTATCAAAGCATTTCTCTTATATTTTCCCTGTGGTTATTACCTTAACATTTTCAATGCCGTTTGTCAATCCAAAATTTTCAGAAAAAACAGTTGATTTTTCAAAGCACATTTGATATAATATCATCTGTTACGGGGTATGGCGTAGCTTGGTAGCGCGCACGGCTGGGGGCCGTGAGGTCGCAGGTTCAAATCCTGTTGCCCCGATTTTATGTTTTTCTTATGTATAATAATCATCAATTTATTTTCTTTTAATCATTTATTATCTTTATAATCTATTATCTTTATAATCATTTTATTATTTCCCAAGAACCCGAACCTTGAAAACTGAATAGACTTCATGTTCTTTTTGTGATATAGTATATTTATTATATAGTATATATGTAAAGGAGAGTGTAAAATGCTAGATAAAAACGATTTGCAAGCAATTAACAATTTATTACAGCCACTAAGAGATAACCTGGATTACATGAAAACCGAAATGGGTTCCATGAAAACCGAAATGGGTTCCATGAAAGCCGATATAAACGATTTAAAAAGGACTGTGTCTGGAATACAGCTTCATTTGGAAAATACCACTGATAAAAACATACGTATCATAGCTGAAAACCATCTGGCCTTAAGTCATAAGCTTGATGATGTCTTAAAGCTCAAAACAGAGAGAAATCTTTTCGAGATCCGTTTAAATTGTGTAGAAAATGACACCAGAGAAATCAAAGCTTTTTTAGCCAATTTACATCCCACAGCTTAACATCCCATAAAGAAAAGAACGTGAAGTCTCTTCAGTTTCCAAGACTTCACGTTCCATTTTTACAAAAGTTTGTTTCCTATTGCAAAATTTTAATTTTACTGCTGGGCATTAATATAATTCACAAGTCCCTCAGCCTTAATGATCTTCTGCATAAATTCCGGGAATGCCTGCCCCTTGAACTGGGTTCCCTTCGTACGGTTATAGATCATACCGGAATCAAAATCTACCTCAACCTGATCTCCTTCTTCAATTCCCTTGCTTGCCTCAGGGCACTCAATGATCGGAAGCCCGATATTGATCGCATTACGATAAAAAATTCTGGCAAATGTTTCTGCAATAACGCAGCTTACTCCAGCTGCCTTAATTGCGATCGGCGCATGTTCACGGGAAGAACCGCAGCCAAAGTTCTTAGTTGCTACGATAATATCACCCTTCTGCACTCTCTTCACAAAGGTCTTGTCAATGTCTTCCATACAGTGAGTCGCCAGTTCAGCCGGATCTGAGGAATTCAGATAACGTGCCGGAATAATAACGTCTGTATCAACATTGTCTCCATATTTAAAAGCTCTGCCTTTTGCCTGCATGATAAGTTCCTCCTTATAATCCTAATTCTTCCGGTGCGCAGATATAGCCAGTTACTGCACTTGCTGCTGCAACTGCCGGGCTGGCAAGATAAACTTCAGAATCCACATGTCCCATACGTCCTACAAAGTTACGGTTAGTAGTGGAAATGCAACGCTCACCAGCAGCCAGGATTCCCATATATCCGCCAAGGCACGGTCCACAGGTAGGAGTACTTACTACTGCCCCTGCTTCAATAAAAATCTTAAGAAGTCCTTCCTCCATAGCCTGCAGGTAAATTGCCTGTGTAGCAGGAATTACAATACAGCGAAGTCCCTTCTTAACCTTGCGTCCTTTCAGGATTTCTGCTGCAACACGAAGGTCATCAATACGTCCGTTTGTACAGGAACCAATCACAGACTGATCCACTGCCACCGGCTCACTGATCTCGGAAATCGTTTTGGTATTCTCTGGTAAATGAGGGAATGCAACCGTTGGCTCCAGTGTGCTAAGATCAATTGTATACTCTGCCTCATAAACCGCATCCTCATCAGCTTCATATACTGTATATGGACGTTTAGAATGCTCTTTCATATATTCGATTGCAAGATCATCAACTGGGAAAATTCCATTCTTTCCGCCAGCCTCGATTGCCATATTTGCAATCGTGAAACGATCATCCATGGACAGGTTCTTAATACCCTCTCCTACAAATTCCATAGATTTGTAAAGGGCACCATCCACGCCGATCATGCCAATAATATGTAAAATAACATCTTTTCCGCTTACCCATTTCTTCGGTTTCCCTACAATGTTAAATTTGATAGCAGACGGAACCTTAAACCATGCTTTTCCAGTAGCCATACCAGCTGCCATATCTGTACTTCCAACACCCGTGGAAAAAGCTCCAAGAGCTCCATATGTACAGGTATGTGAATCTGCGCCGATGATCACATCGCCAGCTACTGTAAGACCTTTCTCCGGAAGAAGCGCATGCTCGATACCCATCTGTCCTACATCAAAATAATTGGTGATATCATGACGACAGGCAAATTCGCGGACACATTTGCAGTGCTCTGCAGACTTGATATCCTTGTTCGGGATAAAATGATCCATTACCAGTGCAATTTTATCTTTGTCAAATACAGTATCTACGGTCATCTTATCCATCTCATGGATTGCAACCGGAGACGTGATATCGTTTCCAAGAACAAGGTCAAGCTGTGCCTCTATAAGCTGTCCCGCTTCTACATGATCCAGACCTGCATGAGCTGCCAGGATCTTCTGAGTCATTGTCATTCCCATTATAGTATTCCTCCTGATTCGTAATATGCAGTTATTTTAACATATTTTCCGTCACAATAACAATACATATTCGCCATATAATTTCCCTGACAGTAAAGATTCCTGTCCAATTTTTTCTTACATAAAAAAATCCGGATTGCCCCGGATTTTTTAACCGGGTCCCTTTAACTTCGCTTCCGCTCCGTTAAAGTAGCGCAAAAAAATCCGGGTTACCCCGGATTTTTCAACCGGGTCCCTTTAACTTCGCTTCCGCTCCGTTAAAGTAGCGCAAAAAAATCCGGGTTACCCCGGATTTTTTTGCTTAGTTGTTGATAAGCTTGTCTTCGCCGTTCCAGCTGTAAAGTTTACGAACCTCTTCGCCAACCTTCTCTGACGGATGCTCAGCAGCTTTCTTTCTCATAGCTTTGAAGTGTACCTGACGTCCAGCTGGGCTCATGTCAAGCAGGAACTCTTTTGCAAAAGTACCATCCTGGATATCAGAAAGGATTTTCTTCATTGTCTTCTTAGTCTCTTCTGTGATAAGCTTCGGTCCTGTGATGTAATCGCCATACTCAGCTGTGTTGGAGATGGAATATCTCATTCCAGCGAATCCTGACTGGTAGATCAGGTCTACGATCAGTTTCATCTCATGGATACACTCGAAGTATGCGTTTCTTGGATCATATCCAGCCTCGCAAAGAGTCTCAAAACCAGCCTGCATAAGAGCACAAACACCACCGCAAAGTACTGCCTGCTCACCGAAAAGGTCTGTCTCTGTCTCTGTACGGAATGTAGTCTCAAGAACACCAGCTCTTGCTCCACCGATGCCAAGTGCATATGCAAGTGCAACATCAAGAGCTTTTCCTGTGTAATCCTGCTCAACAGCTACCAGACACGGAACACCTTTGCCTGCCTGATACTCGCTTCTTACTGTATGTCCAGGTCCTTTTGGAGCGATCATAGTAACATCTACGTTCTTTGGCGGAACGATGCATCCGAAATGAATGTTGAAACCATGAGCGAACATAAGCATGTTACCCTCTTCAAGGTTTGGCTCGATATCTTTCTTATACATATCAGCCTGTTTCTCATCATTGATCAGGATCATGATGATATCAGCTTTCTTTGCAGCCTCTGCTGCTGTATATACTTTAAATCCCTGCTCTTCAGCTCTCTTCCAGGATTTGCTGCCTTCGTAAAGACCGATAATGACATCGCATCCAGACTCTTTCAGGTTCAGTGCATGAGCATGTCCCTGGCTACCGTAGCCAATAATTGCGATTGTCTTTCCATCTAATAAAGAGAGATTACAATCTTCCTGGTAAAAAATTCTTGCTGACATTTTCGTTTCCTCCTACTGTGTTAAAACTTAAAAATATGTATCGTTAAGGGTATATATATGCATATTCTGTGTATGGTTATTCATTACATCCATGCATACCCCTTAGCAAACTATAGAAATTTTACTCCATGAGAGCCCCTCTCAAGTCCCATGACACCGGCCCTTGCCAGCTCCAGGATCTCGTAGTCTCCCATAAGATCAATAAACGCCTCCAGCTTAGTCTTGGAGCCAGTCATCTCCACGATCAGAGAATCCTTGCTCACATCCACCACCTTGGCACGGAAAATATCTGCAATGGAAACAATTCCCTGTCTCTGCTCAGGTGCTGCTGCAACCTTCACAAGAACGGTCTCGCGAACAACGCTGTCAGATGGATCCAAAACCTTGATATCCCTTACATCTACCAGCTTCGCAAGCTGTTTCACGATCTGATCAAGAATCGCGTCATCTCCACTGCACACCACGGTAATACGGGTGTAATTCACATCTGCTGTAACTCCAGCAGTAATGCTGTCAATATTATAACCACGGCGGCTGAACATTCCGGCAATACGGCTGAGCACACCCGACGTGTTATCAACTAATAAAGATAAAATCTTGTTTTGCATAAAAATAATCCTGCTTTCGTGCTTCAGATTGATATGGTTACCATTATAGCAACATAATTTTTTTTGTCAATGCCACACTTCAAAAAAAATTTAATGTTTTATTGTATTAAAGCATATTTATGCATATCTGTCTTTCTCACGCAAACATTTAATGTGTCTGTGTCCGCATAAAAATCTACCATAGTTGGATAAGGTTATAAAATTCCAACTAACAACCCAATTCCTGACACTTGGTAATGCACCGCTCCGAACCATTTTTTATATCAAATATTTCCCCTGCAGATCCGTAACTGTCTTAGGATTCAGGTATAATCCTCTCCTCAGAAACCTGTCCACATTCCCATATTCTGTATAAATAACCCGGAACATCCGGTCGAGATATTCCTCTTTTACTTTAAAAAGCGCCGACACTTTATTTACATTTGCAATACTGTCCAGCCTGTTTGCTTCCAGATACCGGAGCATATAATCCAGTTCCCCTACCAGACATACATTCGAACGCATAAAATCCTCGCGTATCTCATCCCTGTGCACACCCAGTGCACAAAGAAGAAGTGCTGTGGTCACTCCTACCCTGTCTTTTCCAAAACTGCAGTGCCACAATACAGCGCCATTTTCGTGATGCAGCAACACATCCATAAACCGTGCACACTGCTTAACCGAGTACTGATCCTTTACAAAATTTTCATATTGTATCCTGATCAGCTCTTCAATATCACCATCATACGCCAGTACCTGCTGAAGCATTCCATTTGCCTGAAGCATTCCAAGAACGCTCTCAGGGGAATCACTGATGGTTTCCTCATCAATCATAGGGATATGGTAATACTCCACACCTTTCAAAACAATATCCGGTCTTTCCTTCCGTTCCGTATGATCCCGGAGATCAATCACAGTTTTCAGCTTGCATTCTTCCTGCAAAACACGCTGATCAGCCATGGAAGCATGGTAAAGGTTGCCGCTTCTAAGAAGCTTCCTGGGAAGAACGTGACGGCCATCCTTTGTCGCAATCGCACCAAGATCCCTGGTATTCGGCAGACTCTCAAGTGCGATCTTGCCGCCCTTTGGAAATCCTGTCGCCATCTCCGGATTAAAAAGCTTCAGAATACGCAGGCAATCCTGCGCCTCATGCTCTGTCATTTCAAACTGATAACGTTTCTTACGTCTGGTAATGATAACCAGATAATTAGAAATCATCTGCTTCACTGCTGTCTCTGTGCTTTCGCCTTCCCGATGGATATATGCCCAGATAATATCCCGGCATGGGAGATTATTCTGTATCATATGCCTGAAAAAGACCAGGTTTCCATCTTCTACGCGAATCTTACCGTATCTCATAATTCTCCTCCATTCGTTGCCTTTCATTATTACGATACCACAGAAAACATAATTTGACAATTATTGGAAAGTGTTTATAATCAAAACAAGATAATACAATGCGAGGTAATCTTTATTATGGAAAATCTGATATTTTGTCTGAACGCAACCATCCCCATTTTTATAACTCTTATGCTTGGCTATTTTTTCCGGCGGATTGGTCTGTATGACGATTCTTTTGTCTCCCAGATGAACAAATTCGTTTTCAAGGCTGCTTTACCAGCACTTCTGTTTATGAATATCGCTGAAGCAGATTTCTACGAAGTATGGGATACCAAAATGGTCATCTTCTGCTTTATCACCACATTTTGCAGCATTGCCATCTCCATTGGACTTTCGTTTCTTCTGAAGCCAAGGGATATCCAGGGAGAATTCGTCCAGGCCTCTTACCGCAGCAGTGCTGCCATTCTGGGAATTGCCATTATACAGAACCTGTATGGAGATGCAGGAATGGCACCTCTTATGATCATCGCAAGTGTGCCCCTTTACAATATCATGGCCGTAACCGTGCTGTCCTTTATGAAACCAGGCAGCCATGGCATGAATAAAAAAATGATTCTGAAAACACTAAAGGGAATCGCCACAAACCCGATCATCCTGGGTATTCTGGCCGGTCTTATCTGGTCTGTGCTGCGCCTGCCTCTTCCAACCATACTTAGCAGTACTATAAACAATCTGGGAAAAACAGCCACACCGTTAGGTCTTATGGCAATGGGTGGCGCTTTACATTTTGGAAAAGCATTTTCCAGGTTAAAGGCAACAATCGCGTGTACTTTCATGAAGCTTATTGGCTTCGCTGCGATCTTCCTTCCAATTGCCATTAAACTTGGTTTCACTCATGATAAACTGGTATCCATTCTGATCATGCTTGGTTCTGCTACCACCGTAAGCTGTTATATTATGGCAAAAAATATGGGGCACGAGGGCTCCTTTTCCTCCAGTGTTATCATGCTGACTACATTGCTCAGCGCTTTCACCTTGACGGGATGGCTGTTTATATGCCGAAGTTTAGGGCTTATTTAATTGCTATATAATGTGCTGGATGTCGATTGCCGGACGCGGTCTGGCAATGTATATTCACCGCCGTGCGGAGCAACGTTCCGGCGAGCTAATGACAAACTACGACTAAGACGCTCAGGAGAGCCTTCGCGCCTAAGTCTCCGTAAGTCATGGATCTCGTCTCCACTAAAATCGCTCCTGAAATGCACGGCTACGTGAATATACATTGCCAAACCGCTGGTTATGGACAACTGCAACTAACCAAACAGGAGTTTATCGACTGGAATACAAGCATCGCACAGCTATTAATTGTGGTGGAAAACTTTCAGTTACCCACGACTGAAAGCAATTAGTTCTAGCCAGTTCACAGCAGTTGGACAACTGTTATTGCCTAGCGGGCCATTTCAGGTGCGCCATTAGCGAAGGTGAAATCCACTGCTTACGGAGACTTAGGCGCGAGGGCTTTCCCGAGCGTCTTAGTCGTAGTTAGCAGTTAGTTCGCCGTAGCGTTGCACCGGCCCGCGGTAATAACAATTGTCCAACTGCGTCCGATTTCGACAAACTACAATCCTTAAGTGCTTTCATCACATTAAATAGCAATATATATGATTTTTCATTAGAGCCCGCGTACCAGATTTCTCGCCTCCTCCAAGTCTTTCCCGCTCACCATTACCTCATATACCGCATACTTGTCTGAATCTGCGCGGTTTAACCCGAAATCCCTGCCAGTGCCAATTCCAGGCGCAAACACATTCTTTTCATGACTGATAGTCTGAAACTTATATTTGATATGGGCTTTTTCCAAAGCACACATAATCTGATGATATTTTTCCTTTGAACTTCCAACATATAAAGTTTCCATATACACGCCTTTCTGCAGAATTTTCCTCTGCCTTATACAACAATTCTCTATACCTCAACGGTTCAATGCCGGCCCTCAAAATATACTTGTTTTGTGTCATTATGATCGATCTGCCGATTTCCCAAAGGATATTGTCAGTTTCAATTCTCTCTCACACACCTTTTAATGTCTCATATAACGCTTCCAGGCTGTACAGCAATATCTCCTCATCAAACTGGAATTTCGGATGATGGAAGGGATATACCTCTCCTTCTGGTCTGGCAAGAAATACCAGGAACACACCTTTTGCCTGTAAAAAATACCGGTAAGCGTTATCCCCACTTAGAAACAGCTGTTCTTCATTTTCAAGAATAAACCGATCCCCGAAAACCTTTTTCCCAGCAGCTTTTGCTGCCTTTGTAAGCCCAGCATCATTGATAATAGGGAGGACCGCAGGCTTGGGATATATAACCTCTATGCCGGTTCCTGTCACAGTTTCGATTTCTTTCACCGCTTTACGCATTTCCCGGTCAAGCGCCCAATAATCCTCTTCATAGGCAGCCCGGATATTTCCGCGCAATGTTACAAGATCTGTAATGATATTCGGGTATTCTCCGCCATGAATTGTGCCGGTTCCCACCAGACAGGGACCTTTTCCCCTGTAATTTTCATTCAGGTCATGAAGGGCTTTTACTACAAGAGATGCCGCATAAATACTGTCAATTCCCTTTTCTGCCTCGCACCAGTGGCTTGACTTACCGTGAACACGGATTTCCATCCCATTGATCATTGCAGAAGCCTGTCCCTTGTGAACTGCCATTCCAAGAGACTGATCTACTGCATAATGAAACATCAGAAAAGCATCTGGTTCTCCCTCCAACGCGCCAGCTTCCAGCATTCTTCTGGCTCCCTCGCCAATTTCTTCTGCCGGTTCAAACAGGAAACGCATCCGCACTGGGAATGTCTCTTTTTGTTCTGCCAGTATCTTCGCCAGCATCAGCGCCACTGCTACGATCCCGTCATGTCCGCAGGCATGCATGACTCCGGCATTTTCCGATGCATAGTCAAGCCCCGTCTGTTCCTGTATGGGAAGGGCATCCATTTCTGCACGAAGCACCACTTTTTTCCGGTATGCAAAAATTTCGCCATCCTGGCAAGGATGTTCTGCAATGATCCCGGTAGGTGAAACCTTTCTCAGACGGTAACCAAGCTGTTCCAGATAATTCCAGATAAATTCAGAGGTCTCATATTCCTTAAGTCCAAGCTCCGGATGCCGGTGAAAATATCGGCGCAAATAGATCAGTTCTTCCTTATAGTCTGCAAATTTACATTCATAGCCAAATTGCTTTTCCATTCTCTGTTTCCTCTAACCCTCTCCTTTTTCCTTTCAAATAGGATTTCTTATTCAGGCATCCGTCAGATCAGCCCAAGATGCTCCAATCCATTGCGGATCCCATAATGGAAAATATCACTTGTCACGTAATCTGCCAGTTCCTTGATTCCTGGCGCAGCGTTGCCCATTGCCACCTTGGTCTTTGCATACTCGAACATGGACAGATCGTTATTGCTGTCACCGAACACAATGGTGTCCTCATGGGCAATGTCAAAGATCCGGCACACAGCTGCAATTCCCACAGCTTTGGAAAAGCCCTTTGGGATCATCTCAATAGTATCTCCTGCCAGACCTTCCCCCACATGGCCGATAAATTCATAATAATCTGCCAGCTCTTTGCAGGCCTGCTCCGGATTGCTTCCAGGAAGAATTTTAGAACTGATCTTATTGATATGAAGATCCTGCTCATAACCTCTGATCGGGCGCCACTTTCTGCCAAGTGCCTTTGTGATCAGATCCGCATACCAGTTCACATCAGTGTTATACTCCTCTTTATCGTAATACATCCAGTCGGCACCTTCCATGACCGGAACCAAGCCATACTTGCGGAGCACCTCCACAGAACGCCATGCTTCCTGTGTCGTCATCTCTTTGTTAAAAAGACGTTCCCCATTTTTCTCAATGGTGCATCCACAGGCTGTGATCATGCCGGTAAACGGGATCTGCTCCAGATAATCCGGTACAAAAGCACGACTTCTGCCAGTGCAAAGCCAGGCCTCATGACCATTTTGCACAAGCCTTGTGATCGCCTCTATGGCACTTGCCGGAGTCCCTTTCTCAATGTCGCAGATCGTTCCATCTGCATCAAAGAAAACTGCCTTTTTCTTAAGCATAAAACACCTCCGCAAGTTTGACGAAATCGCAGGTATCCTTCACTCCTGCTGTCTCATAAGGGGAATGCATAGCCAGCTGTGGAAGCCCGATATCCACTGTATTTAACGCCACCTGGGTATTGGAAATATTGCCAAGGGTAGAACCTCCTGCCACATCGGACCGGTTCACGTAGACCTGACAGGACACTCCTGCCTCTTTGCAAAGTTCTTTAAACATTGCTGCTGAAATACCATCTGTACAATACTTCTGGTTTGCATTATATTTGATCGCAATACCGCCGTTAATATGAGGACGGTTCACTGGATCTGCTTTCTCCGGGTAATTTGGATGAATCGCATGGGCATTGTCTGCTGAAATCATAAAGCTCTTTGCAAGAGAGATCAGATAATCCTCGTAGCTTCTGCCCAGTCCCAGATTAATACGGAGCAGGGTATCACGGAGAAACGTAGAGGCAGCTCCCTGCTTGGTGCCACTTCCTACCTCTTCATTATCCATCACCATATGTACACAGATGCTTTTCTCATTTTTCCCTGCAATCAGGCCTTCCATAGAGGAAAAAGCGCACTGCAGATCATCCAGTCTCGGTGCGGAAACAAATTCGTTCTCCCCGCCCCATACAGAACCTGGCATGCGGTTATAAAGGAACAGGTCATGGCCCAGAATATCCTCTTCCTGGATTCCTGCTGCCTCTGCTACTGTCTTAAAGAAAGAGCCCTTTGCACTTTCCAGGCCGTAAAGTGGCAGCATATCCTTCTGAACATTGTACTTATAACCGCTGTTTGCCTCACGGTTCATGTGAATGGCAAGATTCGGGATCATCAGCATATCCTTATCCACAGTCACCAGCTTCTCACAGATCTGTCCATTCTCTTTCACGATCAGACGTCCGGCTACGGAAAGCGGTCTGTCAAACCATGGTGCAAGAAGAGCACCTCCGTAAAGCTCCACATTCAGCTTCACATAACCATTTTCCACCATCTCCGGATTTTCTTTGATCTTCAGGGACGGGGAATCGCTGTGGCTGGCAATGATGTGAAAGACATCACAGGAAACCTCCGGTACTGTGAATGCAATGATGGCAGAATGATTCCGGATCACAAAATACTTCCCGCCATTTTGGATTTTCCAATGTTCTTCCTCTTTAAGCTCGGTAAATCCATTTTCTGTAAATCTTTTCTTCATCTGCTCCACTGCCTGGAATGCAGTAGGGCTCTCTTTGATAAATTCAAGTAATTTCTCTGCTGTATGATTCATTTCTAACTCCAATTCCTCACAACTCGATTTTTAATTTATTATTTGCTCAATTTCCAGACATTCTTATTTTCAGAATCCCCTTACTTTCAAGAAATTCTCAGTCCTTGATAATCAGTGCCATGAACACCAGATCTGTGTTCCCTGTGTTTGCAAGCCCATGTCCTCTTCCATCTGGCGTAAAGGTAATGTCTCCTGCCTTCACATGTCTCCAGGAAGTCCCATTGTCATTATATTCGCCCTCTCCAGTCAGAATATAATAGGTCTCACTTTCCCCATAATGCATATGAAAACCAAGGGAACATCCCGGCTCTAAGGTTACCTCTGCATAAAGCCCACACTTTCCATTGAGCTGCTTCTCATCCAGCAGTTCTTTTATGATAACATGTCCATTTCCTTCACACATATGTTCTACACGACTGATCTTCATCTTTTATTTTCCTCCTTTGTATAACAAAAATTGCCCTTACCACAATAAAGAACAACAAGTTTTTTCTAAAACAAAAAACGTATCCCCAGCCCCGGAGCCTCGCCTGAAAAGCAATTCTTTTCAGGCAGGTTCCAGCCAGAGATACGCCCTGTTTTGGCTTTATTTCATTATAATTACAAACTCTTGATCCTGTCAATGGCTTTCAGGGTATTCTCGTAAGTACCAAAAGCAGTCAGACGGAAATAACCCTCTCCATGGGCACCAAAGCCAGATCCCGGTGTACCAACCACGTTGGCATTTTTCAGAAGATAGTCAAAAAACTCCCAGGAGGTCATTTTATCCGGTGTTTCCAGCCAGATATATGGTGCATTCACACCGCCGGATACGGAGAAACCAGCCTTTGCAAGCTCGTCATGGATCAGCTTGGCATTTCTCATATAGTAGCCCACCTGATCCTTCAGCTGTGCCTTGCCAGCCTCAGAATAAACAGCCTCGCCTGCTTTCTGGACAATGTACGGAGCTCCATTAAACTTAGTGCCATGACGTCTTGCCCACAGACTGTGAAGAGATACCCCATCTCTTACCAGCTCCTTTGGAATTACGGTAAAACCAAGGCGGACACCTGTAAAGCCTGCATTTTTGGAAAAACTGCGAAGCTCAATGGCACAGGTTCTTGCACCCTCGCATTCATAAATGCTGTGAGGAACATTCGCCTCAGAAATATAAGCCTCATAAGCAGCGTCATAGATGATCACGCAGCCATTTTTGTTCGCATAATCCACCCATTTCTGCAGTTCATCCTTAGTGATGGCAGATCCGGTAGGATTGTTTGGGAAACAAAGATAGATCAGATCCGGCACTTCCTTCGGGAACTCTGGAAGGAAGCCATTTTCCTTGCGGCATGGCATATAGATCACACCGTCAAAGTTCTCACGGGCCTGATTGTACTCGCCGGTACGGCCAGCCATAACATTGGTGTCTACATAAACCGGATAAACCGGGTCGCATACTGCCACTTTATTATCAGTTCCGAAAATTTCCTGGATATTTCCGGAATCACTTTTGGCACCATCGGAAACGAAAATTTCATCCGCCGCAATGTCGCAGCCTCTGTCCTGGTAATCATTTTTTGCAATGGCATTTCTCAGAAATTCATAACCAAGATCCGGTGCATAACCGTGAAACGTCTCCGCATGTGCCATTTCCTCTACGGCACTGTGAAGCGCTTCAATGATAGCCGGAACAAGAGGCTGGGTCACGTCGCCGATTCCAAGGCTGATCACTTCCTTCTCCGGATTTTCTTCTTTATATGCACGCACCTTTTTTCCAATCGTAGAAAAAAGATAGCTTCCTGGTAATTTCAGATAATTATGATTTACAGTAACCATCTGTTTTTCCTCCTTAACAGTTTGTTTTCTCTAATCATTGTATATATGTTCTAACTTTGAATCAAGTTAAATTTTAATCTATTTTCTTTTCTCCACCTCAGCCAGCAATGCCTCTCTTACACTGGCCGGGTTTGCCTTGCCCTTCATCTCTTTCATGATCTGGCCCACGAAGAAGCCCATAACCTTCTCCTTACCTCCAAGAAGCTCGGACAACGGTCCCGGGTTCTCATCCAGAATGCGGCTGATGGTGCTGGTAAGAAGCCCGGTATCCTCCACGATCTTAAGGCCATGCTCCTCCACATAAGCCGCCGGGTCAATATCCTCGTGAAATACTTTTTCAAATACTTTCTTGGCATTCTGGGGGCTGACCTCTTTTTTGTCAACCAGGGTAAGAAGGTCAGCAAGATGCTGAGGTGTAAATCTTACTTTCTCAGCCTCTACTCCTTTTTCCTTCATAAGGCGGAGCACTTCCACCATAAACCAGTTCGCAGCTTTTTTCGGATTGCCGCATAAAGTAGCCACCTCTTCGAAAAGTGCAGCAAGATGTCTGGATTCGGTAAGGATCTGGGAATCGTACTCTGGAAGGCCAAATTCCTGCTGATAACGGGCAGCCTTCTCCTCACGGAATTCCGGAAGCTCACTTCTGATCTTTGCGATCCACTCATCAGAAATATGAATGGGCGGAAGATCCGGATCCGGGAAATAACGGTAATCCTTTGCATCCTCTTTGGAACGCATTGCATGGGAAGACTCTTTGTTATCATCCCATCTTCTGGTCTCCTGAACAACATTTCTGCCCATTTCCAGGAGCTCGATCTGACGCTCCCTTTCTCCCTCAATGGCATGTGCAATAGCCTTAAAAGAGTTCAGATTCTTCATCTCGGTTCTGGTTCCAAGGGTATCACTTCCTGCAACCCGCACAGAAAGGTTTACATCTGCACGCATGGAACCTTCCTGGAGCTTACAGTCGGAAACGCCCAGATACTGCATGGTGCAGCGAAGCTTCTCCAGATAAGCGATTACCTCATCTGCGCTTCTCATATCCGGCTCGGAAACAATCTCGATCAGCGGAACGCCGCTTCGGTTATAGTCCACAAGAGAGCAGTCCTCCCACTCGTCATGGATCAGCTTACCTGCATCCTCCTCCATGTGCATTTCGTGGATCCGCACCTTCTTTTTGCCAGCCTCTGTCTCAATCTCCACAAAACCGTCGTGGCAGATTGGCAGATACAGCTGGGAAATCTGGTAATTCTGCGGGTTATCCGGGTAAAAATAATTCTTACGGTCAAATTTACAGTACTGATTAATGCTGCAGTTAGTAGCAAGACCTGCACGAAGGGCAAACTCTACCACTTTTTTGTTCAATACAGGAAGAGAACCTGGCATACCGGTGCATACCGGGCAGGTATGGGTATTTGGCGCCCCTCCAAAGGCTGTGGAACAGCCGCAGAAAATCTTTGTTCTGGTGGCAAGCTCTACATGAACCTCAAGTCCGATAATTGTCTCATACTGTTTCATGCTCTCTTACCTCCTTCCTCTGGTGTTCCGAAATCCCCTCTTGCTGTTTCGTAAGCGTGAGCTGCACGGAGGATTTTCTTCTCCATGAAGCAGTCTCCGATCATCTGGATGCCAATAGGAAGACCGGTGCTGTCTTTCCCACAGGGAACGGTGATTCCCGGAAGTCCGCACAGATTCACGGCAACGGTATAGATATCGCCCAGATACATCGCCATAGGGTCTTTTAAGCTCTCCCCGATTTTCGGCGCTGTATAAGGAGCTGCCGGAGCAAGGAGAACATCATATTTTTCAAAAGCCTGGTCAAACTCTTTCTTGATAAGAGCTTTTGTACGCAAAGCTTTCAGATAATAGGCATCATAATAACCAGAGCTTAAGACGAAGGAACCAAGCATGATACGGCGCTTTACCTCTTCCCCAAAGCCCTCTGTACGGGAGCGCTTGTACATATCGTGAAGCCCCTCATACTCTTTGGCACGGTAGCCATATTTGACACCGTCGAAGCGCTCCAGGTTAGAGCTGGCTTCTGCGCTGGCAATGATATAATAAGCCGGAATCATATATTCCATGGTTTTCACGGAGAAAAACTCCACAATAGCGCCAAGCTGGGTCAGCACTTTAAGTGTCTCCATAAACGCATCCTTTACCTCCGGTGAAATTCCCTCTGCCAGATATTCCTTGGGAACGCCGAATTTCATCCCTGCGATCTTATCCGTCATCACATCGGAGAAATCCAGATCCTGTCTGTCAATGGAGGTACTGTCTTTCGGGTCATGGCCGGCGATCACCTGAAGAAGTGCGGCACAGTCAGCCACATCCTTTCCTACCGGTCCGATCTGGTCCAAGGAAGAGGCATAGGCAACCAGTCCATAACGGGAAACAGTACCATAAGTCGGTTTCAAGCCTGTAACGCCACAATAAGAGCTTGGCTGACGGATAGAGCCACCGGTATCAGAACCAAGTGCCAGATAGGTCTCTCCCGCTGCTACGGCCGCACAGGAGCCTCCTGATGAACCGCCAGGTACATGCTCTGTGTTCCATGGATTGCGGGTGATCCCATATGCGGAAGTCTCAGTGGTACTTCCCATGGCAAATTCATCCATATTTGTCTTTCCAATAATGATCATCCCTGCCTTTTCCAGGCGGTCAATTACCTCTGCCTGGTACTGGGGCACGAAGCCCTCCAGGATCTTTGAGGCACAGGTGGTAGGCTTTCCCTGCACACAGATATTGTCCTTGATGGCAATGGGCACACCGGCAAGAGGTCCGGTATAGGTTCCGTCCTCAATGCCTTTCTGTACTTCCTTTGCCCGTGCATAAGCCTCTTTTTTATAGGTGTCCAGATAGGCGTGAATCCGGTCATCTTTTTCTTCTATTTTGGAAAAAACTTCCTTCACTCCGTCCAGGACACTGATCTCATGTTTTTTGATCTTATCTGCCAGCTGTAAGGCTGTTAATTTTTCTAATTCCATGTAAATGTCTCCTATCCTATGGTCTTTGGAACCTGATACTGTCCATCTTTGGCTTTTGGCGCATTTGCAAGCATTGCCTGGCTGTTGTCGCCGTTGGTAACCACATCTTCACGGAATACGTTCTGGTCGCCGAAAATATGGGACATTGGTTCTACCCCGGATGTGTCCAGTTCATCCAGTTTATCTACATAATCAAGCATTTCCTGCATGTCTTTTTTGGCTTTTTCTTTCTCTTCTTCTGTAAGGGAAAGTTTTGCAAGAATGCAGACATTTTCCATGGTTTCGTCATCGATCTGTTTTGCCATTTCCTCATCCTGCCTTTCTCTATCTACACTATATCATCTATAAATCGCTGTTTAATGTGCTAATTATTGGTTTCCCGTACGCGGTCTGACAATGTATATTCACCGCCGTGCGGAGCAACGTTCCGGCAAGCAAATGACTAACTACGGCTCAAGACGGTTCAAGTCTCTTGGGAACAGGCAGGCTTCGCGGACGTTTTCTTCGCCAAGGAGCTGCATGGTGAGACGCTCCAGACCGATTCCAAGGCCACCGTGAGGCGGCATGCCGTATTTGAAGGTATCCAGATACTGCTCCATGCCTTCTGTCTCCATGCCTCTGTCTTCGATCTTTTTCAAAAGGGCATTATAATCATGAATTCGCTGTCCTCCTGTGGTGATCTCAAGACCGTGGAAAAGCAGGTCAAAGCTTAAGGTAAATCTGGTGTCCTCCGGGTCATCCATTGCGTAGAATGGACGCTTCTTGGAAGGATAATGGGTGACAAATACAAAATCAGCGTTATATTCTTCTTTGAAATACTGGCCAATAAGAGCTTCCTCTTCCGGCTCCAGGTCGAATGGGTTGCGGATCTGACGGTTGTATTTCTTGGAAACAAGCTCTTTGGCTACGTCGAAACGGACTGCCGGAATACGGGACGCATCCGGAAGCTCCACTTTCAGGATTTCCAGCTCTTTGCTATAGTCTTCCTTCAGAAGCTTCATGGCATACTGTAAAAATCCTGTTTCCATCGCCATGATTTCTTCGAAGCCATCGATATAGCCCATCTCAAAATCAAGGCTGGTATATTCATTCAGATGTCTCTTGGTATTGTGCTTCTCTGCACGGAAAACAGGACCGGTTTCAAAAACACGGTCAAAAACACCTACCATCATCTGTTTATAGAACTGGGGACTCTGTGCCAGAACAGCCGGTTTGTGGAAATAGCTGAGCTTAAACAGGTTCGCACCACCCTCTGCGCCTCTCGCTCCGATCTTCGGGGTATGGATCTCTGTAAATCCATTCTCATAAAGATAATCGCGGAATGCCCTTGTCAGTGCTTCCTGGATCTTGAATCTGGCACGTTCCTGGATATTACGGAGAGAAAGGGAACGGTAATTTAATTTGGCTTCCAGAGAAGTATTCAGTTTCCATTTGTCAATGGCAAGAGGAAGAGGCTCTGCCGGTGCAGATAACACCTGGATTTCCTGAATATGAAGCTCTCTGCCATGAGGCGCGCGCTCCTCTTTATTCACGGTTCCTTTTACCTTTACGGTCATTCCTTCCTTTAACTCATGCACGGTAAGATTTGCTTCCTCATTTACCAATACGGTCTGGAACAGACCTTCTCTTTTTCTGATGATTACAAATGCAACATCACCCATGTTACGGATACTGTGAATGGCGCCTTCCAGGATGGCTTCCTGATTCAGAAGTTCTTCTCCAATCAGTGCATCCCAGCTGCTCACTTCTTTTTTCCAACTTCCATCCAAAAACTCCATTTCCTCATCCTCCATTTCATCTATTTCTTTATAAACCTTATACTTCGTCATATAACAGCATCAGAACCATCTGTGCTGTCTCTACCATATTCGTCCCGGAATCCATACTGCATTTCTGAATATACCGGTATGCATCCTCTTCTGTTAAGTGGTTTCGTTCCATAAGAAGAAGCTTCGCATTGGAAATATAATTCTGCTCTTTCCAGGAACGGGGCTTGGGCTTCTTCTTTTCTTTTCTGATCCGCCGCTCGATCTGGGACAGCATCATATCCACCGTGTTCACCAGATCACTGACTTTCATTGGCATTTCCACAGTCAGGACTGATGTAGGCGCTTCTGCGATCACTCTTCCAGACGCCAGCAGCAACATTTCAAAGCAGGAAGGAATATCTTCCAGCACATCCCGGTAATACCGGTCCGGCAGCTTATATCCGCAGATCAGTACCCCTCCGTCCAGCTCACTCATGCTGGCAAGTGCTGTTGAAGCAGTTGAACATACCGCAGCTACTGGAAAACCGTGCCGGTTTAGTATGGTACGAATTTTCTTTGCGTCGTCGATTTTTGGTAATGCAATCACTATGCTGCTGTTCATATGAATGCCACTCTCTTATCTTAAATCTTATATAAATACTGGCTGATTTCCCATTCGCTTACCTGTCTCATATAATTCAGCCATTCTTCCTTCTTGGCAGCTGCATATTCCTCACAGAACTTTTTGCCAAGTATGGACTGAATCCAGGTGCTCTTCTCGAAATAAGAAATGGCATCATCCAGATTCAGTGGAAGATTTCCAATATTCATCGCCTTCTGGTCCGATTCTGAGAAAGAACGGTCAGAAGCTTTGGTGGGATATAATTTTCTCTGGATTCCGTCCAGTCCGGCAGCAATGCAGACTGCAAATACCAGGTAAGGATTGGCTGCTGCGTCCGGGCTTCGAAGCTCGATTGCCAGGCTGTCTGTTCTCAGATTGGAAATACGGATCAGAGAGTTCTGGTTATTCTTTGTCCAGGTCAGCTCTGTAGGAGCATCATAGCCTGGCACCAGTCTTTTGTAAGAATTTACAAGAGGATTGGTGATCGCAGCCATTTCCTGGCTGTGTGCCAGAAGTCCTCCGATGAAATGGTAAGCATCCTCGCTCAGTCCGTTTACATCGGAAGGATCTGCAAATATATTTTTGCCGTCTTTATATAATGCAAAATGAATGTGCATACCGGAACCATTGACCTCAGCCCGTGGTTTCGGCATAAATGTGGCATGAAGCCCATGGCGTTTGGCAATGGTACGGACTGCCATTTTGAAAGTCATAACACAGTCAGCCATTTCATTTGCACCGGTAAATTTAAAATCGATCTCATGCTGTGCCGGGGCTGTCTCGTGATGGGAGGATTCGATCTCATATCCCATATCCTCCAGGTTCAGAACCATATCACGTCTTGCATTTTCCCCAAGATCCAGGGGACTGATATCCAGGTATCCTGCTTTTTCATGAGTCACTGTGGTAGGAATGCCATTATCGTCTGTGTGGAACAGGAAAAACTCACATTCCGGATCCACCTCGCATACATAGCCCTGCTCTGCTGCCATATTCACTACCTGTTTCAGGATATATCTGGGACTCTTTTCAAGAGGTGTTCCGTCGGAACGATAAATGTCACAGATCAGTCTGGCAACCTTCCCCTGCTGCGGGCGCCATGGAAGAATGGTAAAGGTATCGTAATCCGGATGTAAGTACATATCCGGCTCCTTCTCCCCTGCGATTCCTGCAATATAGGAACTGTCAACTACATATTCGTTATCCAGTGCCCGGGGGAGCTCCCTCGCGGTAATTGCAATATTCTTTAACGTACCGAACATGTCGGTAAACTGAAGACGAATGAACTCTACATCTTCGTCCTCTGCCATCTGTAACACTTCTTCTCTGGTATAATTCCCCATCGTGCTCTCTCCTTTTTCATTCTCATGCCCTCATCCATCCAATCTTGCATGATTCTTTATTTAAACAAAAAAGGCGCACTTCAGAAAGCTACCCTTCTGAAGAACGCCCTTGTTCATGGAGGTTATTATAGCAACAACCCCTTCTTTTGTCAACTGAATTTTTCGTGCTTTACCGTGGCGATTTGCCATAGTCTTGTGATTTTTGTCCGGTTCCGGTCAGTTCTCAGATTCTCCGGTTTCGGTTTCTGCGGCAACCAGAACCAGTCTGCCATCATTCTGGGAATATTCACAGGTGGAAAGAGTAAGAAGACTGGTGCCAGAGTCGGGAAGACTGTCTGCTGACCAGATGGCATAGCGGCTGCATTGTTTCAAAAAGCCCTGGTAGATCTGCTCATCTGACAGATCGATACATTTGTAATAGGGGAATTTCTGTGCATCCGTATCTGACAGAAGCATCACAAATATCACCTGATAACAGTTACTCGCCTCCGGAGTATCGTACCAGATGATCCCGTTTGTCTGGCAAAAGTCCGGATCCTTGTATAGCATCAGATTCTGGAACATGGTTCCATCTTTCATATGATGGCCGTAAATGATCTGGTTTTCGGAATCTTCCTGACAGTTTACATCCAGGAATAAAGCCCCGTGGGGATTTTCATTTCCTTCAAAATCGTGATTCAGATAGAAGTCGTTGTCCTCTTTGGTCTGCATCACCGGATAGTCGATCACTGTGCCAGGGATCCGGATCCATGCTGTAAGCTCTGGGTTCTGCTCCTGTAACTCCACAAGCCAGGGATTGGCAAGAGAAGTTTCTGATTCTGCCTCCTCTTCACTGGGAGTATCCTTCTGCGTTTCCTGCTGTGAGACATTTTCCTGATTATCTGTCCCCTGCTCATTTCCTTCATGTTTGTTGTCCAGCCCGGCTTGCGCCTGGCTGGACAACTTATCATAAAGCTCCTTAGTCTGCTTTGTGGAGGCATCTATCTTCCACACATTCCATATTGCAATAAGAAGAAGCACTGCACACACAGGATACAGTATTTTTTTAAGTTTTTTCATAATCTACTGCACTTTAGAGCCTGTCTGAAAAGGGCTCTAATCCTTATGACGTTTTTCTCTGATACGGTCCACGGTTTCAAAACCAATGATAAAGAGAATGATTCCCCCGATCAGATACATCCAGAGATCCCGGTTCTGGGTATCCCCTGTTTTCTTCGGTCCGTTTCCGTAGATATCATCACCAGATGTGCCGCCTGCTGTACTATTTCCAGGAGTTCCATTTCCAGAGATATCATCACCGCCATTGGTATCATTGCCACCAGGAGTATCCGGATTTTGCGGATTCTGAGGTTTCTTAGGATTTTCCCGTACCAGGATCAGCACAGTACGGTCATTGGTGCTTCCGTCAGAACAGGTAACCAGAGAAACGGCCTCCATCCGGTCTGGCGAATTTTTCAGCTGGTTGATCAGCTCCTGGTGATACCAGATGCTGTTTTCTTCCAGGTATTTTCCCAGACCGTCCAGATTATCTTTCCATTTATCCGGATTAAAGATTTCTTCCGTTCCTGCCGGAATCTGCAATACAGCTGCCACACGAAGCTTCCGGCTCTCCCCGGGAACCATCAACGTCGCTGAGGTATTTTTCTGGAAAAAGTCTTTTTCCTTAAACAATGCCAAATCTCCGAACATAAGATGCTCGTCCATATTGTGGCCGTAGATCAGGGAATAATTATCGGAAAAGTCCCGCTGGTTTCTCACATCCAGGAAAATGCTCCCTGCCAATGAAAAATCCCCGTATACATCCTTATTCATATAGGTAAGATTGGTCTCGCCCTGCAAAACCGGATAGTCAATGTTCGTTCCGTCTACGGTAATCCAGCCCACTACATCCCCGTTCAACGCCCGGAGTTCATCAAAACCAGGACCGTCCTTGGCATTCTCATCCGGCTTCAGCTGACGGATCTGGTCCTGAACATTCTCTGCGGACTTGTAAATCTGGGAATTATCCCATATGGAATAGCCTGCATACACAGCCGACACCATGACCAGGGAACTGATGATCCATCCATATATTCCATTCAGAAGTTTCAGGACAACCCTGTTCATAGATTCTTTACTCCTCGATCATGTTTTTGCGGCGGTGAACAAACACAAATGCTGCGGCAGCCACAAGAAGCAGCATGGCAATGTATGGGGCGTTGGAGGTGATGACACCGACGTCGATTTTAACATCCTTGTTATTCGTAATAACTAATTCATCTGATGCATCTGAAATGGAACCTGTTGCTGCATTATCAGCAGAAATATCTCCTGCTATTTTATCTTCTTCTACAAAGAAATTACCAGTTTTATCTTTTGCGCTCGCATCCGAATTAACTTTTCCCGTATCTCCAATTACAGATTGACCATTAAAGCTTGTTGCTACATCTGGTGAAGAAAACACTAATTTATTTGTATATGTATTATCGGAAGGTTCTGTTTCTACTACTTGATAGCTAACTCCATAAGGAATGTTTTTAAAAATAACCGTTTCTCCATCCTTAATAAAAAAACTTACTCTTGCATATGCTGCATCAGTAGCATTTGCTTCAACTTTACTAGTTCCGCCTTTAGACGTCATCCATCCACTAGTTTCAACATTATTCTGTCCATAAATTGTTTGGCCAGATGATGAAGTACCTTTTTCAGAAAATACAGCACTATATGTAATATCACTTGTAATAATAGTCCCTGCTGGTTTTGTAAATGTTACAGTAACTTGGAATCTCTTTTCCTTATCACCTGCATTACCGGTAACTTCTTTTTTAATGGAAAGCTTGCCAGCATAATAGGTATTTTGAATATCGTTGACTTTTGCAGATGCCGCATAATTATTATCAGTAGTATTTTCAGCCCATGTATTATACTGACTATTAGATAATTCATCAGTAGGTGCCGTTTTATGCATCGTCACCGAACGAAGGAACTTTTTAGAATTATTAGCAGTGTCATAATCAGGATTATTTACCACCTGCACATGAATATAATAGACAGCCTCATGTCTACCATTTGACACAGTTATATCAGAACTTCCTTTAGCATCATTTGTTCCATAAAATACACCAGTAGTTTTGGTCTGTGTTTCAACCACTTTGTACCAGAAATCTCCAACCGATTTATATTCACTTAATGTAATTGTTGCACTTTTTTTAGTATTCTTTCCAGCATCTCCAACTTCCGCTTTTATAGTAACAATATTAGTCTTATTATCACTTTCTACTGTAACTGTATTATCTCCAGATGCAACAGCTAAGGCAGGCATATTACCCGCATCATATGCATTTCCATCAGCTAAACCACTACTTGATCCCGCATTCCAAACACCATAAGGAGTAATTGTAAAGACAAAATCTTCTGCCGGACTACTGCTTTCTTGGTCAGAACCAGATCCACGAACATAATCTTTAATAAGATTGATTGTAGCAGTATCACTTGCTACATTATTTCCACCATTTTTCAATCGACTATTTGTTTCTTTCGTTGTGGGTGTCTGAGTATCCTCCGCGAACACCGTCGCGTTCATCCCCACAGTCATGGTTCCTGCGAGGGCAAGCACCATCACTTTTCTAAGTAATTTATTCATTTTAAGTTTCCTTTCTTTGCTTCCTTTTCCCTTACTTCGGGATTTCGTTTTTATAGTGTGCATCTTTTAGATTCCTCTTCTCCGGAAGATGCTAACTACCTTTGCTTTGATGTCGGCTGTGCTTACAGGGCCGAAGTCTCGGCTGTCTGTGGTGTTGGTCCGGTAATCGCCAAGCAGATACACACAGCCTTCCGGAACCGTATAAGGATAGGTCTGTTTTCCCGGATCTGTGGGAAATGCGATTTCCCCGGTCTGCTGGGTTCCGTTTACAAAGAGTGTTCCCTCATCTGTAATATCCACGCTGTCACCCTCTCTCGCAACGATTCTGCCAATCACTTCTTTTCCCTGCACGCTGCACACTACCACATCATTTTTCAGATACCGTTTGTCCAGGCGGTAGCCCAGTACAATATCGCCATCCAGTATGGCGGGATACATATCTGTTCCACTGGCACTTGTGATAAAAAATACCTGACTGAGTGCGAACCAGAGCAAAACAGCCATGATTCCTATATTTTTTACCAGTTCCAGATAGCCCCGCCTGGTGGCAAGGCGATACCTTTTTTTCCGGATCTGCTCACTTACATCCGCCAAAGGATGCAGGCTGTCATCATCCATCATTTCTGGTATCACCTCCCTGATACTCTTTCAGAAGTGCATCATAACGGGCGCGTTCATTTAACAATGCCTTTTCATAAAGGCCGTTCAGCTCCCATATTTTTTTTAATACGTCTTCCTCGTCTACGCCTCCAAACAACTTCTTTTTAAATTTCAGCTTTTTCACCCAGTTTGTGATATCCTCATGGGTTTTGCTGGTTATTTCTTTTTTCACTAAGGAGGCACCTCCCCTCTTTTCGCGCATGGAAAGTGAAATCGTAATTCTAGCATTAGCCAATCTCACCTCCCTTGCGTTTTCTTCTGTATCGATAAGCCAGCCAGATAGCTGGAATTATCAACGAAAGTACTGCAAATGGTGCCTGATTTTGGGTATCGACACCTACATCAATTGTGACCTCTTTCTTGTTGGTCAGTTCTATGGAAATTTTGTTGTTGGTACCTGAGGTATTTAATGGTACTCTTACCACACCCTTGTTATTGGACTCATGTGAAATCACAGTATCTTTGCCATCTGCACCTTTGATTGTTACCACTGCGGTATAATCAAGGTCATTGTCCTCGCTGATCACAAGAGTGGCCCCTACCGGGATTGCACCTACTCCAAATGCCTGCTTGTCATCTCCTGTAGCAGAAGCACTTGTAAGACCTTTTTCTGAATCGTATTTCTCATTCATTTTCAGGTTAATGGTTCTTTCTCCAATTTCAGTGCCATCTGGCTCATATACCTTCATATTAATCTGGAAGGTTCCGTTTAAGTCACCCATATTTCCTTCTACCTTTTTCGTCAGGTCAAAGGAGGCGGCTTTCATGTTACGGGAAAGAAGCTCACAGCCCTTTCCATCGCCGGCTGTTACGGTTACCGGGCAGGAACTTACAGTGGTTGTATCAGATCCAGAGGTTATGGTGATTTTCTTATCTTTATAATCATCTAACCTGGAAATGGTAATGTTTCCATCTTTTCCGACTTTTAAAATTACACCTGCTTTGGCTTCCTTTCCCAGGTAGTAGCCGTTGATTGTAGCGGTTTCTTGTAACAGATAGGAATTATCATGCTTTAGCAGACCGTCAGGGAACGTAATCGTTCCGTCAGCTTTTGTAGTTGCTGTGTATACATATGTCTTTTTCACATCATCATACTTAAGACCTTCTGGTACACTTTCAGTCGGATATGCCCTAAAAGAACTGTCTGTCTTTCCATCACTGACCTTTCCATATGGAGTCAGGGTAAAGATTACGCCTCCAAGCTTCGTTTCAGCATTTTCATAATCCACTTTCGTAAGACTCATACGGATTAATTCATCCTTAATGCTTACTGTTGTACGATTGTTATCAAGAGACGCACACGAAGTTGTCGTACCTTCATCGGTGCTTTCGGTATATCCACCACTGGTTTTTAAGCTATTCTCATCAATCGTTCCATCTGTTTTCACATTGAAGGTAACTACTGCTGTACTCTCATATCCATCTGGTGCTTTCGTTTCCGTTAGGGTGTAGGTGTGTCCACCGATTACGCGCTCGATTTGAATCAGGATTGTTCCATCATCTGCTGTAATTTCAATGCTCTCACTATCAGCTCCATTTGCCAGCTTGTGATCACAATTCGAAATACCAGACTGGTCATTACAGGTATCCTTAAGTTCAAATACCGCACCTTTAAGTGGTGTACTTCCATTTTCCCCAACTTTTTTGATATAAAGCTTAATCAGCTCGTCGGTCATGGTAACGCGGCCAATCTGAATCGTTGGTGTCTCCTGCCCGATCTGCGTTTTTGAATCTAATGGGGCATCTTCATATTCTAGCTTTCCATTTGCATCTGTTACTGGATTTCCACTTGCATCCATCTTTTGAATCTGTACTTTTCCCTGGCGGTCAATGGTGAACGCCACAGGATTCGACTGTAGCTTGTAGCCTTTCGGGGCTGTTACCTCTACCAGGTGGTAAGTTTTAGCAGCAGTTGGATTGGCTGGATCTGTTGAATCTCCTGTATTGGTCGGCAGCCCGTATATTGTTACTTTACCGTCTGCTCCTGTCGTTACAGTTGATACCTTTTTGCCATTACTCATGTCCTTCGCAGAAGTAAAAAATTCTACTTTTGTACAATTGTTATGTCCTGACGAATCATTTGTACAGGATTCGCCTTCATGTACCTCGAATACAGCACCTTCAAGACCTTTGATATCCGCTTCTTTAACACCTGCTTCTGTGTCTACCTGATTGGTTTTATAAAAGACTACACTGTTTTTAGTGTTGGTATCTGAAAAATCAAACGTTAAACTAGCGCCATCTGCATAATTTGTTCCACCAATGGTAAATGTATGAGTGTTTATCACGTTATTATTTTGGTCTAATTCCAGCTTATATCCCGGCAATTCTGTCACTTCTGTTAATGTGTAAGTTCCCCACTGAAGATCAGAAAGCGTAAGGACACCATCATTACCTTTCGTAATAGTGATTTCTTTTTCTTGTGTTGCTCCTGCTATATTGGAATAAGTTTTTCCTGTCTCTACAATAAGTTCCTTTACCGTTGATGACGGGAAATATTTATCCACAACCGCATTTACAATAGGTGAAGTTCTCGTCAGTTTGTATTTAACTCCATTCAGTTTCTCCCTGAAATCCGAATCCGTTTTCGTAAGCGTTATCGTTCCATGTTTTCGGTAGTTTGGAAGATCATAAGTAATAGCATTTTTTATCTCATTACCATCTGCATATTTTACCACCTTTGTATGACAGTTTTGTGTGCTGGTACTTGTCCCCTCATCTGTAGTAGGCTCCTCGTAGGTCAGTGTCTTTTTATAATCGTCATTTGTGATGGTAAATTCCATAACCTTGTCATTTAGCAGATAGCCAGTCAGTGTTTGTGTTTCCTGCAACTGATAAGTACCTTTTTGCGCAATATCAATTGACAGCAAACCATTTTCACCAGTTGTGTAATCATCTACTTTACGATATGAACCATCTGTTTGCTTCTTTGACAGAGTAAACGTAACACCTTGCATTCCAATCTTGTCATAATTATCATGCGTTGCAGCTATTTCACTATTTTCAGCATCATATTTATAAAGCTGGAAATGTGCCTCAAATGCTGGATTGACAAGGTCAGAAGCCGTAGCTTTGTCCGTTTCTGTCGTTCTGTGGGAAAGCGTTGCTACTGTATAAGTATTTTTTCCATCTGTATCTTTTGCCTGATTTGCCTCCAAAATATTCACATAGGCGGTCGTATCATACGTTACCTTAGAAGCATCCTGTGTCGTTGTGTTTCCATTACGGTATTCTTTGTAATTCTCTGCCGTAATGTTCACAGTAAAGCTTTTGCCTTCGTTATAAGCGTTATCTGGTGCATCGGTTTCTGTGAATGTATAACCGCTGGCATTCTGCTGAAGGATAATCGTCTTTCCAATTACAGAGGCATCAGGGTTCTCGTCAGATTGGGCAACACGTTTTCCATCTGCATTGAAAATCAATTTTGAATCGTATCCAGCTTGCGTAATGGAGTCCCATACCAGATAACCTTCCGCAGATGATATTGCAGTACCGAGAACAGTTCCTGTATTTTCACCCGTTTCTCCTGCTATTCCGGTTTTTCCGAGCTTTACTTCAAACTTCGCCCCAGGTAAAATTTCAAATTTGTCACTCGTTCCCACAACTTTTCGCATATCTACAGGAGCGATGATTGCTTCATCTACCATTGTCAGGACATTGTTATTCAAATTCGTAGGAACTGCACTTGTGCTATCTGTGATTTTCCAATTACCGCTATTCAAATTGATGTCCTGTTCAGTCGGTTTGTTCGTTCCTGTCCATACATACAATTGGGAAACAACCGTAGATGTTCCGGGAATTTCTTTTGTAGTTGTTCCGGATAACATAAAGTAAATATCGTCTGCTGCCAGATAGCCTACTGGTGCCTGGCTTTCATGCAGGGTGTAAATGGTATTCTCCTTTAAGCACCCTTCCTCGATTACTGCGCTGGCTGTGAGGCTTCCACTGGAAGTATCACCGTCAGTTGAATCGCCGTTTCCACCAGAACTGATACTATCTGTACTACTGGAATCGTCTGTTCCACTGGAACCAGAACCATCTGAATTACCTGAATCACCAGTATTGCCAGAGTCATCTGCTCCAGCAGGAGATATCCAATTCCATTCACTTTGGTTCTTTCCAAGCACTGCTTTTTTATTATCTGCATTGCTTACGTCAGTTCCTTCATAAATTTCCAGGGTTGAACCGGTAAGAAGTTCTCCGCTTAAATCTTTCTGGTTGCAAGTCTTGGTGCCAGCATCAGTATCACTTCCACTACTCTTAATGTCATTGCGTTTTGCAATGGAAACCTTTGTTTTTTCATTCTTGACGGTAAGGTTTAGGGCAATGTGTTCTCCTGTGCTATCAGCTGACACCACAGGAGCTGGATTTGTTACACGTTCTCCTGCACCATTGTAATAATGGATATCTATAATCTCATTTTCTGAGTTCACAGCAAAAGTTACCATCGTTACTACGTTTGAAATACCATCTTTGGTTCTGGTCATATAACCTTCTGGTGCTTGTGTTTCTTTTAAGATGTAGCTACCCTTTCGAGAAATGTCCGGTTTCTTCCTTTCCTGAGTATCAGCAGGAAGTTCTCCAGTTTTCTCATCAACCAGGTAAAGAACACCATCAGAACCAGTGATACAATTTTGAACAATCGTTTCTGCGTCTGTACCAGTTGCTGAACCAGCCTGTCCATGATTTATAGACTTATAGGTTAGGGTAAATTTTGCTCCTGCAAGCTTACTATTATCTTTACTGTCCACCTTAACGAGCCCTAACGTCTTTGGCACCTTTGTCACAGGAGTATTTTTTACAATTATATCTTTCGCATCTATGCTGCCTGCACTTCCAGTATCAGAGTCAGTACCTCCGGTGTCTCCACTTGCATTAGCCACTTCTACATCTGTGCGGCCTGATACCTCATAGGTTATCTTCGCATAATCCTCATAACCAACCGTTGCACCTTCCGATGTAGTCGGTGTATTAGGTTTAATTTCAAAGAAAATATCTGCTGCCAGGCGATAGCCGTCTGATGCTCCTCGTTCTACCTCTTTCCAATAATATTTACCAACATCCAGACCGTATTTCAGGGCGCAGCCTGTGATTTTGTTCATAATACTGCCATCCAGATTTGCAAGGTCTATTTTTCCATCTGCACCTGTCGTCAGATAAACGTCATCTGTTTTTCCACCTTTCATGAGAACTGGTCTGTTGTTTATAAGTTCTCTATTGGAGCCTTTTCCATCATATTTGAAAAGCTGGAAAGAAATATTTGCAATTGGCTTATTCGTTTCTGAATCTTTTTTCGTCAGAGAAAGTGTTTTCAAGTAACGGCAAGGGTCACGCAATACCAGAATATTCTCATTTGCATCTGGCTTACAGGCATTTTTATAGGCACCATCTGCCTCATTACCATTTGCAGTCAACGGATCATTTTTCTGAACTGTATCTGCTGTAGATTCAGTTCCTGTATTATTGCCATTATTGTCCGCTTCACTGTTTCCATTACTTCCCTGCGCAACAAGCTTTATCGTTCCATCTGCATTTACCTGAAAACGAATCGGTTTCGCAAGAATGTAATTGTCATGAACACAATTTTCCGGCTCAGACAATACATACGTTTTATTAATATCCAAAAGACCGGTAATCGTCCAAGCTCCTGACTCGGTATCATAAGATACATAGTCTAGCTTTGTTTTTCCATCTTTCATGGTAGCCGGGCATTCAGGATTCTGATACAGCCTAATGGTATCTTCACCAGCTGTCGCTCCGCTGGCCGCATCGCCACCAGCTGTACCTCCGCTGGTTGAACCGTCTCCTGACGTTTTGTCGCCAGCTGGGAAAGTATTTCCATCTCCTTCCACTTTCAGTTCCAGATAACCATTTTTCTTTAACGGAACCTGTCTTCCGAACTGATCCATTTTATAGATTTTTACAACATTTGGTGTGTTGCTCCACTGATACTCTGTTATTCCAGTTCCTGTTTCTGCATTTCCATCTTCAGATGACATTGCAGAAATTACTGCTTTATTACTTGGATAAACCTCTGACAGGTCAATATCCATTGCGGTACTTTCGATTTTACTGATAACCGCTTTTCGTACCTTTGTATCAAGCTTATAGCCTGCTGGAGCTACCAGCTCTTTTATGTAATAGGTTCCGGATAAAAGAGTGAATGGATAATTGTCGTAACCAGTATTTCCGCTGGTTGCTTTGTATGCGCGAAGATACGGAATGCCGTTAACATTTTTCGATTCAGCAATTTCTGTTCCATCTGGCTTCAAATTTGTAAGCACCATAGTTGTCTTATCGGTAGAACCATTGACTACGTTTGCCTTTGGCACCATACCTGCGACCTGTGTGTTACAATCTGCTTCCAGATAAACTCCGAAATAAGCACTGCTCTCTCCCGTGGCACCATTATGAGTATCCAATGAAGTATAAGTCTTATTTCCTGATTCAGATTTTTCTGGTCCGGTTTTGGTAAAGCTGAGTACACCGCGGCTTTCCAGGTTTACTGCGATACTATCCTCACTCTGCTCTTTGCATTTATCATTAAAGTAATGCGTTGATTCCGTTGTTGATGCTTTGTAATTGGTTTTCAACTGCAAGCGAGTACTCAGATTAGAATCAGAACTATCGCTCTGGCTAGTTGTAGTCGTGCTAATCCATGCAGTTCCATGTTCTCCAGTATCAAGCAGCTCACCCTTATCATTTGTATTACCATTTCCTACAGTAAAGGTTATTCCTTTACTCCACACACTAAAGTCAGAACCAGCAGCTTTCTCCTTTAACAGATATGTTCCAGAAATCAAATATTTTTGCTGCTGCGTATCACCTCCGTATTTCCCATTGGAATTAATCAAATTTCCATTTGAATCCGTTTCAACATCAGAAACATACAGCGCTTCTCCTTCTGTTGTGCTTGAATCAACTGTGTAAATGTCAAATTTTATTCCCTGAAGTTTTCCGTCTTCAGTTACTCCCGGTGCCAAATAGGCTGCTGTTTTACTTAGATTCACGAATCCATAA
The DNA here is from genome assembly GCF_052122375.1 of Blautia sp. HCP3S3_H10_2. Classification (NCBI taxonomy): domain Bacteria; kingdom Bacillati; phylum Bacillota; class Clostridia; order Lachnospirales; family Lachnospiraceae; genus Blautia; species Blautia sp. HCP3S3_H10_2. The sequence continues at coordinate 207,833 of NZ_JBQKCL010000002.1, forward strand.
ATCATGCGGTTCGTTGCAATGGTCTTAATATTACCAAAGGATGGGGTCAGATTTATTACAGAATCTGTTTGGTCTTCAGCGTTTGTTTCGTTCCCTTCCCCAGACTGGTTCATTTGTTTACTCTCATACTGGTAGGAAACGTTATAAGCTCCATTGCTGTCATTTACTACGTTTATTCCATTAATCTTCGTTTCCAGAGCACGATAGGTAATCGCCTTTCCATCATCTGTATATTTCGGAAGGTTTGTCCAAGTATAGCTTTGGAGCTTGTCATTTGCAGACTTGGAACTTAATGTAACATTGGCAGTAAACTTCTCACTGGAAAGGCCCACATCAGATGCCTTTACCTCTGTCCACTCATCTTTTCCGCTATCCGTAGTCCCTTCTATTTTTTGCTGCAGCTGAAAAGTAGCTGTATATTCGCCGGTTGCTGTTTTCTCCGCATAATCCGTATTCTGCCAGATTTTCTGGACCGTGTAATCCTGCAATTCAATGTTCGTAAACGTATAATTCGTAGGATAATCTGCGGATTGTGTCGATTTTCCTGCGGAATTTGCATTTTCTCCATTTTCCGCATTATTTGTGCTAATATTAGTTTTGTAACCAGACACGGGCTGCTCGATTACCTTATATTCAAGCTCGTTTCCGTCCCGGTCATACTTGGGGAGATCCGTCCAGGTAATCACAGCTGAAGGTCCATATTTTGTTGAAGATACAGACTGAAGCTTTTGTTCTCCATAACTGTGCCATTCATTTTCATCCGTTGTTTTATACAGAAGCTCAAATGTAGCCGTCATGGAGTCACCATCCGTCCGGTACCATTGTTTGGTCACGCTAATGGATTTCGGTGGATTATCCAGAATCAGCTGGTTGGTAATTATACTCTCGTTACAACCGGCTTGCTCATCATATTTATGGTTTGGATTGTTATCAAGTGTTGCATATTTCGTTACATCTTTATAGTTTTGTGCTCCTGCAGCGATGGAACCAGAACCATAATTCGTTTTCCCAGTACTACTATCTATCTGGTCATCCGTATGTACTTCAACAGCCCGGAAATAAAGGGAGTACACCGTATAGTTCTGTCCATTTTCCCCTACATAGACTTCCGCAGTAGGAAGATCCTCCAGTTTCTTCGTCCAGTTATCTGCGGCAGATATGGTAAAGGTATATGGTTTCCCATTTTCGTCCAATACATCGTTCCAGTCACTTAGCACATCTTCTTCTGACGGCGTTGACCCAGGTGAATCTGGTTCGTTTCCGGTTACTTCATCTTCCGCGTTTCCGGTTTCACTGCTTTCGCTTCCTCCGGTTTCACTTCCTCCGGTTTCATTTCCTCCGGTTTCATTTCCTCCGGTTTCATTTCCTCCGGTTTCATTTCCTCCGGTTTCATTTTTAACTGTAACTCCTCGTTTCTGAAGGACAAAGGTCAGTTGCTCTGGACGGGACTGATACAGGTTATTCTGATCTCCTTTCCATTTTTTCGTTACAACAAGTGACGTAGAGTCCAGTGTATTCTCGATTACGGTTCTCTCCTTATTTTGTGTTGTGTACCTGCATTCATATGCACCAGCTGTAAGCTTCTTTGTACCATCACTCTCAGTTATTTCCTTCACTGCAACTCCGCCGATCTGAGTTTCCACGCAGCGGTAAGTATATGGATTGTTATTTTTATCAATTACAGGAAGATTCGTAAACTGGTATTCCCAGGAATTATTCTTGGTGTTTTTGATTACTTTCGTTTTATCCAATGTAACAGGATCTCTATAATCTTTCCATGTATTACCGTTATCTGTCGAGCGTTGAAGCTGAATGGTTATGGTTCCGGGACGAAGATTGTATTTATTATTTCCATCCATCCAGTTTTTGCGCACATAGTAGGAACCTGCGAAGCCATTGGTCATCGGATCCATATTGACCGTATTAGAATCTGCCTGCTTGCTAATCGCATCTGGCTTTTTATAGCCATTTACCGCTTCTTCAGCCAGCGTGTAAATATAAGGCATGCCATTTGGTGCGTAACGCTCCAGATTGTAAATTGTATAACTCCACTTATCAGATGTCTTTGAATCCGTTCCTTTATCCCAAACAATATAAGGAGTTGTTACATATGTATCTTCACTCGTTCTTTCCTTAAGTGTAACAGCTGTACTATCAACTTTATTATTCTGCCCTGTCTCATTATTTGTGCGGCGTGTCAACGTAACTGTAATGTTAGGTGGTCGCAATCCCTCCTCATCATCATAATCGTTCCATTTTTTCTCACCAGACAGCTTCACTGTTCCTCTCTGATCATAAGTATTTGTCGTACCTACGGAAACCGTATTCTCTGCATCTTTTTTATTCCAATTTTCCGGCAGGCTGATGATGTCAATCCGATTGTTGTATTTTAAGGAATTAAGAATTTCCTCAGTAATTGTGATTTCTCCAACCTGTCCATCTGCGGTCTGACCTGTTCTGATTTTCCCCCCTACAAGTGTGCCATCTTCAACCCCAGGTTCATCTGTATAGGTAATGCTATAACCATTAATTGAATTTTCTACTATATAATAGCAATACTGCACACCAGTTGGCGAATAAACCAGAAGATTCTGGAAGGTATAACTTGCTTCTCCATTTGGGCCTGTAAATTCACCTGGATTGATGGTATGTGTTTCAATCTTAGTCAGCTGCTTCTCTACAATTTTTCCCTTTTCATCCAGTCCTGCTGGTTCATACCGATACAGAGTGTAGGTTACTGACGGATATTTATTCTCACCGTCTTTAAGGTTATTTCTGCTCTCCCATGTCTTCGTAACTGTAATATTTCGCCGGTTCACATCACTACGGAAAACATTGGAAAGGGTTCCGTTGGTATTTACCTGAATATACAGCTGGCTGGAAATCGTATCTGTGATGCTCTCCCTTACCAGATAGGTATAACGTTTCCCGTCTGAATCAAATTTGGGAAGCATTGGTTTTCCATCCACCATATAGATGAAACCAGCATTTATTTCACCCTCTGTTACCTCGGCATCTGGAAACTGATAGCGTGTTTTATCGTTGCTTTCCGCTTTGCTTCCTGTTAAATGGGTGGTATCTACTTTTGTAAGCTTACCTGCCTTAATTAATGTGTTTACTTCATCATCTGTTTTACTCTGAATTTCTGTTATCAAAGAATCTGTAGTACGATAAAGAGTAATCACCGGATCCGGAAGTTCGTTCTCACCAGTCTGATATCCAGACAATCCGGTCCATGTTTTCTTACCAGTAATGGTCATGTAATCGGTGATCGTATTAGTAAACACTTCGTAGCTTTGTTTTCTTTGTTGACCAGACTTCGTTTCAGACGTAGGAACATAATTACCAAGTACTGTTTTACCACCATTATTCATGGTTTCGGTAAATACATAACCATATTCATTTCCATTTTCATCAAACTGTGGAAGCCCTTCAATCGTAATTTTCCAGTTATATCCTTTTTCCGGTTCACTGGAATCTGGATTTTCCGGCTTTGTTGTCCAGATCTGATCTTTATAATCTTTGTAAAGTTTATAGGAGGGCAGGTCTTTCAAAGATGTATTTTTATTTTTCTGCTGATCTTTCTTCAAATACTGATACAGATTCAGGTAGAGATCCGGACGATTGGAAGCTCCTACGCCTGCATCATTCCAATACTTATAGGCCACATGGCTCACAGTTCCTGTTACTGTATTTTCAAAAGCAAAGGTGTAACTCTGTGTCTTATTATCGTCTGTAATGCTTGTAGCAGTCTTTTTCTGAATATATGTATAGGTTGTTTCTGTGTTACCTGCACCATCTTCATCTGTGCCTGGATTTGTGAGTGCTACTTCTTCCAGATTATAGGTGTGTGGAATGCCCGTTGAAGAAAAGCGCAGCAATCCCTTTATGGCAAAATGCCATTTCGAGGAATTATCGTGCTCATTGGCAGTTATTGTAATAATGCCTGTAGCATGATCTAACTCTGCCTTCCATGTATTTTCTATTTCTGCTTCGTTATTTCCGCTTTGATTTTCTTCTTCCTTTTTATCCTGGTTCTCATCTGCTTTCACATCTGTTACAATTTCCACACTTACTCCATCTGGAACACTCATATAAGCACTTCCATCCTGATATAACTGGAATTTGACAGATTCTGGACGGGTATCGCTGGAGTTATTATTATCTTTCCAAGTTTTAACTGCATCAATATTCGCAATTCCTGTACGGGTATTTGTAAGAAACGCAACACTTCCATTGTTATCGTCAAAAGAAAGACGGGTGTTGTATTTCCTTGTAGTATTTTCTACAGTTCCAGAAAGATTATAGGTTGTAGAGCTGTTTACAGCATCCATCAGCTGGCTATAGCTGTATTGTGCTGGTAAGGCCCCATCTGTATCTGGATTTCCTACACAATACTCCAGCACAACATAATTAGCCCAGGTATCCTCAGAAACATTCGCCCACTCTTTTCCCTCGATTGCCCTTTCCAAATCCTTATAATAAATATAAGTAGTATTTTGATTAGAAGTGCTGATTTTTGCTTCAAGATATTTGGAATTCAGTTTTGAAAAATCTACGATATCTGTCAAATCTACACTGTCTTCCGAAGTGCCTATATCTTCCGGACCGTCTGTGTCTTCTGAATCATCTGTATCTTCTTGATTCTCTGTGTTCCCTCCTTCATTTGTCTGACCTAATTTCGTTTGTAATTCTTTTTTCAAATCTGATTTTTTATATACCCGGATTGTTACTTCTTTACGATTGGAAAGATCACCATTATCCTGCCAGATTTTGCTCACAGTGAAAAATCTACTGCCTTTTCCAGAAACATAATTGGTAACTTTTGTCTGATCAACGGTACGGTAATAGCTGCCATACCATTTTGAATTTTCCCTCGCCTGTTCAACCGTAAGTATTGTGCCATCTTCTTTTACAAAACTAACTTCTGTAGCCCGATAGTAATACTCATATCCTTCATCATCATATCTGGGAAGATCTGAAATTGTACTTGTCCAGGTACGCTCAGTCGTACTCGTGGTTCCACTTGAAGCCGGTCGGTTCACCGTCCAAAGATTGGAATTTCCATTTGGAACCTCTACATAAGCAGCTTCCGTCCCATCTGTTTTATCCTTTGTTGTCCGACGTTCCAATTTGAATTTTACCGAAATAATATCCTTCATAGCTTCGTCTGTAATGCTATTATCCCACGCTTTAATCAGCGTATAATCCCTCGGTTCAGAAATGGTATTGGTCTGTTTATAACGGTACTGCTGCATATTATCGCCACGTATAGCTTCGCCCTCATAGGAAGTTTTTACAATGTACTTCTTTCCATTTAACTCCAGTGTGCCGTCGCCATTTGCATCATAAACTACATTACAAATATTATTCCCTATTTTCACAGTTTCAATCAGCTTCGCTGTCGTCATATCATAGGGCGCACCTTCACTATTACAGGTATTCACATAATAAATGATTTCCTGTTCTGGCATACCCGCTGTGAAGCCAGTAATCGTCTGTGCCTGTTTCTGTTCGCCTTCAGTCAGTACATCATAAGAACCATTTTTGTCTGAATAGACGATCAGATCATCATATGTTTTTCCACCATCTGCACTGGCTCGAATTTTCAAGGTTACAGATGCACCATCAATCTCTGTCAGCCCGGATCTGTTCTGCCACAGCTTTGTAATGGCAACTGCTTCTTTTTTACGGCGTACATTGGATATTGTGCCATTTATCGGCGCACCATTTTTGTATGTCACTGTATTTCCATCAGAACCTTGCGCTGTATACTGGATATCATATTCTTCTTCATTTGTTCCGGAAAGTGTTTCACGTACAAAATAAACAAATTGCCGGCCCTGATCATCATATGCAGGGAATTGATACCCTTCCGGCATACTGGGAACGGTCTTATTTGTAAAACTGATTGCTGAATCTGTTTCCTTACTAATATTATAGGAAACAATATTTTCTTTTACAGTGCCATCTGCTGTTTTCGTCTGGAATACCACCTGAGCTGCAACGCCTTTGGAATAAGCTTCGTCAATATCCTTTGCTTCCGACTTTATATAACGCCAGAGCTTAACCGTCGCATCTGGTCTGGTATTGTTATGTTTAGCACCATCTGGATCTTTCCATACTTTGTTCGCAGAGAAATCTACCTCTTCATAAAGCACCTCTGTGATTGTTCCATTATTGTGACACAATGCGGTATCATTTCCAAAGCTTCCGGTTCCGTTATTATAGTAAGTTTTATAATTGTCCACCGAGTTCTGATTCACCACATCTTTTCCGTTTTCATTTGTAATGGATCCCTGCACCAGTACATAATCATATTCCTGGTTATTTTCGTCATATCTTGGAATACCTGACAGTTTCACAGACCATGTCCCACCGGCTCCCATCGTAACCGCACCCTCTGGCAGTTCATCGTATACCGGTTCATAATTTCCATTTCCAGTTTTACGATACAGCTTCAGACTATCAATTCCATCCTTGGGTCTTTTATCACCATCAGCACTGTCATTCCATACGATTGTTGCCGAAAAGTCCGTCTGTTCTTCCAGAGTGAACGTACGCTTTCCCGTAGTCTCATCGTCACTGCTGACCGCAAGATAATTTTCGTTTTCAATATCTTTTATCTCCACCTGATAACTGAGGTTTTTTCCATTGGCATCTACCGCCGGAAGTCCTGTAAAGGAATATTTCCCAGGTTCTGTCGTAGACTGCACCCAGCCAGGTTCTTTCTCTATATTCAGCAAAGATGAATAGTTCTCACTGGTCACTTCCGTCCATTCACCAGTATCCGTCTTAACCTTTAAAACAAAATTATCCCGGGTCAGCGTTGGCCGGTTCACATTATTGTTGTCAATCCATTTTACATCAAAATCTACAGAAACATTCTGTGCATAATTGACGGTAGTAACTTTGACATCAGTTCCGGCCTCTATGATTCCCTCCGCACCACCTGACGATTCCATTGGATCACTTTGCTTTCCATTTTCAGTTTTAACAGTGCTGTACTTTGCATCTAAACGATACCCCTCTTTTTTCTCCTGGGTAACTTCATATTTAATACCAATCGGAACATAAACTGTTGTAAGATTTCCCGTTACAGGGTTATAAGATAATTCAAGTTTTCTATCTCCATCCGTCAAATATTGATTGTGATAGGAAACCTTCATATTAAAGCTGGGATTATCCGTTCCCTCTGGCGTAACGGTTGGATTCAAGGTTAATGTCTGTGATTTCAGTTTAAGATACAGGGTTCCTGCTCCTGCTGTAGTAGAATCCGTAATAGCACCAGAAATCGGAGTGCCACTCTCATAATATGGAAGGTTTGGCTTTACATTGACCGAATAAAATGTAACATTATATGATACACCATCTACTGTCACATTTTTTGGCACATTCTCAATCGTGAAATCACCACCGCCATCTCCATCATGGACAAATTTCAGGTAAAAATCATTTTTAGACAAATCACTCTGTGCATTATAATCAATATCATGGGAATTACCATCACTATCCTTATACGTCAGAGTCACGGTAATCGGCTGCTCAAATTCAGATGGCCGCACCAGGGATTTCCAGTCTGTTCCATCTAACGTTTCATCATAAGCAATACTTCCAGTTACCCGGAAATATCCGGAAGCCACATTACTCTCCGGAGTATCTCCTTCTTCATCCAGCACCATGGGACCTTCAGCATCTCCCTCTCCAGCTGAGAATCCCTCTTCTGGTGTCACTGTAGCAGACACTTCCTGGGATGCCTGTCCTCCTTCCATGGAATCTGCCGCCTGATCAGAATCCAACTCTCCAGACTCCTGTTCATCATCATTTTCCTGTCCGTTCGCATCTTCCGTTATTTTTCCAGTTTCTCCTGAAGAAAAATCTTCTTCCCCAGTTACATTTCCTTCTTCCGCCTCCTGGCTTTCCCAGCTATCCCCGGAAATAAATCCCATATCCTCGGCCCCGGCTGTGACATTGGTATTGGATAAGAACAAAACTCCCGCTAGAAGACCACTCATGATTCTTTTTCTTAACGTATTTTTCATTTCATCAACCTCTATTTTGAATTCTTCCGTCAGGGCAGATTAAGGCACCCAGACAGTAAACCTATTTTCCATTTTGGGTCATTTTAGCATACCAACCATCACAAAAGTTTCACATATTTCGCGGTTTTTGGAAAAAAAGAAAAAAATTTTAAAAAACACAAAAAAACAGGATCATCCTGGCCATCTGTCAGGTACATCCTGTCTCTTTGTGATATATTTACACTTGTCATTCTTTCTTGTTTCTAATTGATGAATAGTTCATATTCTTTCCTATCTAGTACAGCGAAAATTAAGTTTCTGCTATATTGACGCAGATAAAAATTCAGACAAGTCAATATGGCGGTTACTTAATATTCGCTGTACCAGCATGTTTTACAGATAAGAATACCCCATCAACGATTCATCCACAGCTTTTGCTGCTTCCCTGCCTTCCCGGATTGCCCAGACTACCAGGGACTGGCCTCTGTGCATGTCACCTGCTGTGAAAACTCTCGGTACGCTTGTCTCGTAAGCCTCCGGTTTCGTCTCCACATTGGTACGTGCAGTGGTTGCAACCTTAAATGCATCGGTCACATATTTCTGGCTTCCCAGAAAGCCCGCTGCGATAAGCACCAGATCAGCCGGGATCACCTCTTCGGTTCCTTCTACCGGTACCATCATCATACGGCCTGATTTCGGGTCTTTTTCCCCTTTCAGCTTCACAATCTTGGCCTGGCATACGTTACCATTTTTATCTTTGATAAATTCTGTCACCGTTGTCTGGTAAACACGGGGATCATGTCCAAATACGGCGATTGCCTCTTCCTGGCCATAGTCGGTCTTTAACACCTTGGGCCACTCCGGCCATGGATTGGATGCAGCACGTTCTACTGGCGGCATTGGCATCATCTCCAGCTGTGTCACAGATTTGGCGCCAAGACGGATGGAGGTTCCCACACAGTCATTGCCGGTATCACCACCACCGATTACCAGCACATGTTTTCCTTTTGCTTCTTCATAAGGAGCTTTAGTAAAATCGCTGTCCAGAAGGGTTTTGGTAACCTTTTTCAGGAAATCCACTGCGAAATAGATTCCCTTGGCATCTCTTCCCGGCACCTTGATGTCTCTTGGATTGGAAGCGCCGCAGCATAAGATCACACGGTCAAATTTCTTCAGAAGCTCTTCTGCGGTAATGTCAACACCTACGTTTGTATTGGTGACAAATTTCACACCCTCTGCTTCCATCAGCTTCAGTCTTCTGTCGATCACAGATTTCTCAAGCTTCATATTCGGGATGCCATAACGGAGCAGTCCGCCGATCCGGTCGCTTCTCTCAAATACGGTTACATTGTGGCCTCTTCTGTTTAACTGCTGTGCAGCCGCAAGTCCAGATGGACCGCTTCCAACTACTGCAATGGTCTTGCCTGTACGGATCTTCGGCGGCTGTGGCACTACCCAGCCCTCTGCATAAGCAGTTTCGATAATGGCACGTTCATTTTCCTTTGTGGAAACAGGCTCTCCATTTAAGTTACAGGTACAGGCTGCTTCACAAAGAGCCGGGCACACACGGGAGGTAAACTCCGGAAAGCTGTGTGTTTTGCTAAGGCGAAGATATGCCTGCTTCCAGTTTCCTGTGAACACAAGGTCATTTGTCTCCGGTACCAGATTATGAAGGGGACATCCGGAAGCCATGCCTCCGATCATCATTCCTGCCTGGCAGAAAGGAACGCCGCAGGCCATGCAGCGCGCTCCCTGGAGCTTCTGTTTCTCTTTGTTAAGTGGTGTACGGAACTCCTTAAAATTGGCAATTCTCACTTTTGGCGGCAGAACCTTTGCCGTCTCTCTGTTATATTCTAAAAATCCAGTCGGTTTTCCCACGATCTTCTGCCTCCTTAATGCTTAACTCCTATGCTTTCGTAGAATGCTTCCATCTGCGCCTGCTCACTGTTCAGACCTTTTTCCTCAAGTTTTGCACTTAATGTGATCATCTTCTTGTACTCATTTGGAATGAGCTTCTTGAAGTGAGGCAGATACTCGTCGAACTGATCCAGAACCTTCCCTCCAAGCTTGGAGCCTGTTGCAGCTACATGTGCCTCGATCAGATCCTTCAGTTCTTTTTTATCATATTTGTTATCTACTTTTTCAATAGAAATCATTGCTTTATTTAAGTTCTTGTAAAGAACATTGTCCACATCCAGGACATAAGCGATACCACCGCTCATACCAGCTGCGAAGTTCTTACCAGTTCTTCCAAGAACAACCACACGGCCGCCGGTCATATACTCACAGCCATGCTCGCCAACACCTTCTACAACTGCATTGGCACCGGAGTTACGGACTGCGAAACGCTCGCCTGCCATACCATTGATGAAAGCAGTTCCACTTGTGGCACCATAAAGAGCTACGTTACCCACGATGATATTCTCTTCTGCCTTGTAGCCTGCATTTTCCGGAGTTTTCAGAATCAGCTTACCACCGGAAAGACCTTTGCCAAAGTAATCGTTGCAGTCACCAGTCAGCTTCAAAGTAAGTCCTTTGGGGATAAATGCTCCAAAGCTCTGTCCGCCAGCTCCGATGCAGTCGATCTCTACTGTATCCTCTGGCAGTCCGTTTTTATTCTTTCTGGTAATCTCAGCTCCCAGGATAGTACCAAAGGCACGGTCTGTATTTTTTACCTCTACAGAAAGCTGTGTCTTTTCCCCATTTGCAATGGCACGGCTGCATTTCTTCACCAGTACTTTCTCATCCAGGGTTTTCTCCAGCTGGAAATTGTATTTCGCTTCCGGATCAAAGGTTACCTTGCTGCCCTCTTTGGCATATGGATTGTTCAGGATCGCGCTAAGGTCTACCTTACCCTTGTGCGGCTCATCTACAGCGTCTGTAGCTACCAGAAGGTCGGTACGTCCTACCATTTCCTTCAGGCTGCGCACACCCAGCTTAGACATATATTCCCGAAGCTCCTGGGCGATAAATCTCATAAAGTTCTCTACATATTCCGGTTTTCCCTTGAACCTCTTACGAAGCTCCGGGTTCTGGGTTGCGACGCCCACCGGACAGGTATCCAGATTACATACCCTCATCATAACACAGCCCATAGTTACAAGAGGAGCTGTAGCAAAACCAAATTCCTCTGCACCAAGAAGGGCTGCGATCGCAACGTCACGACCGCTCATCAGCTTACCGTCTGTCTCAATGCGTACACGGTTACGCAGGCCATTCATAAGAAGGGTCTGGTGTGTCTCGGCAAGTCCAAGCTCCCATGGAAGTCCGGCATTGTGGATGGAGCTTCTTGGTGCGGCACCGGTACCACCGTCATATCCGGAGATCAGGATTACCTGCGCACCGGCCTTTGCAACACCTGCTGCAACGGTACCAACACCAGCCTCAGAAACCAGTTTTACGGAAATATCCGCATATTTATTTGCATTTTTCAGGTCGTAGATCAGCTCTGCCAGATCCTCGATGGAATAGATATCGTGGTGCGGCGGCGGGGAGATTAGGGATACGCCAGGTGTGGAGTGACGGGTTTTGGCTACCCACGGGTAAACCTTCTTCGCCGGAAGATGTCCTCCTTCACCAGGCTTTGCGCCCTGTGCCATTTTGATCTGGATCTCTTTTGCAGATACCAGGTAACGGCTGGTAACACCGAAACGTCCGCTGGCTACCTGTTTGATGGCAGAACATCTGTCATCCTTTGTTCCAGCTGAGTCCAGTCTTTCGTCACTTTCACCACCCTCACCGGTATTGGATTTTCCATGAAGGTGATTCATGGCAATGGCCAGAGTCTCATGGGCTTCCTGGGAAATGGAGCCGTAAGACATGGCACCTGTCTTAAAGTGTTTCACAATTTCATCTACGCTCTCTACTTCCTCCATCGGAACTGGATTTTCTGCATATTTAAAATCCATCAGTGCACGGAGATTGCCGTGGTTTTCTTTATCTACAAGGTCTGTATACTGTTTGAACATCTCGTAGCTGCCGGTTCTTGTGGACTGCTGCAGAAGATGGATGGTAGCCGGATTGTAGCGGTGCTCTTCTCCCTGGCTTCTCATCTTGTGGGCACCTACACTGTCCAGTGTCAGGTCTGTGGTAAGTCCCAACGGGTCAAATGCTTCAGAATGGAGCTTTTCTACATTGTCCTCAATATCCTCCAGGGTGATACCGCCTACACGGCTGACTGTTCCTGTAAAGTATTTGTCAATTACATCCTGGGATACGCCGATCGCCTCAAAGATCTGGGAGCCCTGATAGGACTGGATGGTGGAAATACCCATCTTGGACGCAATCTTTACAATGCCGCTGATCACTGCATGGTTATAATCATCTACAGCTGCATAATAATCTTTATCCAGCATATGAGTATCGATCAGCTCATGGATGGTTTCCAGTGCCAGATATGGGTTAACCGCACTTGCACCGTAGCCAAGAAGTGTAGCGAAATGGTGAACCTCTCTTGGCTCGCCGGACTCCAGGATAATGGCAAGGGAAGTGCTCTTTTTTGTCTTTACAAGATGCTGATGGACTGCGGAAACTGCAAGGAGGGACGGAATCGGCATATGGTTCTCATCTACTCCACGGTCGGAAAGCACCAGGATATTGGCACCATCTCTGTAGGCTTTGTCAACCTCTACGAACAAGCGGTCAATGGCACGCTCCAGCTTGGTACTCTTATAATACAGTGTGGATACCACTGCTACCTTAAAGCCTTCATGATGCATTTCCTTGATCTTCAGCATATCTGTATTGGTCAGGATCGGGTTGTTGATCTTTAATACCTGGCAGTTTTCCGGAATCTGCTCCAGAAGGTTTCCGTCTTTTCCTACATAAACGCTTGTGCTGGTAACAATTTCCTCACGGATCGCATCGATTGGCGGGTTTGTAACCTGGGCAAAAAGCTGCTTGAAGTAGTCGAATAACGGTCTGTTCTGTTTGGAAAATACTGCAAGAGGGGTATCCACACCCATTGCACCGATACTTTCCGCACCATTTAATGCCATGTTGCGGATGGAGGTACGGTACTGCTCATAGGTGTATCCGAAAGCCTTCTGCAGACGGGAACGCTGCTCTTCTGTATATTCTTCCATTCTCTCGTTTGGAATCTTAATATCTTTCAAATGTACCAGATTGCTGTCCAGCCACTCACCATATGGCTGTTTCTTTGCGTACATTTCCTTTAATTCGTTGTCATCGATGATCTTGCCCTGAACGGTATCCACCAGAAGCATTTTTCCAGGATGAAGACGCTCTTTTAATACGATTTTCTCCTCCGGTACAGGCAGGACACCTACCTCAGAGGAAAGGATCATACATCCGTCAGAGGTCACATAATATCTGGACGGACGCAGGCCATTACGGTCAAGCACTGCACCCATCACATCTCCATCTGAGAAAAGAATGGACGCCGGGCCATCCCACGGCTCCATCATAGTGGCATAATACTGATAGAAATCACGTTTTTCCTGGGAAATGGTATCATTGTTTGCCCATGGCTCCGGAATGGTGATCATTACGGCAAGAGGAAGATCCATGCCACTCATGGTAAGGAATTCCAGGGTGTTATCCAGCATAGCGGAGTCGGAACCATTCCGGTTTACAACAGGAAGGATTTTCTGCATTTCCCCTTCCAGATACGGGGACTCCATGTTTTCCTCTCTTGCCAGCATCTTATCTGCATTTCCACGAATGGTGTTGATCTCACCATTGTGTACGATCAGGCGGTTCGGATGTGCTCTCTCCCAGCTTGGGTTTGTATTGGTGCTGAAACGGGAATGAACCAGCGCAATGGCAGATTCATAGTCCGGGCTCTGCAGATCAGAGAAAAATGTACGAAGCTGTCCAACCAGGAACATACCTTTGTATACAATGGTACGGCTGCTCATGGAACATACGTAAGTATTGTCATTGCTCTGCTCAAACTCACGGCGGGCAATGTACAGCTTACGGTCAAATGCGATTCCCTTTTCCAGGTCATCTGGCTTTTTGATAAATGCCTGCATAATATATGGCATGCACTCTCTCGCTTTGTGTCCAAGAACCTCCGGAACTACCGGAACCTCTCTCCAGCCAAGGAATTCAAGTCCTTCCTTTTCCACAATAATCTCGAACATTTTCTTTGCCTGGGCACGTTTGATCTCATGCTGTGGGAAAAAGAACTGGCCGATGCCATATTCTCTTTCCTGTCCAATCTCGATGCCCTCTTTTTTACAGGCTTTTTTGAAAAACTTGTGGGAAATCTGAAGGAGGATACCAACGCCATCACCTGTTTTGCCTTCTGCATCTTTTCCGGCACGGTGATCCAGATTCTCTACGATCCGTAATGCGTTTGCAACCGTATCATGGGATTTTTTGCCTTTGATATTGACAACTGCACCGATACCACAGTTATCATGTTCAAATTCCTGGCGGTAAAGTCCCTGCCTTTCCTTTATCACTTCTTTCATTTTCCTCATCCTTTCTATTGTTGATTAAGAGCTTCCTCTTTCTTCTTTTTATCTACAGCTGCCTGGATAAATCCACGGAACAGCGGGTGAGCATGGTTCGGTCTTGACTTAAATTCCGGATGTCCCTGGGTTCCTACAAAGAACGGGTTGGCCGGAATCTCGATCATTTCCACAATATGGCCATCCGGGGAAGTTCCGGCAATGGTCATTCCTTTTTCTGCCAGTTCCTTCCGGTATGCGTTGTTGACCTCATAGCGGTGTCTGTGACGCTCCTGGATCTCCTTCTGTCCGAAAAGTTCCAGGGATAAGGAACCATCTGAAAGTACACAAGGATAACTTCCAAGACGAAGGGTTCCGCCCAGGTCCTCCACATCCTCCTGGTCCGGCATCAGTGCGATCACCGGGTGGGTGGTTTCCGGAGCAAGCTCAATGCTGTTCGCATCCTCATAGCCAAGCACGTGGCGGGCAAATTCCACAATGGCCATCTGCATTCCCAGGCAGATTCCAAGATATGGGATTTTATGAACCCGGGCATACTGCGCAGCCAGGATCATGCCTTCGGTTCCCCTGCCGCCGAAGCCGCCTGGCACCAGGATTCCGTCTACGCTGTAAAGTCTCTGGTCCAGATTTTTCTCATTCAGCTCTTCGGAATCGATCCAGGTGATCTCTACTTTCGCCTTGCATGCAATTCCTCCATGCTTCAATGCTTCCACAACGCTTAAATATGCGTCATGAAGCTGTGTATATTTTCCTACCATGGCAATGTTCACGGTTTTGTCCGGATGGCGAAGGCTTTCTACCATTTCCTCCCAGTCAGAAAGATCTGGTTTCCGTTTTTCCAGGCCAAGTGACTGCATCACCACATCAGCCAGCTTCTCACGCTCCATGGCAAGCGGCGCTTCATATAAGTATTCCACATCCAGGTTCTGAAGCACATGGCTTACCGGTACATTACAGAACAGGGCAATCTTTGCACGGAGATCATCGGTAAGCGGATATTCGCTTCTGCATACCAGCACATCCGGCTGGATTCCCATTGCCTGAAGCTCTTTTACGCTGGCCTGGGTTGGCTTGGTCTTCATCTCTCCGGAAGCCTTCAGATATGGGATCAGGGTAACATGGATCAGGATCGCATTTTCATGTCCCACATCATGCTGGAACTGACGAATGGATTCCAGAAATGGCTGACTCTCAATGTCTCCCACAGTTCCACCTACTTCAATAATGGCGATCCGGTCTTCGTCCGGTGATTTCGCACGGTAGAAACGGCTCTTAATCTCATTGGTAATATGAGGGATTACCTGCACGGTACCTCCGCCGAAGTCTCCGTGACGTTCCTTCTGTAAAACGGACCAGTAAATTTTTCCAGTAGTCACGTTGGAATTTTTGTCCAGGCTTTCATCAATGAATCGCTCGTAGTGTCCCAGATCCAGGTCGGTTTCTGTTCCATCGTCTGTTACGAAAACTTCTCCATGCTGGATGGGGTTCATGGTTCCCGGGTCAATGTTGATATAAGGATCAAATTTCTGCATGGTTACCTGAAATCCTCTTGCTTTTAAAAGTCTTCCAAGTGAAGCTGCCGTGATTCCCTTTCCAAGTCCTGACACAACACCGCCAGTGACAAAAACGTATTTTACTGCCATCTTTCGATTTCCTCCTCCAAATGCTTTTGTTTCCAATAAAAAGAGCGCCAAAGAGGATTTCAGGGGGCACTTGACCTGTCCATCTCTCTTTGACGCCTTTGTCAAAACAATTTCTTATTCAAAATATGGATTATAATAAATCATTTTTTCTGCTTTGTCAATGCACTTTTGTGATTTAATGTAATGATATTTAATGTAATGATTTCCTATTATATAAAAAAACAGACACCGCCAGGTCCCATGCTGTCTCACTTCTAAAGTCATTCCCGGCAATATCTGTTTTTAACAATTGTGGTGCGGCACTTAGATCGTGCCGATTGCGGCTGCAAAAAATCAGGCAACTGCAAATTTCTGTAATGTACGGTTAAATTCCTTGCTCTCGCCATGGCACTGCACAGTAAGAACCTGTGTAAGATCCATGCTCAGAACTCCCAGAATGGATTTTGCATCAATGATGATTCTGTTATAGAAAACATCTATGTCGAAATCACATTTACCAGCTGCCTTCACAAATTCCTGAACATCTTCCTTTGCATTCAGCTTGATCTGCTTCTGACACATCGTTATCACCCTTTCTGCTTTACAGGAATATCCTATCCTTTATTGATCATGGGATTACCAGAAAACGTTTTCCCTTGATTGAGGCAAATTATGCACCCAGACTCGATTTTTGTCAAGTTTTTTCTCGTACATTTTTTCGTAACATTTTGGCAATAAATATACCGGTTGCACAATTTTGCAGCCGGTATATTGGATATTATATACATATTTACTGTTGGATTTGTTCTATCATGGAAAATACAGTCCAGATTTTTCTTTCAGATCTTATGAATTTCAAAATCATTTTGTAAATTATTCTCATCGGGTATTTCCATCGGATATTTTCCATCAAAACATGCTTTGCAGATTGGCAGTCCTCCTGCCATTCCTTCCAGATAATCGATTTCCATATAGCCAAGGGAATCTGCGCCGATCATTTTACGGATTTCCTCTGTGGAATGCTGGGCGGCGATCAGCTGATCGTTGCTTGGCACATCTGTTCCGAAATAACAGGGATGTAAAAACGGCGGGGAGCTGATTCTTACATGAACCTCAAGTGCGCCAGCCTCCTTCAGCATGCGGATCAGATTGGCGATGGTGGTTCCGCGGACAATGGAATCGTCTACAAGTACGATACGCTTGCCTTTTACCACTGCTTCCAATACACTCAGCTTCATATGGACACTGGATTCCCGTTCCTTCTGGGTTGGCTTGATAAAGGTTCTGCCAATATAGGAATTTTTATAAAAGGCGAAGCCAAAGGGAATCCCGGATTCTTCTGAAAATCCCTTGGCTGCCGGAAGTCCAGATTCCGGAACACCGGTAACAAGATCAGCGTCAACCGGATAAGATTTGGCAAGGGATTTACCGCCACGGATACGGGCATCATAAATCTTCACTCCATCCATTGTACTATCCAGTCTTGCGAAATAGATATATTCAAAAACACAGTGCGCACGCTTCTTTACCATCTGGGACAGGGTCAGATCAGACTTGATGCCGTCACGGCTGATGGTGATCATCTCCCCTGGCTCTATATCACGGATAAATTCAGCACCAACAGAAGTAAGCGCACAGCTCTCTGATGCCAGGACGTAGGCATTGTCTCTTTTGCCCAGGCACAGTGGCTTCAGGCCGTATGGATCCCGGACACCAACCAGCTTACGCGGGCTCATGATCACCAGGCCGTAGCCTCCCTG
Organism: Blautia sp. HCP3S3_H10_2; assembly: GCF_052122375.1. Lineage (NCBI taxonomy): Bacteria > Bacillati > Bacillota > Clostridia > Lachnospirales > Lachnospiraceae > Blautia > Blautia sp. HCP3S3_H10_2. The sequence goes on from NZ_JBQKCL010000002.1 coordinate 225,676, forward strand.
AAGCCTCTTCGCTGTATTTAACACAGCCTCTTCCACGCTTCTGGTATGAACCCGCTCCCTTGCAATATGGAACGCAATCACTTCTGAATCCGTAGTCGTATGAAAAACAGCCCCACTCTGGATCAGTTCCCACTTCAGGGCTTTGGTATTCACCAGGTTTCCGTTATGTGCAAGCGCCAGGCTGCCTTTTACATAAGATAAAACCAACGGCTGTGCATTCTCTGCTACAGAAGCTCCGGTAGTAGAATAACGTACGTGTCCGATTCCGATATCACCTTGCATTTTTTGAAGGGTCTCCTTGCGGAGCACTTCACTCACCAGACCAAGATCCTTATGGAATTTCACATTTCCGATAGGGCCTTTGGTATCTGATACCGCCAGGCCACAGGCCTCCTGGCCACGATGCTGCAGGGCTGTAAGACCATAATAAATGGAAGATGTCACATCATTTCCATCCAGGTCATAGATTCCGAAGACACCGCATTCTTCTTTAATCTCTGCCATTTGTTTTCCTCCTCGGTACTGAATTTAATGGTTATTCAGATACAATTCACAAAAAAATTATAATGGAAGAAACCCATTTGTCAAGTGCGCCAACCCAATTTCTGTCAAGAACTTTTTTTAGGTTTTTGCAAAAATCTTTTGGGATTTTTTTCAAAAAATCTATTGACAACTTAATTTTTTCGAGTATACTACAGGACATAAAGCAAAGGCGCTTTGGATTACAGAAATGGATCCAAGGCGCCTTTTTCTTTTTATCAGAATCAATCAGGATGAAGAAAGAAAATGAAAGATGAAAGGAGCGTATCCGTTATGACACAGAATATTCCCGAGATTTATGGAAGTCTTGTTTTCAACGACAGGATCATGCGCAGTAAATTACCTAAGGACATGTACAAGGCACTGAAGAAAACCATCGAAAATGGTACTCATCTGGAGCTTGATGTTGCAAACTCAGTTGCAGTAGCCATGAAGGAATGGGCAATTGAGAACGGTGCTACCCATTATACACATTGGTTCCAGCCTATGACAAATGTTACGGCTGAGAAGCACGACAGTTTCATTTCCCCTACAGGTGATGGACAGGTGATTATGGATTTCTCCGGTAAAGAGCTTGTAAAAGGCGAGCCGGATGCTTCCAGTTTCCCATCCGGTGGTCTTCGTGCTACTTTCGAGGCAAGAGGCTATACTGCCTGGGATCCTACTTCACCGGCATTCATTAAAGATGGAACCCTTTACATTCCTACTGCTTTCTGTTCTTACAGCGGCGAGGCTCTTGATAAGAAGACTCCTCTTCTTCGTTCCATGGATACCTTAAATAAAGCAGCTGTAAATATGCTCCATGTTCTTGGAAACAAGGGAATCAAACATGTTTCCACCACCGTAGGACCTGAGCAGGAATACTTCCTGGTTCCTAAGGAGCTTTATAAAGAAAGAAAAGACCTTGTATTCTGCGGACGTACCTTACTTGGTGCTCCTGCTCCAAAAGGACAGGAAATGGAGGATCATTACTTCGGAACTCTGAAGCCAAAGGTTGCAGCTTATATGCATGACCTTGATGAGGAGCTCTGGAAGCTTGGTATTCCGGCAAAAACAAAACATAACGAGGTTGCTCCTGCACAGCATGAGCTGGCTCCTGTATTTGATACCACCAATGTTGCCGTTGACCACAACCAGCTGACCATGGAGATCATGAAAAAGGTTGCGAACAAACATGATCTTGTCTGCCTCCTTCATGAGAAACCATTTGATGGAATCAACGGAAGCGGTAAGCATAACAACTGGTCCATGATCACAGATGACGGTGTAAACCTTCTGGATCCTGGTAAAACTCCATCTGAGAACATCCAGTTCCTGGTGTTCCTTATGGCCGTTATCAAAGCAGTTGATGAATATGCAGATCTTCTCCGTATTTCTGTTGCAAGCGCAGGAAATGACCACAGACTTGGTGCCAACGAGGCTCCGCCAGCTGTTGTATCCATTTTCCTTGGCGATGAGCTTACAGAGATTCTGAAATCCATTGAGAACGATACTTACTTTACCTCACATGCTGCTGTCCAGATGGATATCGGAGCAACTGTACTGCCTCACTTTACCAAAGACAATACCGACAGAAACCGTACTTCACCATTTGCATTTACCGGAAACAAATTCGAGTTCCGTATGCTTGGTTCCGCAGCTTCTGTTGCAAACCCAAATATCGTACTGAACACTGCTGTTGCAGAAGCACTTGACCAGTTTGCAAAGGAGCTGGATGGTGTAGCTCCTGAGGATATGGAGCATGCAGTCCACGAACTGATCAAGAGAGCCATCAAGAAACACAAACGTGTTATCTTCAACGGCAACGGTTACACAGATGAGTGGATCGAAGAGGCTGAAAAACGTGGTCTTTACAATCTGAAATCTACTCCGGATGCACTTCCGATGTGGATTGCACAGAAGAATATCGACCTGTTCACCAAGCACAGCATTTATACCAGCGAGGAAATCCATTCCCGTTATGAGATCTGGCTTGAGAACTACTCCAAGACCATTAATATTGAATCTAACACTATGGTTGAAATGGTCCAGAAAGACCTGCTTCCATCTGTTATGTCTTATATCGAAGAAATCGCAAGTACTGCAAGCCTGAAGGCTTCTGTAGTTCCTGGAATTTCCTGTGAAAGCGAAACAGCTCTTCTTGTCAAGCTTTCCGGACTTCAGGATGCCATGACCAAAGGCCTTGAAAAACTGAAAGCTGATACTGCTAAGGCAAGAGCTACTGAGGATGTTCTTGAAAATGCAAAGGTATATCAGTCCGAGGTACTTGAAGATATGGCAGAGCTTAGAAAATCTGCTGATGAGGCTGAAACACTTATTCCGGATGACCTGCTTCCATATCCTACATATGGAAAGCTCCTCTTCTACATTTAAGCAGCTCTGCTAAGGAAACGATCCGTTTTTCGGATTCTGCTTCCAATAACGGTAAATACAGGGGATATCTTTTATGAAACTCTACTTCATAATTCATTATCGATTTCCTCATCCATTAATCACACGATATGGATATCCCCTGTTTTACATATTAAGGTCCTGTCCATCTGATGGGCAGGTATCCTTTTTTACAACTTTATAGTTCTGCTGACGCAGACATATACCATGATCGTAAAGGCGCGAAGGAAAAACAGAATTGTTTTCTCTTTCGCGTTTTTTATATTAAAAAAGTGTCTCTTCCATCTACAGGAACTGACACTATACGAGGGAGGAAATTGTTATGGATTATTCAGCAGTAAACACGATCTGGGTACTTGTTGGTGCCGCGCTGGTCTTCTTCATGCAGGCCGGATTCGCAATGGTAGAGACAGGCTTTACCAGAGCAAAAAATGCAGGTAACATTATTATGAAAAACCTGATGGACTTCTGTATCGGTACCCCGGCATTCTGGCTGGTGGGCTTCGGCATCATGTTTGGTGCAGGCAACGGCTTCTTTGGCAGAATCGGCGGTATTGCTTCTGAAGCAAATTACGGAAGCGCAATGCTTCCTGACGGAGTTCCGTTCTGGGCATTTCTGATTTTCCAGACCGTATTCTGTGCTACTTCTGCTACCATCGTTTCCGGTGCCATGGCTGAAAGAACCAAATTCTCATCTTACTGTGTATACAGTCTTATGATCAGCCTGATCGTATATCCGATCTCCGGTCACTGGATCTGGGGCGGCGGTTTCATCAGCCAGATGGGCTTCCATGATTTCGCAGGTTCCTGTGCCGTACATATGGTAGGTGGTGTTGCAGCCTTTATCGGTGCCATCATCCTTGGACCACGTATTGGCAAATATACAAAAGACGGAAAATCAAAGGCCATCCCAGGACACAACCTTACCGTTGGTGCACTTGGTGTATTTATCCTCTGGTTCTGCTGGTTTGGTTTCAACGGCGCTTCCACCGTATCCATGGAAGGGGATGCTATGGTAAGTGCAGGTAAGATCTTCGTTACTACTAACCTTGCTGCAGCTGTTGCCACTGTAACCGTTATGCTGATCACATGGATTCGTTACAAAAAGCCAGATGTTTCCATGTCACTGAACGGTTCCCTTGCTGGTCTTGTAGCAATCACAGCAGGATGTGATACTGTATCCCCAACATCTGCTGCTATCATTGGTATCCTTGCAGGTTTCGTAGTTGTATTTGGTATTGAGTTTATTGATAAAGTGTTAAAAGTAGATGACCCGGTTGGTGCTGTCGGCGTCCACGGTTTAAACGGTGCATTTGGTACCCTTGCAGTTGGTCTTTTCTCCGATGGAACCGGTACTGACTGGAAAGGACTTCTTGTAGGCGGCGGCGTCCACGGATTCGGTGTACAGCTTGCAGGTATGCTGATCACAATCGCCTGGGTTGTAGTAACCATGACCATCATCTTCCAGGTGATCAAACACACCATCGGTCTTCGTGTATCCGCTGAAGAAGAGATTCAGGGTCTTGATATGAAAGAACATGGCCTTGCAAGCGCTTATGACGGATTCACTATCCGCGATGCCGTTGGTTCTGTACCAACTCCTATGGGAACCTCCAGAGAGTTCACCTCTGTTCCAAGACCTTCCGCTCCTGCTGAATTTGTTCCTGAGATTCCTGCAGATGGTGTTCACAAGCTGACAAAGGTGGTTATCATCACTCGTCAGAACAAACTGGAAGAGTTTATGCAGGCCATGAACGAAATCGGTGTAACTGGTATTACTATCACAAATGTCCTTGGATGTGGCGTCCAGAAAGGTGCTCCGGCTTATTACCGTGGCGTTGAGATGGATATGAACCTGCTTCCAAAGGTTAAGATTGAAATCGTTGTCAGCCTTGTTCCCGTACAGAAAGTCATTGAAACAGCCAAGAAAGTTCTTCATACCGGCCAGATCGGTGATGGAAAAGTATTCGTTTACGATATCGAAAACGTTGTCAAGATCAGAACTGGCGAGGAAGGTTATCTGGCATTGCAGGATACTCACGAGGAGTAATCACTTACTTAGACATCATACTACATTTTTGTTTCCCTTATCTTAAAACAGGAAATCCACTGAAGCAATCTCAGATGGATTTCCTGTTTTTCTCCTACTATCCGTTGTATTTCTGCAGAAGCTTCTCCAGATCTTCCGAAATCCGTTTTGCATCCTCATACTTGCCAGCCTGAAGGGCAAATGCGATCCGGTTCTCCAGCTCTTTTTTCTTCTGCTCATATTCCAAATAATCCTTGTCAAAATGATCTGCATAGATCATCTTACGGAATTTCCGCATGCTTACCTTACGAAGGCCCTTATTCTCTGTAAGGAGCACATAATCCATACAATTCGCAACCGTATAGAAATCATGGGAAGCCATCAGAACCGTCCCATTATAGTCTGCAATCGCCTGCTCCAGGGCCAGCTGGGAATAGGTATCCAGATGGCTGGTGGGCTCGTCCAGAAGGAGAAGACCTGCTCCTGTCCTGGAAATCTTCGCAAGCTGAAGAAGATTCTTCTCTCCACCAGACAGCTCACTTATCGGACTGTAGATCAGCTCTTTCTCAAATCCATAAGTTTCCAGATAAGAAATCACCTGTGCATCCGTGTCAAAGCCTGCATCTTCAAAGTTCTTCAGAACGGTAGCTTTCTCGTCAAATACCTCCCCATGCATCTGGGAAAGATATGCCATTTTTACATTTTCTCCCAACCGGATAGCCGGATTTTCCCCTTTCATAATGTCTCTTAAAAGAGTGGTCTTACCGGTACCGTTTGGTCCCACAATTGCTACCTTCTCCCCGGCCTGCAAAGAAAAAGATACATGCTCCATGATCTCACGGTCAAAGGTCACATTGTAATCCTCTACCTGAAGCACAGTTTCCCCTTCTCCTTCTTCTTTCTCCTCTGCATGAAGCACAATCTTTGGCTGTTTGATATCCACAAACGGGGATCTGGTCTTTCTGGCTTCCAGGCGCTCCAGAAGGGAGACCCTGGCATGAAGACTTCTGCCTCTTGTGGCACTGTCGATTGCTGTGGCGCTGTTTCTAAGACGCTCCACGATCTTACGGTTACGCTCAATCTCCTCCATATCCGCAGCTGCCAGCTGTTGCTGCTCGATTTTCATCTGCAGAAGGGCAAAATTATAATCCACGTAATTGCCGTCAAATTCCTGCATTTCCGTATTTTCCAGATGAAGAATCTTATTAAAACAATGATTCAGAAGATAACGGTTGTGTGTGATCACAAGGAGCGTTCCCTTATGGGAATTGATCAGGTCACAAAGGGCATTTAAATGTCCGAAATCCAGGAATACATCCGGCTCATCCATAATAATAAATTTCGGGCTGATCATCATTTCCCGGATTGCCTGTACCAGTTTAAACTCCCCGCCGCTTAAGCTGGTCAGCAGCTGGTCTTCATATCCGGCAAGCCCTGCCACTTTTAACTGCTTATGGATGTTGCTCTCATAAAAATCCCCGTCAATAGCGTTAAACTCATCCAGAGTAGTCTGGTACTCTTCCATTACCTCTTCCAGATGCTCTGTAACCCCCATCTCTTCACACAGCTGATTGATCTTATCCTGCAGGCGCACAAACTCTTCACTAAGGTAATCAAATACTGTTACTTCTTTCTCTTCGTCAACGGTATAAAACTGACTGACATATCCAATCCTCCCAGGTACGTCGATGATCAGCTTCCCATCGTATAAATATTCCTCCGGGTGAAGGATCATGTTCACCAGGGTACTCTTCCCTGTCCCATTGGTACCGATAAAGGCGCAATGTACATCATCCTCCAGGGTGAAAGATATTTTATTATATAATTCTTTATGTGGAAAAGAATAGGATAAATTTTCCGCTTTAATCATATGAACTCCTTTCAGTGCATTTGCCTTATCCTTCTTATTTCAGCTTCGGCAGATTCCATCTGTAATGTGCAGCCAGATACCGCATCAATATCACGGCGACAGATCCGAAAAACAGAGATGCCACCACCCCAAACCAGCGGTAGGAGTATACGCACACGATTGCCCCGACAATAGAGGCACATGCATAAATATGCTTTACAAAAATGTAAGGCGGCACTTCTGCCATCATATCACGAAGAAGGCCTCCGCCAACACCAGTGATCGTTCCTACAAATACTAATAAAAAGGTATTGTCTGCAAATCCCTGACGGATTCCTGTATTGACACCCACTACTGTGAAAATGCCAAGCCCTACAGAGTCCATCACCAGCATCACCTTATCGTAAGTGACATTTCCCTTAAGCAGCTCTCTCTTGAAATAGAGAAGAAAGAACACCACCACAGACGTCAATACTGCCACTGCCGCATAAACTGGTTTCTGGAAAACTCCCGGAGGAATGATTCCAAGTGTCACATCACGGATCATTCCACCTCCCACAGCTGTGATCACGCCCAGTACGGACACTCCGAAAATATCCATCTTCTGCTCTGATCCTACCAGCGCACCTGACGCGGCAAATGCGATCGTCCCGATCAGCTCCAGAATAAATGTTATAGTTTCCTGATAATTCATAAAATAATAACCTTTCCCAATTGTTCTCTTACACTTTGCTCCACTGTATATAGAAATATCCGAATTTTTTCCAGAAAGGAGCTAAACTAGTATATCACAAAACAGGACTTTTGCCACCTATTAAATATGAAATTTTCAATCCTGTAAAAAAATCATGGTAACTATTCAGAATCTACTTCCTACAACACAAAAACAGCCGGGGGATTTCTCCTCCGGCCATTCTTATTTCAACTTTTTCATACTTTTAATAACGAATCTGCAATTATCCATCAGCCCTTAACACCACCAAGTGCTACACCAGCAACAATATATTTGGACAGAACCAGATATACAACAACCAGCGGGATAATGGTTACAAACAGTCCCACATAAACTACACCATAGTCTGTACGGAACTGGTTGGAGCTCAGCAGCTGTACGAACATAGGAAGTGTTTTCTTGGAATCTGTTGTCAGCAAAATCGTAGGTGTAAACAGATTGTTCCACTGTGCGATAAACTGGAAGATCGCCTGTGTTGCAACTGCCGGCTTCATGATTGGCAGAATGATCTTATTAAAGGTATTCCACTCTTTGGAACCATCAATTCTGGCTGCCTCGATCATTTCCAGGGATAACGTACTTTCCATGTACTGTTTCATAAAGAAAACAACGGTTGGAGCTGCAATGGTAGGAATGATCAGCGGAATGTATGTATCGATCAGCTTCAGATCCAGCATAAAACGGTAGAAACCGATGATGGAAATCTGGCTTGGAACCATCATAACTGCCATAATGAAAGCCCATGCGAATTTCTTAAATTTGAAATCATATACATGGATACCATATGCTGTCAAAGATGAAAAATAAACGGACAGGAAGGTTCCAGGAATGGTGATCGTTGCAGAGTTGATAATCGCTTTCTGCAATGTAATCTGCATACCATTCTGTTTGATCATCAGGTTTTTCCAGTTCTCAATCAGGTGTGTAGATGGGATCAGAGAAACACCAGCCTTAATGGACTCGGAATCTCTTGTGGCATTCATAACCAGGAGAACGAATGGTAACAATGCAATGATACAGAACAAAACACAAATCACTGTACGGAAGATTTTCTGGTGCAGCATATTTTTGCTGTAGCTGTCAGTAGTTGTAGCTTTACTCATTATCTTCCACCTGCCTTTCTACGCTGTTTCTGCTCTTTCTTCATACGTCTGTCTTCACTGTCGCTCATAGTAGCGAAAAGAACCAGACTGACAACCAGTGTGATAATAAACAGTACTACGGAAACAGCTGCTGCCTTTCCGACATCACTGTTGTACAGACGCATAATATACATTGCCATTGTGGTCGTCTTATCATCCGGCAGACCTACAAGTCCTGTTTCCGGAACATTGAACAATGCCGGGATATCGTACATCTGCAGACCACCGATTGCGGATGTAACCAGTGTATACAGCATGATCGGTTTCAAAAGCGGTAATGTGATGTAACGGAATTTCTTCCAGCCTGTTGCACCATCAATATCGGCTGCTTCAAACAGTCCCGGGTCAATACCAAGCACACCGGAGATCAGAAGCAGGGTCGTATTACCAAACCACATCCACCACAGGATTGTGGAGATCAGTCCACGGCTTCCTGCTACGCTGGACATAAAATCAAAATTGCTGCTTAAGATTCCCCAGTCCTTCAAAGTCTGGGTAATCGGTCCATACTGGGAAAACAAGGATTTGAACAGTACGGAAACAGATGCTGCTGTAATAACACTTGGAAGGTATACGATAACCTTCATGGCTCCGGTTCCCTTTACCTTAACCTTCTCATCTGTCAGCCAGACAGCCAGAAGAAGGGAAACCAGGATCTGAGGAACGAAGTTACAGCCCCACATTACCAGGGTATTCTTCAGATAGCTGAGCACATATCCTCTCTCACCAGCAGTCATACCAAGAATATTAAGGAAGTTCTGCATCCCTGCAAATTCCATAAATTCACGTCCGTTACGTTTGTAGTAAGATAAAGTACTGTAATAGAAGGTATTGATCAATGGCCATAACTGAAACACCAGATAAGTGATAAAAAACGGTGCAATAAAGAAGTAGCCGTACCTTCCATAATTGATCATTTTTTTCTTTTTCTTATTCATAACAGCCTCCTGTCTGAACTTTGCCTGCTTTTCCCAGGCAGAATGCCTGACACTGACGGGAAAAGTCCCGCCTGTAATATCTTTTACTGTGAGTATACACCCAGCAGCTTTTACATCGCATCCCTGCCACTGGCAGTCATTCTGCTATTTTAGTAAAAGCAACAGCTCGCATATTCTGTATATAAGAATGTGCTGCTCCTTCTTTTGGGGAAGAAGCAGCACATTCACTACTACTTATTTATGGATTTTCATCCACCATCCTTACCAGATCAGATTATTCTGCGCTCAGGTAAGAGAATGTGTCATGGATAGAAGCGGTCAGATCTGCAATTGCAGTATCAAGGTCTTTTTCGCCTGTAGCATAAGACTTAACCTGAGTATCCATAAGGGAAAGGATCTGCTGGTCTTCTGCTGTTACCATAGAAGCATCAAGTCCGTCTGCTAATGGAAGGAAGAACTCCATGAAGTTCTGTCCAGCGTCTGGATACAGATATCCGTTACCATCTGCGGATGTACCAGCCTCGATAATCTTGCTGACAGCTGCTGTGTTGTTTACATAATCAGAGTTCAGAGCGTTGATTGCAACCATTCCGTCTTCGTCGCAGGTGAAGAATTTCATAATCTTAGCTGCAAGATCGGTATCTGCACAATTTGTTGTAGCTGCAAGTCCTGTGCCGCCCCAGTAGCATTTTGTCTGAGTAGGAACAAGAATTGTGTTGTCTTTCCACTCATCTGTTAAGCACCAGTATACAAACCATGGGCATCCCATATAAGCAAGAGCTGCATTGGAATCAACGCCATCACCGCTCATGTTTGCGCTCCAGTCAGCACTCCACTGATCTGTGTTGAAGGTAAGGTCTTCATCATAAAGAGTTTTAGCGGTTTCCATGTATGTCTTGATGTTGTCATCAATTGTGATCTTATCGTTCTCATCATAGAAGCCCTGGGTTCTGGAACCGGTCAGGCTACGTTTGATCTCATCATAACCGGAGAACAGTTTGCATTTTCCGCCGGAAGCATCGTTAACTTCTTTTGCTGTAGCAACGATAGTATCCAGATCTTTGAATTTCTCAGCGATTGCAGCCGGATCTGTTGTTCCAAGATATTTCTCAGCCAGATCTGCACGAACTGCGTAGCATCCAGGTGTTGCCTGCCAGAACAGAGCTCTTACATTACCATCAACATCGGATCCAAGATCCAGGTTGTACTGATAGCTGTTTGCATAATCATCAGCTGTGATTCCAAGATCAGCTACATTCTGTACCCAGTCACTATTTACATATTTCTGAACGTAGTCAACTTCCAGACCCATCATATCCGGATACAGTTCGTTGGACGGATCATCCAGTACAGGATCCAGTTTGCTCTGATAGTAGTCAGATCCGCCTGTGTTTACGAATACGATTCTCTCATAATCATCCGGATAAGCATCTTTGAATGGTCCATCAAGGATTTTCTTGATATCATCATTCCATCCCCATACTACGAAAGAGTCATCTGCGGAAGCGTCACCGGTAACGGTATTCTCCGGTGTCTCTGCATCTTCTGCCATAACCGGAATCGCACACATTGTCATTCCTGCTACCATAGAAGCTGTTAACAAAACGCTCACCATTTTTTTCTTCATGTTACTTCCTCCTTTAAATTATATCTTTTAATTTTTTTAATAACTACTTAAAGCCTTTCGGCGGATACACGGTTTTTACGGAAGCTCCTTTGAAAAGAGTTCCATCTACTGTGTATTTTTCAATAACGGTTGTCTTCGGGTGCTCAATCAGCTCAATCAGCCTTTCTGCTGCTATCCTTCCGATTGCCGCTGTGTCCTGGCAAAGGGTTGTCAGCTTGGGTTCAAGAATCTGTGCGATGTTGATTCCATCGTACCCGGCTACTGAAATATCTTCCGGTATCCGAAGTCCTCTCTCCCGTATCTCGTTTATCCCTCCCATCGCTGCATAATCGTCAGGATAGAGAATACAGGTTGGCGGATCTTTCAAATCCAAAAGTTCACCGGTTCTCTCACCTGCCAGATCAGCATCTCTGTATAAACCTGGTCTTACATATTCATCCGGTTCTTCAATCCCCAGTCTTTGCAGGGTGCGGTAAAAGCTTCCCAGACGATTCTTGGTAACGGATGTGTCGTCTCCGTGAATGTAAGCGATCTTGCGGTGTCCCTTCTTATATATATAGGTAACAAGTTCTTCCATTCCCTGGATGTTGTTGGATACTACCGAGATTCTTCCATCACAGATATGATCGATGGTCACCACCGGAATGTCTGAAAGGAGAAGTTCCTGAACCTCATCTGCGGTAAAATCCACACAGGCCATTACCACTCCATCAACGCCCCGGTATCTGCAGTGCTCCAGGTAGGTCATCCTCTTACCGGAAACATTTCCGCTTGTAAAAGTGATGTCATAACCTTTCGCTTCTGCGGTGCTTTTGAAGCTTTCCAGTACCCGGTTGAAATAATCATGTGTGAGACCGCTTCTGGCCTCATCCACAAATAGGACTCCCAGGTTAAAGGTCCGCTTCGTCTTCAAAGCTCTTGCCGACGAGTTGGGAAGATATCCCCTCTCTGAAGCCGTTCTTAATATGTAGTTTTTAGTTTCTTCTCCGATATCGGAGTAACCATTTAATGCTTTACTGACAGTAGCGACTGAGACATTACACTGTTTAGCGATTTCTTTCATGGAAACCATATGTCTGCCTCACTCTTTCCTGTTTTTCTTTCCTGTCATCTCTAAATCGTTTTCGTGAGCTTATAGTACCCCCTTGTGCACAAAAAATCAAGTGGTTTTTTGCTTTTTTTGTGCGTTTTAACCCCATTCTACCTTTTGCACAATTTGAATCTATCCGTTTTCAACAGTTTATTTGCAGTTTTCGCTTCTTTGCGAAAATGTTTCGCGAAAACTTTCGTGCTTTAAATCTCTAATTGGTAATACATAATAGATTTCATATTTATTGTAATTTTTTTGTTGCTTTTAATCCGTCTTTCTATTATACTAAGAGCAAATATATACCATTATTCTTTACTATTATTTCTTATTGCCTTAACTTATTCGTTTTCGCGTGTTAATTATCTCACAATTTAATCCAACTATTTTATTAACAACAAATGCAGTACCCTAACTGAGCATAACTACAATGTTTCATTACAACATGCCTTATAATGTACAACGATATTTTCGCAGCACAAAATTTTCAGGCAATAACATTTAGCAGATTTTAAGAATCAACATTTTTTAAGAAATAACATTTCATTTAAGGAGGCCGCTATGAATTTCGGACATTTTGATGACGTCAATAAAGAATATGTCATTACCACACCAGACACCCCGCTGCCATGGATCAACTACCTTGGCTCCCAGGATTTTTTCACACTGATTTCCAATACCTGCGGTGGCTATAGCTTCTATAAAGATGCCAAGCTGCTCCGCATCACCCGTTACCGTTACAATAACATCCCTGTAGATTCCAATGGAAAATACTACTATATCAAAGACGGGGATGCCATCTGGAATCCAGGTGCCATGCCTACCCGTACTCCTCTTGATGTTTATGAATGCCGCCATGGACTTGGCTACAGCCGTTTCCACGGAGAGAAAAACGGTCTTGCAGCCGATCTTCTGGCATTTGTTCCTGTTGATACCCCATGCGAGATCAACAAGCTGACCCTTAAGAACAACTCTGATAAAGCGAAAGACGTTTCGCTGTTCTCTTATGTAGAATTCTGTCTGTGGAATGCAGTAGATGATATGACCAACTATCAGCGAAACTTAAGTACCGGCGAGGTTGAGATCATCGGAAGCACCATTTACCACAAAACAGAGTATCGCGAGCGCCGCAACCATTACAGTTTCTTTACCGTAAATACCCCGGTAGATGGTTACGACACCAGCCGTGATGAATTCTTAGGTCTTGGCCGTGGCAATAACAATCCAATCGTGGTAGAAGAAGGCAAGAGCCATAACTCCGTTGCCAGCGGATGGTACCCGATCGCCAGCCAGCAGATCAATGTCTCCCTTGCACCTGGCGAAGAGAAAGAATTTGTTTTCCTTCTTGGCTATTGTGAAAACCCGAAGGATGATAAATGGGAAGCCTTAAACGTGATCAAGAAAGCTCCTGCCAAAAAGATCATGGAAAAATTCGCCACCTCCCAGCAGGTAAATGAAGCATTTGCCACATTAAACGCATACTGGGACGACCTGCTCTCCCGCTACCATGTTGAGAGCCAGGATCCTCACGTAAACCGTATGGCCAATATCTGGAACCAGTACCAGTGCATGGTAACCTTTAACATGTCCCGTTCCGCATCCTACTATGAATCCGGTACCGGTCGTGGAATGGGCTTCCGTGATTCCTGCCAGGATCTTCTTGGCTTCGTTCATCTGATTCCAGAACGCGCAAGAGAAAGAATCCTGGACATTGCCGCTACCCAGTTTGAGGACGGAAGCGCTTACCATCAGTATCAGCCACTTACCAAACAGGGCAACCTGGATATCGGAAGCGGCTTTAACGATGACCCGCTGTGGCTGATCGCAGCTGTAGCTGCTTACTTAAAAGAAACCGGAGACTACTCCATTCTGGATGAGATGGTTGCTTTTGACTGCCATATGGAAAAAGCAGCTCCACTTTTTGAGCACCTCCGCCGTTCCTTCGAATACAGCCGCACCCACCTTGGACCGCACAAGCTTCCGCTGATCGGCCGCGCAGACTGGAATGACTGTCTGAACCTGAACTGTTTCTCTAATGAACCAGGAGAATCCTTCCAGACCACCGGTCCATCCGAAGGGCCAGTTGCGGAATCCGTATTTATTGCCGGAATGTATGTAAAATATGGCAATGAATTTGCAGAGATCTGCAGACGTGTTGGCAAAGATGAGGACGCTGCCATCGCACAGAAGGCAGTTGATGAAATGTACCAGGCAGTTCTTGATGCCGGCTGGGATGGAGAGTGGTTCCTCCGTGCATATGATGCCACCTCCCAGAAGGTTGGTTCCCATGAATGTGAAGAAGGACAGATTTTCATTGAGCCACAGGGCTTCTGCATCATTGCAGGAATCGGCGTAAAAGAAGGTCTCGCCAAGAAAGCACTGGATTCTGTAAAAGAGCGTCTGGATACCAAATATGGTATCATGCTTCACCAGCCCGCTTACACCAGATATTACCTGAATCTTGGTGAAATTTCCTCCTACCCACCGGGATACAAAGAAAACGCCGGAATCTTCTGCCATAACAATCCTTGGATTTCCATTGCCGAAACCGTTATCGGCAGAGGAAACCGTGCTTTCGAGATTTACAAAAAGACCTGCCCGTCTTATATCGAAAACATCAGCGAAATCCACCGGACCGAGCCTTATGTTTATTCCCAGATGATCGCAGGACGTGATGCAGCCCGCCATGGCGAAGCCAAAAACAGCTGGCTTACCGGAACCGCAGCCTGGACTTTTGTAAACCTTTCCCAGGCAATCCTTGGTGTACAGCCATCTTATGATGGTCTTTCCATTGATCCTTGTATTCCGGAAGGCTTCGGTGACTTCACTCTCACCCGCCGTTTCCGTGGTGCTACTTATCACTTCGATGTGAAGAATCCTGGCAATGTCCAGAAGGGTGTTGCTTACCTGGAAGTGGATGGCAGACGTGTAGAAGGCAATGTGGTACCGGTTGAAGATGGTAAAACGGAATATCATGTGACTGTGCATATGGCATAATTTTTTCGTTGTGCACCCAGCAGGGAATCTTTTACAGGATTCCCTGCTTTCTTTTTGCAGTAACTAAACGGACATGTCTGCTTACGCAGACATCACCATGAATGAAAGTCGATTGTTCCGCGCCCCTTGGCGCTCCCACAATCGCCGACTGTATTCGTAATCCGGGCTATCGCCCTACTTACTCATACAGTCTAGCCTGTGCGATATCCATAAATCCACCATGCAAGCATGGTGAATTCATGTCTGCCGCACAGGACTTTCATAGTAAAAAGCCCCTCAGGAGCCGTGGCTCCCAAGAGGCCTTTCTGCAACACATCCTACTTTTCGTAAAGGGGATGAATCTCTTTTTTATATGCATAGCGGATGAACACCAGGCAGATCGCGCCGGAAAACACCTCTGCAATGGGGAATGCCCACCAGCAGACTCCAAGTCCACCAACCTTTGCAAGGATAAATGCAGCCGGCAAAAGTACAACCAGCTGACGAAGTACCGATACTGCCAGGCTTAAGAAACCATGTCCCAGTGCCTGAAACACAGAAGATGCCACAACAGAAAATCCAGCGATCAAAAAGCTGATGCTGATGGTACGGAGTGCCGGAATACCGATAGCCAGCATATCATCAGAAGCACTGAAGATTCCAAGAAGCGTTCCCGGCATCAACTGGAACACTGCGAAACCAGCCAGCATGATACAAACACCGTAGATAATACTTAATTTGATCGCTTTCGTAATACGCTCCGGCTTTCTTGCCCCATAGTTATAGGCAACAATCGGAACCATTCCATTATTCAGACCAAACACAGGCATGAAGATGAAGCTCTGAAGCTTGAAATATACGCCAAATACAGCCGTTGCCGTAGAGGTAAAGCCCATAAGAATCTTATTCATTCCAAAGGTCATAACAGAACCTACAGAGGCCATGATAATGGATGGAAAGCCCACGCTATAGATATGGCGGATCACATCCCCGTCAATTTTATATTTGAAAAGGGAAATGTGAAGCTCCTTATTCAGCTTCATATTTACGATCACACCAGCAATGGCAGCAATGATCTGACCGGTTACGGTAGCAAGCGCTGCACCTGTTACTTCCATTCTCGGGAATCCCAGAAGACCGAAGATCATAATCGGATCCAGCACGATATTAATAATCGCGCCAAGGAGCTGTGTTGCCATAGAATATATGGTTTTTCCTGTAGACTGGAGAAGCTTCTCGCAGGTCAGCTGGATAAACAGGCCAAATGACATAAGGCCGATCACTCTCACATAATCGATACCGTATTCGATGATCTGCGGATCCGTGGTCTGCACTTTAAAAAATGCTGGCGCAAATAATCCACACACAACTGCAAATCCGATAAAACTGAATATGGCAAGGTAAATACCATTATTCGCCGCACTGTTTGCATACTCCCGTTTCTTCTCTCCAAGGGAGCGCGATACCAGCGCATTGATACCGACACCTGTACCGGTACCTACTGCGATCATAAGGTTCTGCACCGGGAATGCAAGAGAAACTGCAGTCAGTGCATTCTCACTTAACTTCGCCACAAACATACTGTCCACAATGTTATAAAGTGCCTGGACAAGCATGGAAATCATCATAGGCACTGACATGGTAAGCAGAAGCTTCGCCACTGGCATAACGCCCATTTTGTTTTCCTGAATCTTTACTTCTTTTTCCAAATAATAATCCCCTCTCTTGTATATAATACCATCACTGCCGCCCCAAAGGACCAGTCCTCTTATTGTATATAAGTACAAGACATATGTCAATATAAGGGTGGATTTCTGTAAAAAATTATGATATTCTGTTAGTGTTCGCAGGTAATATTGCGGGCAAATACGCCACATCGACGAAATGCGAGAGATTTGGGAGATTGGCTCTGAACTGCTACTTTAATTTTATTTTTATAAATGGAGGAATTTTCTTATGGAAAGACACAGCTTTGCTATGGAGATCAAAGAGGGGAAGATGAATGAGTACCGCCAGAAATTAGGGGAAATCTGGCCGGAGCTTACTGCTTTTCTCGATCAGGAGCAGGTACATAATTTCAGCATCTGGAATTGCAGTTCCCTGATTTTCGGATATTACGAAGCAGACGAAAATAAAGCATTTTCAGAAGAGAAAAAGGCTCAGATCCAGGCTTTTACTTCCAGAATTGACGATACCTTCACCTGGATTTCCACACCTGGGGAAAACATGCGCCTGATGTATCATAATTTCGGTATTGTCCGCGAAAACAAAGAGCTGATCCGTCACAGAATGTTTATGACCAGACTGAAACCAGGCTGTGAGGAAGAATATAAAGCAAGACATGACGGACTTGTTGCTGCCAGAGAAGGAAAGATTGATCCGGGTCCGGACAGCAATTTCAGCATCTGGAGTGCCGGTGGATACATTTTCGGTTACGATGAGATTGATACCACCATGGAAACAGAAGAAACCCCAGAAGCACACGAAGCTACCGTTGCTTGGGAAACACGCCAGCTTGGCATCATGGACTGGATCACCAACGACTGCGACTGGCTTACCAATGAACATCACCCTGCAAGTGTCAGACTGGCATGGCATATGGGACAGTAATTTACTTTATTGCTACACAGAGACACCCGGAACGTGCCACCGTAACAAATCACGGCTGCACGTTCCGGGTGTCTCTCTTAGAACCAAGTGAAAGCTTAAACAGATCCCGTCTTACAGGAATGGTTTTTCAAACACACTCAATCCCATATTTTAATTCTGTTTCCAGTATTTCAACATCTTCCGGCAATACCGTCCGCATTTCCAGATAAACCCAGTCATCCACTATATGTCCGATCACCGGAACCTTCAGCTGGCGCAGACGGTTACTGATCTCCTGGGCGCACCAGCCATTTTTGTTCCGGTCTCTTATCGCCAGGGCAGCTCCCGGCAATGTTTTCCCTGGTGTCGTCCCACCTCCGATGGGATTCAGGGATGGCTGTATATCCTCCTCATTTCCTGTCCAGATCACCTTACACTCAAATTGCGTATGTTCCTTCAGGGCATCCAGGAGTCTATATGCAGTTTCTTTAAGTTCTTCTACGCTTCTTCCCATCATTTGATAAATGGGAATTTCTTCTTCCAGCTTCCTTCCATCCAGATAAATGCTGATGGTTTTATCCAGGGCAGCTGCCGTAAATTTATCAATCCGCACCGCCCGCATAAGAGGATGCCTGGAAATCTTTTCGATCAGATCCCGGCGGCCTGCCAGGATTCCGGCCTGTGGCCCTCCCAGAAGCTTATCCCCGCTGAAAGATACAAGATCAGCGCCCTTTTTCAGAAGCTCCTGTACGGTCTTTTCCACCTCGATTCCATAAGGAGCCATATCCAGCAGCCCCCCGCTTCCAAAGTCCACCAGAAGGGGAATTCCATGGCTATGAGCTGCCTCTGCAAGCTCTTCCAGCCCTGGTTCATGAGTAAATCCCGTAATCTGGTAATTACTGGTATGAACCTTCAGAAACGCAGCCGTATTCTCTGTTACTGCATTTTCGTAATCCTCCAGATAAGTACGGTTCGTGGTTCCCACTTCTACAAGAACAGTCCCGCTCTGGCTGCACACATCCGGAATGCGGAACTTACCGCCGATTTCTACCAGTTCCCCTCTGGACACAATAGTCTCGCCGCCAGAAGCCAGCGCAGTCAGCATAACCAGCACAGCTGCAGCATTATTATTTACTGCCACCGCAGCCTCAGCGCCAGTGACCCTGCACAGATTTTCCTCGAAATGCCCGTATCTGCTGCCTCGCTTTCCGCTCTCCAGGTCCAGCTCCAGATTCGTATATCCGGTCATCAGAGGAACCAGCTCCGATACCAGCCTCTTCCCTAAGGGTGCTCTTCCAAGATTTGTGTGGAGGATCACCCCGGTAGCATTGATTACTCTTTTCATCTGCCTTTGGCTGTTACGGTTGAGATTGTCTCTCATTTCCTGTAAAATGACATCTTGATAATCTATTTCAGCCGGCTGCTCCAGAACCAGGTCTGTCTTCCCGTTTCTCTGCTGCTCTGTCTTCTGATCTGCCTTCGGATTCATCTTCCCCTTCAGTTTCATCCGCAGCAATTCTTCCGCGTTCCTGGCGGCTTCTTTTACCATGGCATATCCATATTTTTCTGTCAGCTCTTTCGCTTCTTTTGTTTCCATTATCTTATCGATTCTGGGAATCTGGCGGAACAGCGCATTTTTCGTCCCATCCCTGCCACTTTTATCCATTGTTTTTCTGCGCCTCGATTTTCTCTGCCAGATCATTTAAATAAACCCAGCGATCCATCTTCTCCTCCAATTGCTGTTCTGCTGCCTCTTTATCTGCCATAATTTCACGCAGCTTCATGGAATTTGTGGCATTTGCCATCATATCCTTTTCCAGGCTGGCGATTTTTTCTTCCAGCTTTGCAATGTCATCATCAATGGTAGCATATTCCCGTTCTTCTTTATATGAAAATTTCAGCTTTTCAGACTTCTGTCCCTGCTTCCAGTCTTTTCTTGTAGTTTTTATGGATTCGTCCTCTGTGCTGCCGCTTTCTTCTGAAGCAGCACTTTCCGATCCGGGCGCTCCCTTTCCAGACGCTCCTGCATTTACACCGGCTGCACCATATCTGCGTTCCCGGGCTTCCACATAATCCGTATATCCGCCCTCATACTGGGTCAGCTTTCCATTCCCCTCAAAGGCAAAAATCCGGTCAACTACATCATCCAGGAAATAACGGTCGTGAGATACTGTGATCACAATTCCGGAAAAAGTAGACAGATAATCCTCCAGAATAGTCAGCGTAGGAATATCCAGGTCATTACTTGGCTCATCCAGAAGCAGTACATTAGGAGCCTCCATCAGCACTTTCAGAAGATACAGACGTCTCTTCTCTCCTCCTGACAACTTGGCGACCGGTGTATACTGCATAGCAGAGTCAAACAGAAATCTCTCCAGCATCATGGAAGCACTGATTCTGCCATCCCTGGTGGGAATAAATTCCGCCACATCCCGGATATAATCGATAACACGCTGGTTCCCGTCCATATCCGGCACTTCCTGGGCAAAATAGCCAATCTTAATGGTTTCCCCGATTTCCACCGTACCGCTGTCCGGCTGGACCATACCATCAATGATCCGGATCAGGGTAGATTTGCCGCAGCCATTTGGACCGATGATTCCAAGTCTCTGATTCCGGAGTACAATATAATCAAAATCATCCAGGATCACTTTATCCCCATAACTTTTGGACACATGGTGAAGCTCCACGGTTTTCTTTCCCATTCTGGTTTCCACAGAATCCATCTGTACATCCAGCTCCTGAACCGGTGCTTTTCCGTTTTTCAGTGCCTCCAGACGTTCCAGACGGGCGCGCTGCTTGGTGCTTCTGGCCCTGCAGCCACGTTTCGCCCATTCCAGCTCCATCCGAAGAACACTCTGCCTTTTGCGCTCGGAAGCCAGCTCCATCTCTTCTCTTTGTGCCTTCAGCTCCAGGAATCCGGAATAATTGGCATCATAGGAATACACCTTTCCATGGCTGATCTCCAGAATTTTATTGGTAACCTTGTCAAGGAAATAACGGTCATGGGTAACCATGATCACCACTCCCTTAAACCTGTTCAGATAGTCCTCCAGCCAGGTCACCATCTCATTATCCAAGTGGTTGGTAGGCTCATCCAGAATCAGCACATCAGAAGGATTTACCAGGGTGCGTGCAAGGGCAACCCGCTTTTTCTGACCGCCGGAAAGCTGCTCCACCGGTACATCATGTTCTGTGATTCCAAGCTTGTTCAGAATATTTCTGGCTTCACTTTCTGTACTCCAGTCCTTCTGCCATTTTCCATCCGCTACATAATCCTGCACAATAGCGCCCTTGGGAAAATCGGGCATCTGGGGCAGATATGTGATACGCAGACCATTCTGGGAAATCACCTGTCCCTCGTCAGCCTCCTCTTCCCCTGCAATGATTTTCAGCAGGGTACTTTTCCCCGTACCATTGATCCCGATGATTCCGATCTTGTCCCCATCATGGATTCCATAAGAAATATCGTCAAAAATCTTTTTATCTCCAAAGACTTTACTTACATGTTCAATGTTCAGTACATTCATTTCGTATTACTCCTTTTGCTGTCCCAGAGCCTCATCTGCAGCAGCCTTATTTTTTCTTCTCGAATCCGTGGATCCAGTCTGATTTCAGATAAAAAAGCAAAAACAGAATGGAGCTTAGCGACCAGGTCAGCGGATACGCCCAGAACACCGTCTGGATCACCGGATGTATTTTTACCGCAACTGTTATGTATGTTACACGGATCAGACACCAGCAGGCCAGCATAACAAACATCGGCACGGTAGCCCTTCCTGCACCTCGCATAAGCCCTGCGATACAATGGGAAAATGCCAGCAGAAAATAAAACAGTGTGATCACGTGTGCCTGTTTCACCCCGTACTCGATCACACCTGGATCATTATTAAAAGCCGCGATCAGAACCGGACTGGCTAAATATACGATAATCCCTACGATTTCAGCCATGGAAATGCTGCAAAGGATACCGATACGCGCACCTTTTTTAGCCCTGTCATATTTCTTCGCCCCAAGATTCTGGCTGATAAAGGTGGTCAGTCCCATGGAAAAACAGGTGATCGGCAAAAATCCAAATCCTTCGATTTTGGAATAAGCCCCACAGCCAGCCACAGCCAGCTTGCCGAAGCTGTTGATATTCGACTGCACTACCACATTGGCAATGGCGATCACTGAATTCTGGATTCCGGCAGGCAGACCGTTGGATACGATCTGCTTCAGCATATAAGGATCCAGACAGATCTCCCTAAAAGATACCGTGTATTCCTCCGGACTTTTTTTCATCAGACGGTATAAGCACAGAAACGCGCTGACAAACTGGGAAATAATGGTTGCAAGGGCTGCACCCTCCACCCCCATTCCAAGCGCCCCTACAAAAAGCATATCCAGGGTCACATTAAGAATTGACGAAAAAATAAGATAATACAAAGGATGACGGCTGTCTCCCACTGCCTGCATAATTCCAACGAAGTTGTTATACAGGACCAGTCCCAGTGAGCCCATTGCATATACCTGGAAATATAAGGTGGATTTTGGCAGAATATCTGCCGGTGTCTTCATAAGGATCAGAATCTTCGGTGCCAGTATCACCCCTGCAATGGTAAGAATGATCCCACACAGAATACCAAAAGCCACTGTGGTATGAATCGCCCTGTGAAGCTCCTTTCTCTGCCTTGCGCCGAAATACCTTGCGATAATGACACCTGCACCCATGGCAAGTCCCTGGAAAAAGCCCACCAGCAGAAAGGTAAGGCTTCCAGATGAGCTTACTGCTGCCAGTGCATCACTTCCCAGAAAATTTCCCACGATCAGGGAGTCTGCTGTATTGTATAGCTGCTGGAACAGGTTTCCAAGAAAAAGCGGGAAGGCGAATCCCATCAGCTTTTTCCAGATAGAACCCTCTGTCAACAGGTTTTTGTTTTGTGAATTATTCATTTCTTCCCCTCCATTAATCCTTTCTATCTTATCATACCCTCCCCACTTTTTCAATTGAAAGTTATGCCTGAAGTATGTTTCAAAACCGTCTTCAAAAAAGCCTTTTCTAAACCGATTCCGACAATTGCAAACAATCAGTTTTCATGTATAATAGAAATATCACGATCATTATTTTTTATTATTTTTCGTAAATAGGAGGAATCATATTTGAAAAATCTGGAAACCATCTGGACCGAAGCTGCCGCCCAGGGACAGACCTTAAAAGAATATCCACGCCCTTCCATGGTCCGCAGGCACTGGATCAATCTGAACGGAATGTGGGATTATCTCATTACCGACAGCCGTATCCTTCCATGGCAGTTTTACGAAAACGATTATTTCCCATTTGACGGACAGATCCTGGTGCCATTTTCGCCGGAAGCACCTCTTTCCATGGTGAACAGGCAGCTGATGCCCGACGAAACCCTGTGGTATTCCCGTATCATCCAGCTGCCCCAGAACAGCCTGGATATCAGGAAGGAACGGCTCCTTCTTCATTTTGGTGCAGTTGATCAGATCTGCAGTGTATATATTAATGGAAAATTCGCAACTTACCATAAAGGTGGTTATCTTCCTTTTACTGTTGATATAACAGACTTTGTTCCTGATGATCTCACTATTTCCATTCTGATCAGTGTACACGATTTTAGCGACACCTCCTACCACGCCAGAGGCAAACAGCAGTTAGACCGAGGGGGAATGTTCTACACTGCACAGAGCGG
Organism: Blautia sp. HCP3S3_H10_2; assembly: GCF_052122375.1. Taxonomy (NCBI): domain Bacteria; kingdom Bacillati; phylum Bacillota; class Clostridia; order Lachnospirales; family Lachnospiraceae; genus Blautia; species Blautia sp. HCP3S3_H10_2. Next base: position 249,273 of record NZ_JBQKCL010000002.1, read on the forward strand.
GATCTGGCAGACAGTATGGATGGAAATCGTGCCAGAAAAATACATAAAGGATATCCGCACCACTCCGGATTATGACAATGGACAGATACGGCTCCGGGTCCGCACAGCCGTGGGGCCAGACAAGTCAGCAGCTCCCGGCACCCATTCTTCCGATACCGTCACCTGCCGGATTTACCCTCCGGCTCTTCTGGATGCCGATGGACTGGGAGATGAATTGTGTCATAATGAAATCATTTCCGTATCTGTCCGTCCAGGAAAAGAAGCTACTATTTCCATCCCGGAGAATTCCAGACGTTCCTGGTCTCCCAAGGAACCCTGGCTCTATCCCTATTCTCTGGAGTATGGTAACGACCGGGTTCTTGGCTACTTTGCCCTCCGCAAATGTGATGTACAGATGGCAGAGGATGGTTATCCCCGCTTTTTCCTGAATAACCAGCCCTGTTTCCAAAGCGGCGTCCTAGATCAGGGATACTGGCCGGATGGCCTTTATACCGCCCCGTCTGATGAGGCTCTGATTTATGATATCCGTTCCATGAAGGAGCTTGGTTTTAATATGCTCCGCAAACATGGCAAGATTGAATCTGACCGCTGGTATTTCCATTGCGACCGCCTTGGGATGCTGGTATGGCAGGACATGCCAAATGGCGGCTCTTTTTACCGCCACTGGTTTGTCACTTATCTTGCCACCCTTATGAACTGGATGCGCATTCCGGTAAAAGATACCCACAGCCGTCTTCTGTCCCGCACAGATGAAGATGGCCGTCAGGAATACATTGATGATATCCGTGACATGATAAAAACCTTGTATAACCACCCTTCTATCGTCACCTGGGTTCCATTTAACGAAGGCTGGGGACAGTTTTCTACCAGAAAGATCACGAATTTCATTCACAGACTGGATTCTTCCCGCCTGGTAGATTCCGCCAGCGGCTGGTTTGACCAGGGATGCGGCGATATTAACAGTCTCCACTATTATTTCCTGGGCCTTCCCATCCCGAAATCGAACCGCGTGCTTGCACTTTCCGAATTCGGCGGTTATTCCTTACGCATCCCGAAGCATAGTGCCTGCCAGACAGTTTACGGATATAAGAAATTCTCTACATCCGAAGCACTTACTGATGGTTTTTCCAGACTAATGGAAAATACCATTGTCCCTTCCGTAAAAAAAGGATACTCTGCCACAGTTTACACCCAGCTTTCCGACATTGAAGAGGAAACCAACGGCCTGATCACTTACGACCGCAGAAAAATAAAAATGAATCCCCTGATCGTGCAGAAATGGAATGCGAAGCTAAGGAAAGCGATGATTTAGCGACGATTTTTCCGTATCCAGGGAATTTTTTCTTGCAACAAAACAGGAGACATGCAACGCTCATCCATACTGGATCAGATTTGTTACATGTCTCCTGTTTAATTGTATTATCATTTCAAGCACATTTTAGTTTGCAGCTTCCTCATCAGCAGCCTCTGTAGTTTCTTCTGCTGCATCACCAGTATTTGCTGTATTTTCTTCTGTCTTGGTCAGAGAAATGAAAAGTGTCTCTGCTGTCGGCTGAAGCTCTTCGGATTTCGGTCCGATCTGAACATTGTACATGATTCCCTGATCATCCAGGAATGCGATTCCGTATGTATTCTCTGTCTCAAAAGAAACACCATAGATTCCATTAATGGAAACCTTCTCCACATCGATATATTCTGCGTCAATAAGCTCCTGAGCCATGGAATCCAGGTCATACTCTGTTCCTACATCTGTAGCTGTAACAACCATGTTCACTCCTTCTTCGGAGTCCGGATCCAGAGCCTGGAACATAACGCCATTTTCCTGATCCTCGTCTGTAACTTCCAGTACGTTCCAGTTACTTGGCACATACAGATCAAATCCTGGTTCAAAAGTTAACCAGCTTCCTTCATATGCTGCTTCTTGCAGCATATCGCTTGTCAGCTCTGTGATCTCGGTAGCTTCTGCTGCTGTCTCTGTTTCCTCGGATGCTTCAGCCTCTGCCCATACAGGTGCACTAACTCCTGTGATCATTGCTGCGGTGCATAACATAGCCATAGCTTTTTTCCAGTTTTTCATTTTTCTACCTCACTTTTTTCGTATTTTGTGATATGATATAAAGGTCTTTCAGAATTGCCAAAGGAAAGGAATCAGCATCTTTAAGCACCTCATCACCTTGAGATAACTATATCGGATTTATTTTCGAAAAACAATACACATGGGATGAGATGACACTTTCGGTGATATTTGGAAGCTATGCCACTTCTTACGGAGGATTTTTACATTGAAAATTGCGATTATCGACGACGTTCAGCTTGATCTTGATATTCTTTCCTCTGCCACAAGGGAATATTATGCCGCCCGGCAGCTGGAAATACAATTATACACCTTTCGCACTCCAGATGCATTCTGGCAAACCTATACCCCGGGAAGATATGATCTGATTTTCCTTGATATTTATATGGATCAGTCCAACGGAATGGATGTTGCACTCCGGCTTCGGGAAAAGGGAGATTCCTGTTCCCTGATTTTCGTCACCAGCAGCGATGCTTTCGCTGTTGCAAGCTATGATGTCCAGGCTGCCTATTACCTCCTGAAGCCTCTTGATACTGCCAAGCTTACAAAAGTACTGGACTCTATTCAGATAAAAAACGCACAGGACATGCGGTACATTGAAGTAATCTGTGACCGTACGCCTGTGCGTGTTCCCATAAAAACTATTTTATATGCAGATACCTATCACAACGCTGTCCAGCTCCATACTGACGCAGGAGTGCTCCGCACCTACCTTACTTTCCAGAAATTCGAAGAGATGATCTTGGATCTTCCCTGTTTTCTTTCCTGCTACCGGGGCTGTCTTGTAAACATGGACCGCATTCACAAGGCTCTGGAAGAAGGCTTCCTTCTGGACAATGAGGAGATCGTCCAGATTCGTAAGCGTGGTGCCAACGCCATAAAAAAAGAATATCTGAACTATCTGTTTACATGTTAATAACACGTTTCCTTATTCACCCGCATCTGTCTCATCCAAGGGGATAAATACATTGGCCCGGAAGATTCCGTCCTCAGCAGAAAAATCGGCATACCCGCCGTATTTTTCTGCTGCCTTACTTACTGAAGCTGTTCCAATCCCCTGCCCATTATGAGTAGTGGAATAAAACACATCTCCTTTCCGGCGCACTTCCCCGCTATAGGTATTCTCAATATTGATCAATAGTTTCCCCATTCTTACTTTACAGATACATTTAACATAAGATTCTTTTTTCCCTTCCGTTTCCACTGCTCTTGCAGCATTTTCCAGAAGATTTCCAAAAATCCGGCAGATATCAAGATCTGTGATCTTCATTTCTTTCGGCACTTCCACTGAGCGCATAAAACGAATTCCCATCTGTTCCAGTTGGGAACCGTAATAATGCAGGAGAGCATCCACTGCCAGATTCTTGCTGTAACATACAGGAGCCTGCATTTTCTCATTGCTCTCTTTGGCAAACCTGTGAAAATAATCTTTCAGCTCGTCATAATGTTCCTGCTCAAGGAGCATGGAGGCAGTGCGGATATACTGGCGCATGTCATGCCTCGTACGGCTGGCTTCTTCCAGAGCTCCCGTCAGTTTTTCGTAATGCTCTTTTTGCATCAACAGGCGCACTTCCATCTGTCTGGATTGTTCCTCATAAATCAGACGCATACGATACCCGTCTGTCAGTTCTTTCCAAAGAAGCATTCCGAATACACCAGCCAGGATCGTACCTCCCCATTCCGGAAACCATCCACCTATGACAGGATCATACAAGGGCCAGATCCGGTCTGCTGCCAGAGATACCGCATAGACCACAGTTCCAGCCAGCAGCGGGATTCCATCCCTGCTTTCTGTGTAAAAAAATGCCGTTCCCACCAGACACAGGGCGGTAAACCATTTCAACCCATCTGTCATCCAGGAAATCCCATAAGACAAAGCAGCTGTTTCCATACCACCGGCAAATATCCCGGCAATGGTGATGCCAATTCCCGCTGCTGTCATAAAAAGCGTCGTCCAGCCTATCCATTTATATTTTTGCCCTGTAATCTCATACTCAAGAAGCAGCATCGCCGGAAACATCAGAAAATAGAACAGCATCTCAAGGGAAAACCAGGGCTGGACCCGAAGTGCAGCATAGGTGTGTAAAAGAGGATAACAGGTGTAACCCAGCACGCAGATGCAGACACCCGAAAACAGAATATTTGCCCTGCTTCTGGTTCTGAAAAATGCCCATATGGAAAAAATAAGCACCAGGAGAACCAGGGTAAATACAGAGGAATTAATAAACACCGGGATTCCTCTTACCATATTTACCTTCACCGGATTTCCAAAAAAGGGAACATATTGGATTCCAGGAGACGCTGAATCCTTATCTGTCACAGCGATCATAATATCCACACAGGTATGCGCTTTGAAAGTAAACATTCTGTGCTGGATCCGCTCCACATAATGATCCGGATCCGGATTTCCCACCTGCTCAATAAGATTCCCATCTACATACAGATTATATGCAGAATAGATTTCCGGCAGATACAGTCCATATGTGTGTTCCTCCGATGGAAGCATGATCCGAAGACGGTACGTACCACTTCCATACGGATTTCCCTCGCGGTCATCCAGCTCCATCCCGCCATATTCCCCTATGGAAATGTACCGGAAATAATACGTTTCCAGATCATCCTTTGGTGTAAGAAGTACATCTGGATAATATTCCCACTCTCTGGACAGATAATAGACCGGAAGATCTTCATAGGAGCCATCTGCATACAGAAGTCCGTGTATCGCCTTTTCTTCCTTTGTGGTGTATTTATTATTGGAGCAATACAATACATAAAAAAACATAAGAGACAACGTCAATGCTATGACTGCTGTTCCCCACAGTAGCTTTCTGTTTTTCTTATTTGCCTTGTTCTCCTTCACCCCGGTCCCCCTTTCGGAGCTTTTTGCTGCGTTTCGCCAGCAAATACCATAACAATATTAACAAAATTGCAGTTATTGCAACAATAGCAGCTGTTTTCTTATGCTGTATTGCCAATTTTCCATCTTTCGTTCCTGTACTGTTTTTCTCTTCCATATCAGCGGAGCCTTCTCCATCCCCCGATAACTCTTCTGTGGAGATTTCCAGAGAATCTGTATCCTCTGCTTCAGCCAGATTTTCATCTCCATCTAAATTTCCAGTCGCATCCAGATTCTCCACCTCCTCTGGATTTTCGTCACCATCTGAATTTTCGCTTCCGTCAGAGCTTTCCTCTTTTTCCTGCGAATTCTCTTCAGGTACCTGCTGCACGGTATACTCTCCGGTTTTATCCACCGGAATCACTGCGACACCTTGTACCGCATTTTCAGTACCAGTATAAGAATTTCCGTCTTCATCTGTGAGAATCGTTGTATATCTGCCAGAAGTATACGGAACTTCTATGGTCATACCTGGAATCCGGGTGATTTCCTCTCCATTTTGGGAAACCTTTATGGATACTTTCTCATTCTCTTTGGAAATATCCACCTGGATTTCATCGTCAGCTCCTACCTCCCAGTCTTTCACATCTTCCGAAGGAATCTTTATGAGAACGCCATCCTTTTCAAAGGGAATCTGGCTTGCCCCTGCGCTCATAAGATCCGACAAACGGTTTCCCACAAGAACCGTGGATGTATCTGTTACTTTTTCCTGACCATTATCAATATCCGGGAAATCCTTTCCGTCTCTGTCCGCATAGTTCCGCTCATACCAGTGTTCATTGGTGATCAGATCTTCATTATATTGAAATGTATAAATACCTGTACTGCCCCCTGGATAAACCACATATACGCCATATTCCTGATTCTGGCGTAACGCTTTCCTTCCAAGATGCAGTCCTCTTCTGTCAAAATAGTAGTTCTCCTTTTCCAGCCTTTGGTCTTTTCCACTTTCTTTCAGATATACCTCCATATCATTTAACTGGCTATCTGTAAAAGCATCCAATATCATCGGAAAAAGCAGTGTATCCGTTCTTTCCAGATAACAGATCTGTACTTCCGGCTTATCCGGTCTCTGAACTGTGATCCAGGCAACTGCCTCAGGTACCGTAAGCTCCTGCTCCAAAGCATAGCCCTCTGGTGCCACAAAGGTACCTGTCACCTTATACACTCCCGGAACAGCTGTATCCACCTGGCTAAAGTCCCACACAGACTGCAAAACTACAGATGGATTTGCTGCAGTATCTTCATATTCTGTGCAGGTACTTCCAAGAATATAGAACGTTTCTTCCAGATCTTTCTCTATCTCCCGGAGGTTCTGTCCTTTTCTCACCGCATAAACCATACAGCGCTGCAGACTTTTTTCATCTATGTATTCGCAGGAACGGATCGTAGTGTCCTTCTGCATGGTGCCGCTAATGGCTCCTGGCTGATAGCTTATCAAGTCCAGAACACCATCTGACTGATACCGATAAGTAAGATTTCTGGTTTTACCCCCATTATAGGTAACAGATAATGTATATACGTTTCCAGGCACCATGCTCTGACAGGAAAGATACATTCCATCCGTATCACAGATGCCATATCCTTCCTCACTTACATTTGCCCAGTCTTCGCCTTCTTTTTTCAGCCAGATTTCCATCGTATCCGGATCCTGATCTGTAATCCATGGAAAATAATAAATACCGGCAGAAATCATTCTGGAATACACATGAAGCTCCGGCTGCCCCTGGTTCTGCACCGAAATTCCCACCCTCCACACAGGCAGGCTCACCTTACTCGTATAACCTTCCGGAAGCTTTACTGTTCCTGTAATCTCATACGCCCCTATTGTCTGCATATTGATTCCAGAATAATCCCAGATCACATCCAGATACAATTCTTCCCCATCTTCCGTGTATGCAGTACATCCCATACCGTCATAGGTTTCACGAAGCATCTGTAAATCCTGTCCTTTTTGAATCGCTCCCGCAGGGATATAAAAAATCCTGGAAAAATCTGTTATCACCTTATCCGCTGCCAGCACTTTTCTTCCGCCAAAACAGCAGGAAGCGAAAAACAGCAATACCCATACTGCCATCCAGGCAATTCTATTTTTCTTCATTTGTTTTCCCCTTTCCCAGAGCATATAGGATTTTTCCTTATAAAACAAGAAACCTGTGGCGAACCGCAGGTTTCCGTGAAAAAAGGTAACTATTCAGAGCCCTTTTTCAAATACATTAGAAACAAAACTCTCTGAAGAAGTCACATTCCGCGTCATTACACTGTGCAGCGTCAATCGTTTTAATATCACAGTGAAATACATGTCCAAGCTTATTGACTTTATCTCCGAACACACGATATACAAAGGGCACATTGTTCTCCATCAACTTCTGTACCAGCGCAGGTGCCTGTGCTTTCTGGAAATCAGCCACAGAGGTCATACAAAATACCGGGGGATATACATCGGTAATCCCATCCAGTACATTAATAGCCTGCAGCTCTTCCTCGGTACCGCCTTCAGGCAGAAGTTCCTTCATGATCTGCATGGTCAGACTTTCCGGCTCTTCTTTTATAACCTGGTACACACCACAGTTCAGGGCGATCGCAGTAAGTGCAAAGCCTTCTGGCACTGTAAACGGATATCTGGCTGCACATGCAGGATTCGTGCAGATTCCTGCATAAAGTCCAAGAAGATGGGCTCCTGCTGAGTCACCAACCGCAAAAATACGCTCTGTGTCAAAATGGAATCTGCCAGCGCGCTTCATCACCCACTTACACACCAGGTTCAGATCCTCTAATTGGGCCGGAAATTTGTACTCCGGAGCCAGGCGATAGGTAAAGTTCACAACTGCAAATCCACGCTGGGCCAGGCTCATGCAATAATACTGATACCGCTCTTTATCCCCATACATCCAGGCTCCGCCGTGAACACTGATGATAACAGGAAGATCCTCACCCTGGGCCTGTTTCGGTCTGTAAACATCCAGCTTCTGCATTTCCCTGTCATCATGTCCATACACAATATTGTCCCAGCGGTCTACATCCTCTGGTGTATTCATAAGAGCATCGCGCTCATCATCTGATTTTTTAAACTCTGATCTGATCTTATCGCTTAATTCAGACATTTTCGTTCCTCCAATGATTCCATTGTATTGTTTTCTGTGGTTGTCATATCTGATACCACAGCATTTAAACCTTTGTTCTTCTCATCATTATATATGATGTTAGTGTCAAAAGGTATTTTGACACTAACTTGATACCACGGATTGTTCCGCAGCTACGCTGCTCCCACAATCCTTCAAACATTCGGAATCCGCTGATTTACTGCGTAAATCGCTACTTCCTCATGTTTGGCGTGTCCCAAGATCAAAAGCTTTATCGTGCAAGCACGAACAGCTTTTTGACCTTTTGACACTGGTATCATTATATATGAAAATTGTACAAAAAACAAGAATATTTCCAGCTACGTTTCTGCACAAAAAAAGAACACCCGATCAACTCAGATGTTCTTTAAAAGTTCGCTATTAGTCTTCAACTTTAACGATCTCTTTTTTGTTATAGCTTCCGCAAGCCTTGCAAACTCTGTGTGGCATCATAAGTGCGCCGCATTTGCTGCATTTTACAAGGTTCGGAGCGCTCATTTTCCAGTTTGCTCTTCTCTTATCGCGTCTTGCTTTGGAAGATTTATTCTTTGGGCAGATGGACATTTCGGTTACACCTCCTTAAATTTACTGAATATATCACTGATAGCTGCCATACGGGGATCCTTAGGCTCCTCGGCACATCCGCAGGGACCATCATTCAGATTCTTCCCGCATCTGCTACATATCCCTTTGCAGTCCTCTTTACATAAGACCTTCAAAGGCCAGCTCATCAGTACCTCAAGATAGACCAAACGGTCCACATCCAGGTCATAGCCGGTGAGATAGCTGCTCTCATCCAGATCATTCACACGCTCTTCATCTGTAAGCTTCATATCAAGCTTCCTCTTAAACGTAAAAGGAATCTCTGTCTCAACCTGTTCCAGGCATCTGTCGCATGGAATTCCAACAGTCACAAGACCGCTTCCTTCAAGCTCCAGTACTCTGTCTCCGGTATTCGTAATAGTAAGCTCTACAGGCTTCTTATCCAGTACTGGAAAAGTCCCCTGCTGGAAGGTAATAGTATCCATTTCGATAGCAACACTGTAGTGCTGGCTCTTACCTTCGCTGGATGAAATGTCTGATAAATGTATCTGCATAATCGTCTCCCTATTCACACTTAATCAATTATACATACCCTGTCATTATTTGTCAACTTGAATTTTTTCTTATCTAACATAATTTTTCAAAAAAGTTAGAATAGCTGCCAAATTTTCAGGTTAAATACTAACATAATATTTCTTTTCATATAAAATCCTGCCGGAGAATCATACACTCCGGCAGGATCAGTACATTCGTATAAAGTGATACTGCATTATCACAAAGCCGTCCGTCTATTAGCAGCCGCCTTTGCTCATGCAATCCTGAACGCACTTAAATTATTTTACAAGTGCTACTGTATCACGGCAGATTGCAAGCTCCTCATTAGTCGGAATAACTGCAACTTTAACCTTGGAGTCAGCTCCGGAAATAACAACTTCCTCGCCCATAGCCTCGTTTGCCTTAGCATCAATGGTAACACCAAGGAATCCAAGATAAGAGCATACTTTCTCACGAATCATACCAACATTCTCACCGATACCAGCGGTAAATACGATTGCGTCAACACCATTCATAGCTGCTACATAGCCGCCAACATATTTCGCAATACCGTAGCAGAGAACTTCGATCGCATTCTTAGCGTCTTCGTTACCCTCAGCAGCAGCTGCTCTAAGGTCACGCATATCGCTGGATACGCCAGACATTCCCTGAAGACCGGATTTCTTATTCAGCACGTTCATAACACCTGCAAGGTCAAGGTTCTCTTTCTTTGCAATATACTCAACGATAGCCGGATCAATGCTTCCGGAACGGGTACCCATTACAACACCTTCAAGAGGAGTAAGACCCATTGTAGTATCTACACATTTGCCATTCTGTACAGCACTGATGGAAGAACCATTTCCAAGGTGGCAGACGATAACTTTGGAATTATCTTTATCAAGGCCAAGGAATTCAACAGCACGTTTGGAAACGAAGCTGTGGGAGGTTCCATGGAAACCATATCTTCTTACTTTATAGTTCTTATAATACTCGATCGGAAGTCCATACAGATATGCTTTTGCAGGCATTGTCTGATGGAAAGCGGTATCAAATACACCAACCTGAGGAACGTTCGGCATAAGCTCAGAGCAAACGCGGATACCGATCAGGTTCGCCGGGTTATGAAGTGGTGCAAGATCGTTACACTCTTCTACTGCTTTGATCATCTCATCTGTGATAATAGCAGAGGAAGCAAATTTCTCGCCACCATGTACGATACGGTGACCGATTGCATTTACTTCTGCAAGGCTCTTGATCGCACCTGTCTTCTCATTTGTAAGTGCCTCCAGAACCATCTGGATTGCTTCTTTATGAGTCGGCATGGAAGCCTCTGTGATCTCTTTGTCGTTTCCGGCTTTCTGATATACCAGTCTTCCGTCAATTCCGATTCTCTCGCAAAGTCCTTTTGCAAGAACTTCTTCTGTGTCGGAATCGATCAGCTGGTATTTTAAAGAAGAACTACCGCAGTTAATTACCAATACATTCATTTTTTTACTCTCCTGTTTACATGATTATATGTATGATTGCTGACTGATCTTTCATCAATCCTGAGCCTGGCACTGTACGGATGTGATAGCTACAACACCAACGATATCGTCAGCGGAGCATCCACGGGACAGGTCATTTACAGGTTTTGCGATACCCTGTGTGATAGGTCCGTAAGCTTCTGCCTTTGCAAGACGCTGTGCAAGCTTATATCCGATGTTTCCTGCATCAAGGTCTGGGAAGATAAGTACGTTAGCCTTACCTGCAACCGGGCTTCCCGGAGCTTTGGAAGCACCTACGCTCGGAACGATAGCTGCATCAAGCTGGAACTCTCCGTCAAGTGCAAGATCTGGATTCTGCTCTTTGGCGATCTTGGTAGCCTCAACAACTTTATCAACATCTGGGTGCTTAGCGCTTCCCTTGGTAGAATGGGAAAGCATAGCTACTACAGGCTCTTCCTGTACCAGAAGCTTGAAGGATTCTGCAGAAGAAGCTGCGATTGCTGCAAGTTCTTCCGGATTCGGGTTCTGGTTCAGACCGGAATCACCAAATACGAATGCACCGTTAGCGCCATACTCGCAGTCCGGAACAATGATCAGGAAGAATGCGGAAACAAGCTTGGTTCCTGGTTTGGTCTTCAGGATCTGAAGGCACGGTCTTAAGGTATCAGCTGTAGAATGGCATGCACCGGAAACCATACCGTCTGCATCGCCCATTTTAACCATCATAACACCATAATACAGATACTGGTTCAGAAGAATCTCCTTAGCCTGCTCTGGTGTCATGCCTTTTTTCTGTCTTAACTCTACTAATTTGTCAATATATCCCTGAGTTTTCTCAGATGTTGCAGGATCTACGATCTGTGCACCGGAAATGTCGAAACCGCCTTCAGCTGCGCTCTTCTTAACAGCTTCTTCATTACCTACAAGTACAAGCTTAGCAATTCCTTCTTTTAAAATTTTGTCTGCTGCCTCAAGAGTTCTCATATCCTCTGTCTCTGGCAGAACGATTGTCTTAATGCTGGATTTTGCTCTTTCTTTGATTACATCAATAAATCCCATGATTAAATGGCTCCTTTCATTTGTTACAGTATCCAGTAACTTGCTTCCATTATACGCCACCTGGCCTTGTATTTCAAGCTTTTCAATGTTAGAATATGGAAGAACAACGTATTTTTTGAGGTGCAATTTTATGAAAACTGCCGGAATCATTGCGGAATATAATCCTTTTCATACGGGACATGAATATCAGATCAGCCAGGTACGGGAAGCACTTGGTGCAGACTACGTGATCATCGCCATGAGCGGCGATTTCGTCCAAAGAGGCACCCCTGCTCTCTTTTCCAAATATACCCGTGCAGAAATGGCGCTAAAATGTGGAGCTGATCTTGTTCTGGAGCTTCCTGTCGCTGCCGCCACTGCCAGCGCAGAGTTTTTTGCCAGAGGCGGTATTCAGCTTCTTGACCGGCTTGGAGTCACTGATTTTCTCTGTTTTGGAAGCGAATGTGGGGATACTAACGTTTTAATGGATCTGGCAGAAATCCTCACCCGGGAACCAGAGGACTTTCAGAATATGCTCCGCCAGAAGTTAAAAGAAGGATTCACTTTTCCCAAAGCCAGAAGCCTGGCACTTTCTGCACTTTTTCCCGGATTCAGCGACTATCAGCAGATTCTTTCTTCTCCCAATAATATTCTTGGAATTGAATACTGCAAGGCTATTTTACGTGAAAAGAGCCCCATCAGACCAGTAGCCATAAAACGTGAGGGAAATGAATATCACGACACCACTTTGACAGAGCGTATTTTCCCTTCTGCTTCCGCGATCCGCAGCGCCATCACAAATGCACCGGATTTAAGCTCTGCCCTGCCGCATAATGTGGCAGACCAGTTTCTTCCGGCCTCCTGCAGGGAATTATTTCTCCGGGAAATTTCCCGGAATCATTTTATTCTGGAAAACGACCTGGATGCCCTTTACCGTTACTGCCTCCTTTCTGAAACAGAAGACAGCCTGTGCACTTACCTGGATCTGTCCCATTCCCTTGCCAGAAGAATCCTTTCCTGCAAGGACCAGTACGAAACCTTTTCCCAATTTACAGAGGTTCTGAAAACCAAAGAGATCACCCGCACCAGGATCCAGCGGGCTCTTTTGCACATGCTTCTTCACATCCGTAAAGTTCCCGAACAGATTCCCTATGCCAGGGTCCTGGGTTTTCGCAGGGATAGCTCTGCCCTTCTTGGTGAAATAAAAAAGAAGAGCCGGATTCCTCTTCTTACAAAATTACCAGATGCCCCTAAACAACTGGATGGAAATTCTGAAGCTATTGATTTACTAAATGAAACAACTTTTGCTTCCAATCTTTACGAAAGCATCCTGGCGCAAAAAAATAACAAAGCTTATATTCACGAATACCGTCAGCAGATTGTTATTGTATGATGCCGCTGGCCCAAAACCCAGAGCCTGCCCCCAAAGTCATCCCTGCAATCTGCACGCTCTAGAAGCCATTCATCCTCTGATATTCCATTTAATCAGTTTTCTCCTACTACTAAAACGCCCCAAAAGCCAGACTTAAGATCTGACAATTGGGGCATTTTTGTATGTTATTCATTTGAAAGAAGAATACGGTCATTATCCAGCTTCTTACCTGCTCCCACCTTGAATTTATCAAGCAGACCTTCCACTGTAAGTCCTTTCTTCTCTTCTCCCTTAATATCCAGAACGATATCTCCCGAGTCCATCATCAGTATCCGGTTTCCAAGCTCCAGTGCGGACTGCATGTTATGGGTGATCATCAGACAGGTCAGATGATGTTCTTCCACAATTCTCTTGGTCAGGTTCAGCACCTTCTCAGCCGTCCCAGGGTCAAGGGCCGCTGTGTGCTCATCCAGAAGGAGAAGCTTCGGCGGATTCATGGTCGCCATCAAAAGGGTAAGTGCCTGTCTTTGTCCTCCCGAGAGCAATCCCACCGGATGATTCATCCTGTCCTCCAGCCCGATATCCAGAAGGGCCAGCTGCTCTTTGAAACGCTGTTTATCACTTCTGGAAATGCCAGAGAGCCATCCTCCCCTGCCTGCTGCAAGGGCAAGATTCTCCAAAATAGTCATTCCAGGAGCCGTCCCTCTCATAGGGTCCTGATACAGCCGGCCAATATTTTTTGCTCTGGCATGCTGTGGCATAAAGGTAATATCCTCCCCATCCAGCACAATGGAACCGGAATCTGTAAAAAAGTCCCCGCAAATAGCATTAAACATGGTAGATTTGCCAGCTCCGTTAGAGCCGATGATCGTTGCAAAATCCCCTTTTTCCAGATGAAGGGACAAGTCCTTGATTGCCACTTTTTCATTTACTGTTCCCGGATTAAAGGTTTTGGAAATATGTGAAAGCTTCAGCATGGATCAGATTCCTCCCTTCTTGTGTGTCATTCTCCGTTTCAGCTGCGGCCACTGCCTCTTCAGATACGGGCCGGAAATCGCCAGAATAACGATCACAGAAGATACCAGCTTCAGCATAAATGCCGGCATATTAAATCTTAATGCAACTGTATAAACCAGACGGAAAATAAAAGATCCAAGTACCATTCCGACCGCCCTTATAAAAATTCCGCCTTTTCCCAGGATCGTTCCTCCGATCAGCAAGGAAGCGAGGGCAATAGTAACCATTCCCTGTCCAATGTTGATATCCACAGACTTCTGTGACTGGGAAAGCAGGCATCCAGACAATGCTGTAAAAGAGTTTGCAATGCAAAGTCCGATGATCGTTGTAAATACAGGGTTAATAGAGGAGGATTTTACCATATCCGCATTATTTCCAGTAGCCCGGATTGCAAGGCCAAGTCTGGTTTTCAAGAAGAATACCAGAAATGCGATCACTGCTGCTACCGCGATCAGTGCAACAATAATGTCTGACCTTCCCTTTAACGGAGTATCTGCCAGGGCATCCTTCATCATGGAAAACACCGTATCTGTACGGTTCATATTGATCAGGGAAGAACCTCCCATCACCGCAATATTAATGGAATACAGACCTGTATTCACGATAATTCCCGCAAGCAGGCTGTCCACGCCCATTTTCGTCTGCAAAAATCCGGTTATAAAACCAGAGCAGATTCCGGCCAGCATTGCAGCTATAATGGATAAAAAAGGATGTCCGCTAACTGCCACGGCAGCTCCTACAGCGGCGCCTAAGGTAAAGCAGCCGTCTGTAGAAAGGTCGCAGACATTCAGCATGGAATAACTTAAAAACAACGCAAGGACAGTCAAAGAACAGATCAGTCCAAGTTTCAGGGCAGTTTCTCCTAAGGAGAGTGCAGTAGCCAGTGTCACGATTTTTTCCTCCGGTTAATTTTCTTCCAGTTCATCAAAGCTTTCTGCTGTGGTGATCTCATTTACCTGTGTGCAAAGAGGTTCCATAGCTGCTTTGACAGTTTCAAAATCAAGGCCAAGTGCCTCGCAGGTTTCTGTATTGACAGTTGCAGTACCGTTATCAAAGGTTTCTACAGGAGTAGACGCCGGATCAGCACCATTTAAAAGAATGTCTGCAACCATATCTGCTGTCTTGGAGCCAAGGTTTGCATAATCAACACCATATCCTGCAAATGCTCCGTTTAATGCGAAGGAATCAGCACCTGTATAATGTGGGATTCCAGCATCAATAAATTTCTCATAAATGGAAAGCTCTGCTGTCATGATCGTATTGTCAGTTGGAGTAAATACTGCGTCAACGCCATCTGCCACAAGTGCATCTGCTGCAAGCTGTACCTCATCTGTGGTCGTTCCGGTGCGCTCTACATATTCGATTCCATTCTCATCCATGTAAGCTTTGGCTGCCTCAATGGCTGCTGTGGAGGAATCCTGTCCAATATCATATAAAAGTCCGATCTTCTTTGTATCTGGATTGACTGCCTGGATCAGTTTCATAATAGAAGCGGTATCCAGATAATCGCTTGTTCCGGTAAGGTTTGCGCCTGGTGCGTCCAGGGATTCCACAAGTCCTGCGCCGACCGGATCAGATACTGCGGAAAATACAACCGGTGTGTCTGTTCCCTCTGTGCTTGCCTGCATACGCATAGCTACCGGTGTAGCAACGCCAACCATAAGATCTACACCATCTGCCTGGAAATCAGAAATGATCTGCTCCATAACATTGGCATCTGCATTACAGTTGTCATAGGAGATCTCGAAATTAACACCCTTCTCATCCCCGATCTCTTTCAGACGGCTTTCCAGATTGTCTACGATCTGATTCAGGGAAGCATCATCAACATAGTTGCAGATGCCGATCTTGTAATCCTCTGCCAGAACAGGTGTTGCCATCATCATAGTTGCCATTGTTGCTGCTGCGATTGCGATCATTCTTTTTTTCATAGTTTTTTCCTCTCTCTCTTAAAATTGGCTAAGGGATAACTGAGCCGATCCCCTGCATCTTGTCTGCGAGAAAGAATGAGTGGTATCTGTCTGTTCCAGACTTTTCTGGTAAATAAAAAACCGTCTTCAAAAAACAACATCTCTGTTGTTCTTTGAGACGGTAATAAAATCTTATTATCGCGGTGCCACTCAAATTGACAAATCGTCCACTTTCTCATGTACAAACATACACTCCTGATTGGTAACGGGTTCGGTTCCCGTCGGCGCCTACTCTCCTCGATCATAATTTCGGGCCGCCCTCGAAAGTCCATTCCATCAGCCGCTTCATACGAAGATCCCACCATCCTTCGCTCTCTGTGTGGTCACTAATCAGTCCATTCATAATGACCAGATGTCACATCTGATTTACTACTCTTTCTCATCGGTTTAACTGGTTTATACTTTAGCACAGTAATGTAAAAATGTCAAGTCATTTTTAATGCTTCGCAAAAAATCGGAACCTGCTTGTGCAATTACAAGAAGTAGCGCCTGCTTCGCAGGCTTAATTTTTAAAGCTATGGATCGGGGCGGGAATGCGTCCTCCGCGTGCTACAAATGCTTCGCAGGAGAAGTTATTCACCGGCATGATCGGTGCATAGCCAAGAAGACCGCCGAATTCTACTGTCTCTCCCACGCCTTTTCCAATAACAGGGATGAGGCGGACTGCTGTCGTCTTCTGATTCACCATTCCGATGGCTGCTTCATCTGCAATAATACCGGAAATCGTGGAAGCCTTCGTATCTCCTGGTACTGCGATCATGTCAAGACCTACTGAGCAGACACAGGTCATAGCTTCCAGCTTCTCGATAGTAAGGGCGCCTGCTGTCACAGCATCGATCATTCCCTGGTCTTCACTGACCGGAATAAATGCGCCGCTTAAGCCGCCTACTGCTGTGGATGCCATTACACCGCCTTTTTTCACCTGATCGTTTAACAAAGCAAGGGCTGCTGTAGTTCCAGGTGCCCCGGCTCTTTCAAGGCCGATTTCTTCCAGGATTTCTGCCACACTGTCTCCTATCGCCGGCGTCGGTGCAAGAGAAAGATCCACAATACCAAAAGGAACGCCAAGCATTTTGGACGCTTCACGGGCAACCAGCTGGCCTACTCGGGTTACCTTAAACGCTGTGCGTTTGATCATCTCACAGAGAGTCTCGAAATCCTCTCCCCTTACTTTTTCCAGGGCTGTTTTTACTACCCCGGGACCGCTGACACCAACATTGATAATGCTGTCTGCCTCTGTAACACCGTGGAATGCACCTGCCATAAACGGATTATCATCTGGTGCATTGCAAAATACAACCAGCTTGGCACATCCAAGAGAATCCTGTTCCTTGGTTGCCTCAGCAGTCTCAAGCACGACCTCACCCATAAGCTTTACAGCATCCATATTGATTCCGGTCTTTGTGGAACCAACATTTACAGAGCTGCACACGCGCTCTGTGCTTGCAAGAGCCTGTGGAATAGAACGGATCAGAAGCTCCTCAGCAGGCGTCATTCCCTTACTTACAAGAGCTGTATATCCACCTATAAAATTTACTCCCACCTGTTTTGCTGCCTTATCAAGTGTCTTTGCAATCGTCACAAAATCCTCTGTTGTCCTGCATGCAGCGCCGCCGACCAGACCGATGGGTGTAACTGAGATTCTTTTGTTCACAATAGGAATTCCATACTGTGCAGAAATTTTTTCGCCAGTTGCCACCAGATCTTTGGCATAAGTGGTAATTTTGTTATAAATTTTCTCATTTAATTTGGCAAGATCACTGTCAATACAATCAAGCAGGCTGATTCCAAGAGTGATGGTACGCACATCAAGGTTCTCCTGCTCGATCATTTTATTGGTCTCATTTACCTCAAACATATTAATCATAGCGTTTCGTGTTCCTTTCTCCAGATAAGATTATATAATGTCAGGGTCCAAAAGCCTTCCGTTCCAAGCATTATATACGGTGCATTACGTTGAAAATATCCTCGTGCTGGCAATGGATCACTACGCCGATCTCATCCCCCAGAGCAGCCAGTTCTTTTGAAAGAGTTGCAATTTCCTTGTCTGAAGCGCTGGTATCCGCTACCATCATCATGTTAAAATACCCCTGTACAATAGTCTGGGAAATGTCCAGAATATTCACCTGGTTCTGGGCAAGATACGTACATACTTTTGCAATGATACCAACTGTGTCGTTTCCTACAACTGTGATGATTGTTTTTTTCATGATACTCCTCCTGTATTTGGGGCCGACGCCCTTATTTGACTGTCCCGGGAAATTTGTCTGTTCTTCTCTTTCCCATGACCTGTATGTAAAAACCAGACATATCCCAAAATGGCGCAAGCACTGTACCGCTACAGTGCAACCACTTCTGAAATACTATCCCGTTTCGCAACCTGTATCTTGAAATCTTTGGATTTATATGGATTATCTCCAAGGGTTACCTCTGAGCAGACCGTCTCATAGGCAAGCGCCTCGTAGTTATTTTCCTTGCTTAAATGGCCGAGAAAAATTGCCTTCATATCATCATGCAAAAGCCTGCAGAGCAGCCTTCCTGCGTTTTCATTGGAAAGATGCCCCCTGTCTCCCAGAATACGCTGTTTCAGGTAATATGGATAGCTTCCCACCTGAAGCATACGGATGTCATGGTTGGATTCCAGCAAAAGGGCATCCAGATTCTGTAAATTCTCTACTATGTAATCGTTATATTTCCCAAGGTCTGTAGCAATGCCAACTGCCTTATCCTGGCATTCCACCCGGTATCCTACCGGCTGCGCCGCATCATGGGGAATGGAAAAAGGATGTATAGTCAGATCCTTAATGTGAAAATCCTGGTCTTCCACAATTTCGTGGAATGTATCTTCCGGAAGGTTCTGCATATTTTTCATTCTGCTGATCGCATCTGCAGTTCCTCCTGTGGTATAAACCGGAATGTGGTATCTGCGCGCCATCACACCAAGCCCGCTGATATGGTCAGAGTGTTCATGGGTAACCAGAATAGCATCTATGTCCCTGCCAGTAAGCTCCAGCTGGTTCAGTCCCTGCTCGATCCGTTTGCCGCTGATTCCTGCATCTACCAGAACATGTGTTTCTTCTGATCCCACATAAATACAGTTCCCGCTGCTTCCGCTGGCAATACTACAAAGTCTCATTCCTTCTTACTCCTTCATCGATCTGTTTCCACGTTTTTTCCAGATCACCGTTATTTTCTATCGTATAATCTGTGTTGGCACGAAAATACGCTTCGCTGGCCTGGTTTCCAATGATTCCAAGGGATTTTCCCCTTGTGTACCCACGGTTTTCCATAAGCCGCCGGATGCGGATTTCTTCATCTGTATGAATATACCATACATCATCACAAAATTCCTGGTAATGCTCCTCCAGAAAAAGAGCGGCTTCTACAACGCAAAGCTCTCTTTTTTCCTCTTTTTGCTCTTCCAGGCTTCTCAAAATATACCGTTTTACCGCCGGATGTATGATTCGGTTTAATCGTTCTAATAAATCCGGTTGTCCAAATACTACATCCGAAACCCTCTTCCGGTCAATAGTTTTATCCTTTTTTATCACATCTTTTCCAAACAGACGGATCACCTGCTCATAACATTCCTGTCCTGGTTCCATTACAATATGTCCCACCTCATCCGCCTGTATCACAAAAGCATTGTATTTTTCCTCAAGGTAAGCAAGCACCGTGCTTTTCCCAGCGCCTACTCCTCCTGTAATTCCTATTATCTTCATTGTATGTGCCTCTAGTCTGCATCACTTTGCTTCATACCAG
The DNA here is from genome assembly GCF_052122375.1 of Blautia sp. HCP3S3_H10_2. Taxonomy (NCBI): domain Bacteria; kingdom Bacillati; phylum Bacillota; class Clostridia; order Lachnospirales; family Lachnospiraceae; genus Blautia; species Blautia sp. HCP3S3_H10_2. Next base: position 269,091 of record NZ_JBQKCL010000002.1, read on the forward strand.
TTATTTCCCTGGTGCATATCTACTTCCAGTTCTACTGCCAGATCAGCGGCTCCTTTCATTTCCTCTTCCAGGATTCTGGAAACCTGGGGAATTTCCTCTTTCCAGGTCTCGATCAACAGCTCATCGTGAACCTGGAGCACCAGTCTGGACTTTAGATTTTCTTCCTGTAGCCGCTTGTATACACGGTTCATAGCAATTTTGATAATATCTGCTGCGGTTCCCTGAATCGGTGAATTCATTGCCACACGCTCTCCAAAGGATCTCTGCATAAAATTGCTGGATTTCAGTTCCGGAACCGGTCTTCTTCTGCCAAACATGGTAGATACATAGCCTTTTTCTTTTCCCTGCTCCACAAGCCCATCCAGGAAACCTTTGATGCTTGGATAAGTCTCAAAGTAATTCTGGATATAAGCCGCTGCTTCTTTTCTGGTAATGCTAAGATCCTGGCTAAGACCAAAGGAGCTGATTCCATAGACAATCCCAAAGTTTACTGCCTTCGCATTCCTTCTCTGCAGCGGTGTGACCTCATCCAATGGAATATGGAAAACCTGTGATGCAGTCAGTCTGTGGATATCCTCGGCCTCCTTATAAGCCTCGATCAGCTTCTCATCTCCGGACATATGGGCCAATACACGAAGCTCGATCTGGGAATAATCCGCATCCAGAAATACGAAACCCTCTTCCGGTACAAACACTTTACGGATCAGTCTTCCCAGTTCCATACGGACCGGTATATTCTGAAGATTTGGCTCTGTACTGCTGATCCGCCCGGTAGCAGTGATTGTCTGGTTAAATGTGGAATGGATCCTTCCATCTGCCTCGATCACAGCCCCAAGACCATCTGCATAAGTGGATTTCAGTTTCGTCAGCTGACGGTATTCCAGAATATCCGTTACGATAGGATTCTCCGCTGCCAGCTTTTCCAGGATATCAGCAGATGTGGAATATCCTGTCTTCGTCTTTTTCCCACCTGGGATTCCCATTTTTTCAAAAAGGATCACGCCTAACTGTTTGGGAGAATTAATATTGAATTCTTCCCCTGCCTGCTGCCAGATCTGCTTCTCCAGTTCCTGGATACGGCCAGTCAGCCTGTCCCCGTAATTTTTCAGCTCGTCCCCTTGCACTTTAATCCCATATTTTTCCATGGAATCCAGTGTAAACACAAGGGGAAGTTCGATTTCTTTATATACCTTCCACATATCCTGCTCATGAAGCTTTTCTTCCAGTGGTTTCTTCACCGAAAGAGCGGTATATGCCATATAGCATCCCAGATGTTCCAGTTCCACCCTGCCCTCTTCCCAGGCATTTTTCAGGGATGTTTTCCCCAGGAGCTCTTCCCTGGCCGGAAGAAGCTTTCCATCCAGATAATCCTTCGCAAGCTCGTCATATGTGTAAGTGCTTTTCAGCGGATTCAGGAGATATGCCGCAATCCCACAGTCAAAAATGGCCGCGTTCCTATTTAAGCTGGCACGTTTCAGCAACGCTTTTATATCCATGGCACATACGGTGGTCTTTTCGCCCAGATGGCCGATCTTATCTCCCAGATATCCGGCAGTTATCATTCCTTCCACAGGAATATAGTAGATCTCATCATCGCTTAAAGCCATACCAGCTCCGTAGACGCCTTCTTTATCCCACAGAAGGGAAATTCCAACAGCTTCTGTCTGTCCCGCTTTTTTAAAAAGCGCTTCACAACCGCCAAAATCATTACAGGTAAAGAAGTCCTGCTCCATATTGTTCTCATTTACCTGGGCCGGATCAAATTTCAGCAGGAAATTTTTAAAATCCAGTTTCCGGCAAAGCTCGTAGGCTTCTTTGCTGTAAATATCGCCGGTTCTATATTTTTCCAGATCAAATTTCACCGGACAATCTGTATTGATGGTGGCAAGCTCTTTACTAAGCTTTGCCAGTTCATAATTTTCTTTCAAAGATTCTCTTGCACGTTTCTGGGAAATTTCATCTGCGTGGGCATATGCATTTTCTAAGGAGCCATATTCCACGATCAGTTTGGTCGCTGTCTTCTCCCCTATGCCCGGGACCCCCGGAATATTATCTGCCTGATCGCCCATAAGTGCCTTCAGATCTATGATCTGGACAGGCGTAATCCCGTAATGCTCCTGCACCTGTTCATCCTTATAATTTTCTATAACCGTCTGGTCTCTGGCTGTTTTGGGAAGACGGATCATAATTTTCTTCGTTGCAAGCTGTAAAAGATCCCTGTCTCCTGAAAGAACCGTCACATCCAGATTGTTCTCTTCGCCTTTTTTTGCAAGCGTCCCGAGAATATCATCTGCCTCAAAACCAGCAAGAGATACTATCTCAATGCCAATTTTTTCAAGCATTTCCTTCAGAAGAGGAATCTGCACTTTCAGTTCTTCCGGCATCGGCTTACGTGTACCTTTGTATTTGGGATATTTCTCATGCCGGAAGGTTGGCTCCTTTCTGTCAAATGCAACTGCCAGATATTCTGGAGCTTCTTCACTCAGCACTTTAAACAGAATATTTAAAAAGCCATACACAGCACCTGTATGCATTCCTTCTGAATTCGTCAGGTCTGGAAGGCCATAAAATGCCCTGTTTAAAATGCTGTAACCATCTATCAATAAAATTTTCTCACACATAAATGCCTCCTGTATGACACTGATTTTCTATCTGTTTTTCAAACACGCTCTATAGAAGATGATAAGCACCTTGCATTTTCTCATAGCATCTGCATCACAATATAGATCAGAAAACCGCCCAGTCCGGCGATCAACGCGCAAAATCCCACTCCGCTTAATGCCCGGCGGAATTTTGTTTTCAGTATATGATGTTTCGCTCTACGGATATCCTCTTCCAGAAGTTCCCGAAGATCCAGAGTAGAATCCTTACCTTCATCATCTAATTGCTGCATGGCAGCATGAACAATAAAATACGTTTCCAGTTCATCATAACAGGAAGGACAATTCTCCACATGCTCCAGAAAAGCCTCCAGTTCATCTACGGACAGGTCATGTTCAATATATCGGTTTACCATACTCTCTGCTGTCTGACAATTCATGGAAACACACCTCTCTTTTTCAACCCATATGGGGTATTATATCCGAATCCTGTAAAAAAAACAAGAGACAGCAACTTTTGACTGATCTTCCTTAAATTTCTCAAGGAGACGCCATATTCACTGTCTCTCATTTTCAATGTTCTCTTTTTCTGTTTATTTCTCTGTTTGTTTTCCTGATCCTGCTGAATTCATGACCTTCATTCTTCTGCTGTAAGAGCCTTCGGCGGATCATTTAAAATCTTCATAAATTCTTCACCAGTGATCGTTTCATGTTCATACAGATATTTGGCCAGTTCATGAAGCTTCTCGATATTATCTTCCAGGATCTTATAAGCTTTCTCATGCTGTCTGCGTACCAGTTCCACAACTTTCTTATCCAGAAGTGTCTGTGTCTCGAAGGAACAGCTAAGGCTGGAATCACCACCCAGATACTGATTACTCATGCTCTCCATTGCAACCATGTCGAACTCGTCACTCATACCGTAACGGGAAATCATTCCCCTGGCAATCTTCGTAGCCTGTTCGATATCGTTGGAAGCGCCAGTTGTAACGCTGTGGAAGATCAGCTCTTCTGCAGCACGACCGCCTGTAAAGGTGGCGATCTTGTTCTCCAGTTCTTCCTTGGACATCAGGAAATGCTCCTGCTCATCCACCTGCATGGTATAGCCAAGTGCCCCGGAGGTACGTGGAATAATGGTGATCTTGTGTACTGGCGCAGAATCCGTCTGCTTAGCAGCCACAAGCGCATGTCCCACTTCATGATACGACACGATCAGCTTCTCCTTGTTGGAAAGTACACGGTTTTTCTTCTGATAGCCTGCGATAACAACCTCAATACTCTCCTCAAAATCTGCCTGGGTGGCAAATTTCCTGCCATCACGCACCGCACGCAGCGCCGCCTCATTTACAATGTTGGCAAGCTCTGCACCAGAAGCTCCCGCAGCAGCCTTGGCGATATCATCAAAACGGACGCTGTCCGCAATTTTGATCTTCTTGGCATGAACCTTAAGAATTTCCTCACGGCCTTTTAAGTCAGGAAGCTCGACCGGAATACGTCTGTCAAAACGACCTGGACGAAGGAGGGCCGGATCAAGGGAATCCGGACGGTTCGTAGCTGCAAGGATCACAACACCTTTGGATCCATCAAATCCATCCATCTCTGTAAGCAGCTGATTCAATGTCTGCTCACGCTCGTCATTTCCACCGGTAAAGCCACCATTATCACGTTTCTTACCAATGGTATCAATTTCGTCAATAAATACGATACACGGTGCTTTCTCGTTTGCCTGCTTAAACAGATCACGGACCTTTGCAGCTCCCATACCTACAAACATCTCCACAAATTCAGAACCGGAAATGGAAAAAAACGGTACTTCTGCTTCTCCGGCAACTGCCTTGGCAAGCAATGTCTTACCTGTACCTGGAGGGCCTACAAGAAGGGCACCTTTCGGCATGGATGCGCCGATTTCTGTATATTTCTGTGGATTATGAAGATAATCTACGATTTCGGTAAGAAGCTCTTTCGCCTCATCTTCACCTGCAACATCTGTAAACTTAATTCCCGTGGAAGATTTCACATATACCTTGGCATTGCTTTTTCCGAAGGACATTGCTCCGCCAGGGCCACCACCCATGGAACTCATCATCTTCTTGCTCAGCCATCTTCCAAGGAAAATAAAGATCACGATTGGAATCACATATCCGATTACCAGACTGAGAAAAATAGACTGTTTCTGCGGTTCCACAGCCTCCATGCTGGTTCCGGCTTCATATAGACGACTCACCAGGTCCGGGTCATCCATCCGGACTGTCTTACATACCGTATCCTCCCCATTCTTGCGGACAACATAATAGATGTAATCATCCTGCACTTCTGCCTTGGACACATTTCCTCTCTCCACATTGCTGAGGAAGGTGCTGTAATCCGTCTTCTCCACTGAGCGCTCCTGCATGGCAGGAATCGCAAATAAATTCAGGAAAAGAATTACCACTACCGCAACCATTACAAAAATATACAATGGCCGGTTCTCTGGTTTTTTATGGTCAATGTTCATTGGCATTTCCTCCATTTTCTGTCAACTTGGTGAATACTTTAGCATTTCTCAATGGGAATATCAATATTCTCTCCCGAAATTTTATAAACTTTTTATTTTTACTCATTGTATGAATTTTTAATGCAATTAAGTAAATTTATTGTTGCTGTTCAGAGCCAACCTCCAAAACGCTTCGCATTTTGTCGGTGTGGCGTATCCGCCAAATGGATTCTTGTGAAAAAGCGCTCGTTCATGCAAGCATGGCTCCCCCTTTTTCACAAGAATCCGCTTGGCTCTGAACAGTAACAATTTATTTTAGAAATGCTCTTGCGCAAAATATCAGATTGTGTTATTATAACTATTGTCAATTTAGCGCCGGCATGTCGGAATGGCAGACGAGGCAGACTCAAAATCTGTTGTAGGCAACTACGTGTGGGTTCAAGTCCCACTGCCGGCACTTCTTTCTATTTCATAAGATATGTAAATCCCGTGAAATCCTTGATTTTACGGGATTTTTTGTTACCTGAAATTCCGCAGAGTTTACTATAGCAAAAAGGAACTACCAGAATATTCTTCCGGTAATTCCTCTTTTATCACTTATCAATCACGCTTTATCTTCATCTTCCAGCATCTTCTCAAAAATCGGGAAGCAGTCAAAGGTAGCGAAATAATCTCTTGGTGTCTCTGCGCGTCTGATCATATCAAAGCTTCCATCCTCATGAAGAAGGATCTCTGCGGATTTCAGCTTGCCATTGTAGTTATATCCCATAGAAAAGCCATGGGCCCCGGTATCATGGATAACCAGGTAATCACCCATATCAATCTTCGGAAGATAACGGTCGATGGCAAATTTATCATTATTTTCGCAAAGTGATCCGGTAATATCATACAAATGGTCACATGCCTGGTCTTCTTTTCCAAGAACAGTAATATGATGATAAGCACCATACATAGCCGGACGCATAAGATTTACTGCGCAGGAATCTACACCGATATATTCCTTATGGGTATGTTTCTCATGAATTGCCTTTGTTACCAGGCAGCCATACGGTCCCATCATAAAACGTCCAAGCTCTGTATAAATGGCAACATCTCCCATTCCCTCCGGAACAAGAACCTCTTCGTACACCTTGCGCACTCCCTCACCGATGGCGCGGATATCATTTGGAGTCTGCTCCGGACGGTAAGGAATACCAATTCCACCAGAAAGGTTAATAAATTTAATATGTGCGCCAGTCTCCTTCTGAAGCTTCACAGCCAGCTCGAACATTACCTTTGCAAGCATTGGATAATAATCATTGGTTACCGTGTTGCTGGCAAGGAATGCATGAATACCAAACTCTTTTGCACCTTTACTTTTCAGGATACGGAATGCGTCAAAAATCTGCTCGGTAGTCATACCATATTTGGCGTCTCCAGGATTGTCCATAATATCATTGCTGATCTTGAAAACTCCGCCTGGGTTATAACGGCAGCTGATGATCTCCGGAATTTTTCCAACTGCTTTCTCCACACTCTCAATATGGGTGATATCATCCAGGTTAATGATTCCGCCAATCTCATCAGCATATTTAAATTCTTTATCCGGAGTGTCATTGGAGGAGAACATAATATCTCCCTTCTTGCATCCGATTGCCTTGGAAAGCATCAGCTCTGTCATGGAAGAGCAGTCACATCCGCAGCCATACTCCTGCAAAATCTTGATCAGAAATGGATTAGGGGTTGCCTTTACCGCAAAAAATTCCTTAAAACCCTTATTCCATGCAAAAGCTTCCTTCAAAGCCTGCGCATTCTCACGTATTCCCTTCTCGTCATAGAGATAAAATGGTGTTGGGTATTTCTGGGCAATTTCCTGTACCTTCTCCAGTGTCACAAAAGGTGTTTTTTTCATAATAGTTTCTCCTCGTTTGTAAAATACAGCACCTGGCTGTGATAAAAAGTAGCGCTTTTTCAGCTGTTATACCAATGCACAACAACTCTTTATTTGGCTTCAATCACATGAAGCATATTAGTTACAGCACCTTCGCGTGTCATATTGGTAGCAGGGTCCCCGACTGTAAATACGATCAGATCTCCTTTTTTAGCTAACCGCTTTCTGCGTACAACACTCATAGCCTGGGAAATAATATGCTCTGTGGAATCCTTCTCGTATCCTTTCAGCGGTGTAACTCCCCATACAAGCTGCAATCTGTGCAGGATAGTGTCATTCGGGGTGACTGCATAAATAGGAACCTCCGGGCGGAAGTTGGAGATCAGTCTGGCTGTTCGTCCACCAAAGGTAGGTGTCACAATGGCCTTCACCTTCAGATCTCTTGCAGTCTGTACAGCAGCTAGTCCTACAGCACTGGATACCTTGCTCTCGCCGCACATGTTACGATTATGGGTATAATCTTCATAATTCAGGTGAGGCTCAGTAGTCTGCGCGATCTCCACCATCATCTTCAGCGCTTCCAGCGGATATTTTCCAGCTGCAGTCTCTCCGGAAAGCATAATCGCATCTGTACCGTCATAAATTGCATTGGCAACATCCGCAACCTCAGCTCTCGTCGGACGCGGATTGCGGATCATAGAATCCAGCATCTGGGTAGCTGTGATAACCGGAACGTAATTCTCATTGCATTTACGGATGATCATCTTCTGGATATAGGGAACCTCGCTTGGCGGAATCTCTACTCCAAGATCACCTCTGGCAACCATAATACCATCTGCTGCCTTGATGATCTCATCAATATTCTCAACGCCCTCTGCATTCTCAATCTTGGCAATGATTCCAATATCGTGGCCGCCATTTTCATTCAGAAGCTGACGGATTTCTTTGATTGCTTTCGCATCACGGACAAAAGAAGCTGCAATATAGTCAAACTCCTGGGTAATACCAAACAGAATATCGTCTTTATCCTTCTCTGTAATTCCCGGAAGTTTCACCTTTACATAAGGGACATTGATTCCCTTGCGTTCTCCAAGCTCACCGCCATTTAAGACACGACAGACAATATCTCCATTTTTAATATTCTCTATTTCCAGCTCGATCAGACCATCATCAATTAAGATCTTGCCGCCTTTTTTCACATCCTTATAGAGATTCTCGTATGTGATGGCAACTCTGGTCTCATCGCCTTCAATGTCACCAGTGGTAAGTGTAAACTCACTGCCCGTTTCCAATGTAACTTTTTTATGATCTTTCAAAAGCTTCGTCCGGATCTCAGGTCCTTTGGTATCAAGAAGCATGGCAACCGGAATATTTAACTCCTCACGGAGGTTTTTGATCATATCCACTCTTTCCCTGTGCTCTTCATGAGAACCATGTGAAAAATTAAAGCGGGCAATATCCATTCCGGCACGCATCATGGATCTTAAGATGTTTTTCTTACTGGATGCCGGTCCCAGAGTACAGATAATTTTTGTTCTCTTCATAAGCAGTCTATCCCTCTGTTTCTAATTAGTTAGATGGTCATTGTTATCATTTTACATGTGTATGTGTAAAAAGATGGTCCTGGCAATACTCGTAATTCCCATTGCATCTGGAACAGAAACGGAATTCCAGATTCGGGTCATCAAGCTCTGTACGTCCACAGATCGCACATTTATGCTTGGTCACAGCTCCGCCGCCTGATTTCATGCGCCCCTGCGGCTCCATTGCCTTGCGGAATTCATTCCTTCTGTGTACTTCCTTTGGATTGTAACGGCTGAAATCCTTTGTTCCAAAGTAAAAAATAATGAAGTTCAACAGTGAAGCCACGATCGGGATCACCAGATACCATGCACCAGCCATAATGTACTGAATCATTTCGTATGCAACGATCACTACATAGAAAATTGCCATCCATTTCATCTTCACCGGAATGATGAACATAAGCAGAACCTGCATATCCGGATAACACATTGCATATGCAAGAAAGGTTGACAAACTGATATAGTAAGTAGAAAATACACTTCCTACCAGGACATTGCCTCCAAGGATGAAATATAAAAGAAACGCACCTAAAATAGTAAATACCATACCTGAAAGAATATATAAGGTATATTTAAAGGTACCGATCGTTCTCTCTAAAGACGTTCCAATCGGGTAATAAAATAACAAAACCATCAAGGCAAACAATATTACATTCGAAGAATCCGGCGGGTATAATACCCATGTCACAAGTCTCCACACCTGTCCCCGCAAAATATAAGCCGGCTCCAGACTAAGCCATCTCAACATACTTGGATTCACCGTCATCAGTGCATAACCGATCACATAGCATACGACAATGTACACTGTCAGATTGGGAATCCCAAATCTTCCATATTTGCGTTCCAGCTTATCAATAAATTTCATGTAATCCTCTTTTCTCTTCATTCATTAATTATTAGAAAAATTTCTTTTTGGACAGAATCACAGCTGCCACAATACTTACCAGTATGGACAACAGAATCACCACTAAAAATCCCCATTTATCAGCAGAGAACGGCATTCCGGCAGGATTCAGGTTCATTCCATAGGCACTGAACACAATTGTCGGGATACTCATTACGATAGTAATGACGGACAAAACTTTCATGACAACGTTCAGGTTATTGGAAATAACCGATGCAAAAGTTCCCATCATGCTGCTTAAGATGCCACTGTAAATATTGGCCATCTCGATGGCCTGTTTATTCTCTATGATAACATCTTCCAGAAGATCGGTGTCCTCCGGGTACTGCTTAATGCTCTCCACCTTCAGAAGCTTCTCCAGCACCACCTCATTTGACCGAAGGGACGTGGTAAAATATACCAGTGATTTCTCCAGTTCCAGAAGCTCCATCAGTTCCTGGTTACGTGTAGACATGTGAAGCTTCTCCTCCACCTGTTCACTCTTCTTATCTATGATACGCAGATAATGCAGGTACATGGTAGCATTGCGGTACAGAATCTGCAGAATAAACCGGGTCTTCATATAGGTAAAGAAATTACGTACCCTTCCTTCCATAAACCGGGTCAATACCTGGGTGTCCTCCAGACATACCGTAAAGATCATCTTCTTGGTAACGATAATGCCAAGAGGAATAGTGCCATACCAGTCCTTGTCGTTGCGCTCCTCGATCATAGGAACATCTACAAGGATCAGGGTGTAATTATCCTCCACCTCAATACGTGATCTTTCCTCTTCATCCAGCGGCGCCCGAAGATCATCCACTTCAATTCCAAACCGCTCGGACATTTCAAATATCTCGGTTGCAGTGGGATTGGTCATTGCGACCCAGCAATCCTCCTGTGGCTCCTGGATCTCGTGAATCGCACCCTCTATCGTCTTAAAAATCCTTACCACAAGCTGCACTCCTTCCATCTCTTGTTTCTCAAAAAATACAGTTTCCATTATAATTTGTACAGGAAATTTTGTCAATTCTAATAGATTGACTTTACAGATTTTTTGCATTTCGCTATAATGGCTTTAACAAAGAACCATTTTGATACAATTGAAGCAGAAAGGATTTTAGGCCTATGAGTCAGTCAACATTTGGGAAAAAATTCACGGTTACAACCTGGGGAGAATCCCATGGCAAGGCATTGGGTGCCGTTGTGGACGGGGTCCCGGCAGGGCTTTTTCTTACTGAAGCAGATATACAGGCTTATCTCAATAGAAGGAAACCTGGCCAGAGCCGCTACACTACAGTGCGAAACGAAGGCGATGAGGTAGAAATTCTCTCTGGTGTCTTTGAAGGTCAGACTACCGGCACTCCGATTTCCATGATCGTACGGAATAAGGACCAGCGTTCCCGTGATTATGGCAATATAGCCCAAACATACCGTCCTGGACATGCAGATTTTGGTTTCGACAGCAAATACGGTATCCGGGATTACAGAGGCGGTGGACGTTCCTCCGGACGTGAGACAATTGGCAGAGTTGCCGCAGGTGCTATTGCTGCCAAAATTCTAAAAGAGCTTGGCATTACACTACAGGCATATACCAAGTCTATTGGACCTGTTTCCTGCCACAGCTATCATCCGGAAATGATCAAAGAAAATTCTTTCTATATGCCGGACATGGTTGCAGCGGAAAAGGCCTCCCAGTATCTGGAGCAATGCATGAAAGAAGAAGACAGTGCCGGCGGAGTCATCGAATGCCGCATAAACGGTGTTCCTGCCGGAATCGGGGATCCTGTTTTTGGCAAGCTGGATGCAGCTTTTGCCCAGGCACTTATGTCCATTGGGGCCGTGAAGGCCGTGGAAATCGGAGACGGAGTAAACGTATCCACCATGAAGGGCTCCCAGGACAACGACGGATTCCATATGGAAAATGGAAAGATCACCAAAAACACCAACCATTCCGGTGGTATTCTGGGGGGAATCAGTGATGGTGGCGAGATCCTGCTCCGCGCCCACATAAAGCCAACCCCTTCCATTGCCCAGCCACAGAAGACCGTCACCACAACAGGGGAAAATATCTCTATTGAGATCAAAGGACGCCACGATCCCGTGATCGTACCAAGGGCTGTTGTCGTAGTGGAATCCATGGCTGCCATTACACTTGTTGATGCCATGTTTTCTAATATGAGTGCAAGAATGGATTATATCCGGGATTTTTATCTTTAAATACCATAAGTAAACGTCTTGATTCTCTCTTTCAGTCATACGTATTAACCTCGGATTTTTCAAAAAAAGAGGACAATTATCTGAATTCGTTTTTCGGATAACTGTCCTCTTTATATTTCTTTATTTTTCGGATACTTTGTACAGCTTAAAAGCGTTACGCCTCTTAAATGCTTTACGCATCTATGTTCTCAATATCCTCCCCATCCGGTACCGGCCAGATATTGATACAGTTCGGAGTCTCGATCTTACGTGGCTTGCCTTTCATCATAATGATGTTCTTCTCATAGTCAACCTTGAAAGTAGTAACACTGTTGCTGGAATGATTGGCAACCGCAATGTGCTGGTTATCCGGGAAGATTACGAGGTCTTTCGGATAGTCGCCGCTTACAGGAAGTACGAACTTGCGATCCAGAAGACCTGTCTCACCATCTACTTCAAACATAGCAACGGTATTCTCACCTGCAGTGGTGCAGAACAAATGCTTGCCATCCGGTGCAAGTGCCAGTCCGGAAGCTGCATTATGGGATACGCTTCCGTCTTCCTTCTTCGCAAGAGTGGATACGCTCTGAAGCAGCTCAAATTCGGGAACATCACCGCTTCCATCATAGCTGTATACCTTGATCTCATTGCTCAGTTCAAAAAGAACATATGCAAAACGTCCATCTGCACTGAAACGGATAATACGCGGACCGCTCTCTCTCGGACAACGGACAATATCTACAAGCTCCAACTTATCTGTGCGTTTGTTGATACGGTAAACCTTAATCTGGTCAATTCCGTTATCTACTGCGCAAAGATACTTATTATCAGGGGTAGGACGTACACAGTTTACATGTGGACGGAAGTTACGCTCTGCCACACTTCCAAGACCAGTGTGGAACACGCCGTCCATAACACTTCCCAGACGTCCATCCTTGTGCGTATGCACAACCGTTACCTTACCATCGTGATAACCTGCTACATAAAGGTATTTTCCATCTACATCGGTAGCAAGGAAACAACCTCTCATACCATCAATGTCAACACTATTGATACGTGTCAGATCACCATTATGATCACGCTTAAATACCGCAACACCTTCATCCTCAATGGAGTAAAGATACTTGCCATTCTTGGATACTGCGGTATAGGACGCATTACTTACTTCTACTGCGCTTCTCTCTGTGAGAGTTCCCTCTTCCAGGTTCACATCGTAAACCTGGATTCCCTTACTGGTTCCGTGAGTATAGGTTCCTACATAAGCCACATATTTCTTACCCATTTGTCTAGCCTCCTACAGTCTCTTTTAAGGAAACCGTTCTTTCGCGCTGTTTATTCCGATCTCATTTACAGCACTGTAGGTTGCATTTTTACAGCAACCCGGATTTGGTTTCTTTTTATGTAATTGTGTCTAAATTATACCACACACAATTTCAAAGAACAAGCTTTACTGCATCCAGAGTTTCCATAATAATTTCTTCTGTATGAGCAGCAGACAGGAACATGGCTTCAAACTGGGACGGTGCCATGTGGATTCCCATATTCAGCATTTTTTTGAAATATCCTGCAAATGCCTCTGTATCCGAAGATTTTGCAGAAACATAATCTACAACCGGCTGCTTTGTAAAGAACAGGCTGCCAAGAGAGCTTACATGGTTCATCTGATAATCCAGACCTTTTTCTTTTACGATTTTTTCCATTCCACCGTAAAGAAGCTCTCCTTTTTTCTCCAGTTCCGTATAGACTTCCGCATGGTCATACAGGTATTTCAGCTGGGTAAGCCCGGCAGCCATAGCTACCGGATTTCCGCTCAAGGTACCAGCCTGGTAAACCTTTCCTGCCGGAGCGACAAGTTCCATCACATCTCTTCTTCCACCGTATGCACCAACCGGCATTCCCGCTCCAATAATCTTTCCATAAGTAACCAGATCCGGAGTCACACCAAAATACTGGGCAGCACCGCCAAAGGCAAGTCTGAATCCGGTAATGACCTCATCAAAAATCAGAAGCGCATGGTATTTATCACAAAGAGAACGAAGTCCCTGAAGGAAACCATCCTTAGGCGGAACCACTCCCATGTTTGCCCCAACAGCCTCAACGATCACAGCTGCCACCTGACCGTCAGCCTGTTCAAAAAGGCCTTCCACACTACCCAGGTCATTGTAAACAGCCAGCATCGTGTCTTCTGTACATCCCTTTGGCACACCGGCACTGTCCGGCACGCCACTTGTCATTACACCAGAGCCGGCGCTTACCAGCATGGCATCGCTGTGTCCATGATAACAGCCTGCGAACTTAATGATCTTATTTTTCCCGGTATAGCCTCTTGCCACACGAATAGCACTCATAACTGCCTCTGTTCCGGAATTCACCATACGGATCATATCCACATGTGGGATTCTTTCGCAGATAAACTCTGCCATCTCCACTTCGATTTCTGTAGCACAGCCAAAGCTCAGGCCATTTTCACATGCCTTCAGGACACTTTCCCGGATTGCCGGGAAATTATGCCCCAGGATCATCGGTCCCCAGGAATCAATATAATCAATATAACGGTTGCCATCTACATCATAAATGTAACAGCCGTCAGCTTTTTCAATAAATCTCGGAGCCTCTCCGATAGCTCCATAAGCACGAACCGGACTGTTTACTCCTCCGGGAATCCTTTTTACCGCTCTCTCAAAAAGCCGCTCAGACTTTGTCATCATCCGATTCTCCCTTCCTCCATCATTTTTGCAATTTCTTCTGCAAAATATGTAATATAGATCTGGGCGCCGGCACGATATGCGCCAACTGCCATTTCTCCAATGATCCGTTCTTCATCGATCCAGCCCATCTTGGCAGCAGCTTTCACCATGGCGTACTCACCACTTACACTGTATGCGGCCACCGGAACATTCACAGCCTTGGAAATCTCAGAAACCATGTCAAGATAAGACATAGCCGGCTTCACCATGATAATGTCTGCCCCTTCCTCAATATCCATAAGGGCTTCCTTCATGCCCTCTCTTCTGTTGTGGAAATCCATCTGATAGCTCTTGCGGTCTCCAAAAGCAGGCGCACTTCCTGCGGCATCACGGAACGGACCATAGAATGCGGAAGCATATTTAACTGCATAGGACATGATCGGCACATTGGTATATCCGCTCAGATCCAGTACCTTACGGATTGCAGCCACACGACCGTCCATCATGTCAGAAGGCGCTACCATGTCAGATCCGGCCTGCGCATGGGACAGGGCTGTTTTTGCAAGAAGCTCCAGGGTTTTATCATTGTCCACATCATGGTCGCAAAGAACGCCACAATGACCGTGTGAGGTATATTCACACATGCATACATCTGTCACATAATACATTTCTGGAAATCTTGCTTTCGCCTCTCTAAGTGCTTTCTGTACGATTCCATCCTGTGCGTAAGCACCGCTTCCAACTTCGTCCTTGTGCTCCGGGATTCCAAACAGCATAATGCTGCTTACTCCGGCTTTTTCCAGCTGTTCCAGTTTATAAGGAAGGCGGTCAATGCTGTAGCGGTACTGTCCTTCCATGGAAGGGATTTCCTCCTGGATTCCATTTCCCTCCATCACAAACAGAGGATAAATAAGGGAGGATTTGTCCATCCTGGTCTCTCTCACCATTTTACGCAAAACTTCCCCGCCTCTTAATCTTCTCGGTCTCTTAATCAGTTCCATTTTTCTTCACTCCTCTTCAGTTCCACCACCAGTTCAATCAGACTGTCGATGTTTGCTTTTTCTGACATATATGTCTGCATTCCGTAAGAATCCGCTGCCGCACGTGTCTGTTTTCCGATACATGCAGCACGGACCCTGGAATAATCAAGTCCTTTCGTACTCTCCACAAATCCTTTTACCGTGGATGCGCTGGTAAATACTGCCAGGTCAATGGCTCCCTCTTCAAATTCTTTTTTCTCATTGATCAGCGGACAGCTCACGTACTCGGTCTCATAGGTTGGTACGTCATCCACCTGCGCGCCCGTTTTTTCTAATTCTTCTACCAGCTTTTTATTTCCAAGGGAAGCTCTTGGAATCAGGATCTTTTCCGTTCCGTTTAAATGACTGCCAAGTTCTTTTCCAAGGGTATCCCCATCATAAACAGATGGCATAAAATCCGGATAGATTCCTCTTTCCAGAAGTTTCTTTTGGGTACCTTCCCCAATCACTGCGATTCTGGCATTTCCAAGAGAGCGCAGGTCAATCTTCTTTTTCGCCATCTGCCGGAAGAATACCTCCACCCCTGCCGGACTGGTAAAAATAAGCCAGTGATAGCTTCGGATATCAGTAAATGCCTGATAAAGCCTGCTCTGGTCTTCCAGCGGGGTAATGCAAATGGATGGAAGCTCCAACACTTCCGCTCCTTTTTCCCGAAGAAGAGCTGCTGTTCTGGAAATATTCTCTTTCGGTCTTGTAACAAGAATTTTCCAGCCTGCAAGAGGAAGCTTCTCATACCAGGCAAAATCATCTGCCAGAGTACATACTTTTCCAACCACTATAATCGCCGGAGTCTGGATCTTCGCCTGGTCAGACGCAGCTTTTAGTGTGCCAACAGTTGCTACCACTCTCTTCTGTCCGGCAGTAGTTCCTTTTGATAAAACAGCTGCCGGCATATCCGGATCCATACCAGCCTTCATAAGACCATTACAGATATCCTCCATGGCTGTGATTCCCATAAGGAAAACAAGAGTTCCTTTTGTATGTACCAGTGCCTGGAAATCAATGTCATATTCCATTCCCTGACGCTTATGTCCGGTAATAATGTGCACCGAAGAGCAGAAATCCCTGTGTGTTACTGGAATTCCATTGTAAGCAGGCACAGATATAGGAGAAGTCACTCCTGGAACCACCTCATAGGGAACCCCTTCTTTAGTGAGAAGCTCCAGTTCTTCACCGCCTCTTCCGAACAGGAAAGGATCGCCGCCTTTTAAGCGTACTACCCGGTTGCCTTTTTTTGCCTCATCTGCCAGTACCTGATTGATCATCTCCTGGGACATGGTGTGGTGTCCGGCACGTTTTCCAACATTGATCAGTTTCGCAGAAGCCGGGATCCGGGTCAGGATTCCCTGGCCTACCAGGCTGTCATAAACAACCACATCTGCCTGGTCTAAGACCTGGGCACCCTTCATGGTAAAAAGTCCTACATCTCCAGGGCCGGCTCCCACCAGCCAGACTTTTCCCATTTCTTTTTTGTTATCCTCCTGTAAGCTGGACTCTTTGTATTCTACTTTACAGCGCTGCTGCAGCTCCTTTGCCAGAGAAATTCCCAATTCTGCTGCCTGGGAAGGACTTCCTGCTTTGCAGCCTTTCAGATAATGCCCCGTCTCTTCTTCATAATAAAGGCCGGTAAGTTTCAACTGACCGTCTTTTATTTCTCCATAGGCCGCTACCGGAGAAGTGCAGCCTCCATTCAGGTAGCTTACAAAAGCTCTCTCTGCTGTGGCAGCCTGATGCGCCTCAGGATCATCATATCCATTCAGATAATCATAATCCTGCCCTTTGATTCCCTGAACCGCCAGAATCCCCTGGCCTGCTGCCGGAATCATTTCCTCTGTATCAAAATACCTGCTGATCCTCTTTTCAAGTCCCAGACGCTTCAGACCTGCGGCAGCAAGAACCAGTGCGGAATATTCTCCGTTGTCCAGCTTTTCCAGCCTTGTCTGAAGATTTCCACGGATGCTTTTCACCTTCATATCCGGAAAAATCTCTTTTAACTGCAGCTTTCTGCGAAGGCTGGAGCAACCAATAGGCTTAGATGTGTCCAAGGTATCACAGCCTCTTGGAAGAACCAGCACATCCCTTACATCTTCTCTTTTGGAAAAAGCAAGTATCGGCAGCGTCTCTGGAATTTCCATTGGCATATCCTTCAGGCTATGGACGGACAGCTGACTTCTGCCTTCCAGAAGAGCACGGTCCAGTTCCTTTACAAACAGGCCCTTTCCACCGATTTTATCCAGAGTCCGGTCCAGAATTTTATCCCCTGTGGTCTTCATGGTGAGAATTTCCACATCCATTTCCGGATGGTTACAGACAATAAAATTCTTCACCATCTGGCTTTGCAGGACAGCAAGCTTGCTTTCCCGGCTTCCGATCACAACTTTCTTATTCATAACTATCCTCATCTTTTTCCAGTTCTTCCAGAAGTGCCTGCATTTTTTCTCTTACCGCCTTCGCCTTCTTATGGTTGACCCCGCTGGCCGTAATTCCCACCACAATGTCATCTTTCAGGCAGATTCCAGGGAAATAAAAGTCACATAAACTCTTATCACTTGCAACATTTACATAAATCCCCTCTTCTTTGCAGATCCGGTAGATTTCTTCATTTAACTCTCTATTATTGGTAACAGCAAGCACCATATATGCCATGGAAAAATCTGATTTTTTCACAGGGCGGGGCTGGATCTGAATTTTACCCAGCTTGCCCAGTTCCCACAGATCTGCTGTCATTTTCGGTGCAATTACTGTAATATTCCTGGTAAATAATAATAATGCCTTTACTCTTCTTGTGGCAATGGATCCCCCACCCACTACCACAATATTTTTATCAGATAAGTCCACATACAGTGGAAAATAACGTTTATTTTTCATATGTTTTCTCCAGTCCTGCTACACATTCCACAAATGCCTGCTCATTCATGCTGTCCCTTAATCCAAACAGCATTTTGTTTACAACCTTCTCCATTGCAAGATCCACTGCACTTATCAGCTGCTCTTTTTCCTGTTCTTCCATATGAGCATTTTTCAGTGGTTTCCTGATTCTTAAATTAAAATCATTTACCGCTTTTTCTTTGATTTCCTGTATACGCGGAATCAGATCCTTGCCTTCCAGCCATTTAAAAAATTCTTCCATCTGCTCCCGGACGATTTTTCCTGCTGCTTCCAGATTTTCCTGAAGTTCGGCAGGCTTTTCCTCTGTTTTGAAGCTATCCATATCAAACAGAGTAACACCTTCGAATCTTCCTACCTCCGGCTCAATGTCCCTTGGTACAGCCAGGTCAATAAGAACAATGCTTTTTTCCAGTTCCAGATCTTCAAAAAGTTCTTCACGTAATGTGAAATTGGGACTTGCGGTAGCACTTACCACCAGATCGCATTTGGGCAAATACTCCATTCTCTCCCCATAATTGATTCTTTTACATCCAAATGGAATACTTACCATACCGCTCCGGTACTGGCGCACCGTTACCGTCACATCCGCACCGGCTTCCATCAACGTCTGCGCTGCCACTTTTCCCATCTCACCGTTTCCAATCACCATACAGACTTTACCATTCACAGAATATCCCTGTTTCTCCAGCATTTGTATGGCCTGATGGATCACAGAAGGATTCCCGTGGGAAAATGGGACTTCTGTTTTTATTTTTTTGCCTGCCGTCACAGCCATCCGAAAAAGCACTTCAAGGGCTCCATCTGTGGTGAAATGCTCTCTGGCAATGCCAAGGGCATCTTTTACCTGGGTCAGGATCTGGTCTTCGCCCAGAATCTGGGATTTCAGTCCCGAGGCAAGATAAAATAAATGCTCTGCGGCATCATGCCCTTCCCGTTTTATAAAATATTTCTCATATTCCCTGTTATGTATCTTTTTTATATTACAAAGCTCTTCATACAAAGAAATCTCTGCTTCTTCCTCCACACTTGCCCAGACCTCCAGGCGGTTGCATGTGGAAAGGATAATGCAGCCGTTTATTCCAGGCTGTTCTTTTATTTTCTCCATTGCCTCCCCTGCATTCTTTTTGGTAAATGCAAATAAGGCCCTTATATCTATGGGAGCCATACTATGGTCGATTCCAATCATGGAAATACTCATCTTATGTAAATCTCCTTAATACTTTCTTACTACAGCGTTTTATATTTCTATCATTTTTCCGCCAACGCTAATTTTACTAACTCATCTGGATATTGTCAATAAAACCACAAAACAAAAACTTCCAGGCAGATTTTAATGTCACGAAGTAAACAACAGCTTTTGCTTTCCCGTTTATCTGTCCGGAAGTTTTTCTTCTTTTCGTATCTTTTCGTATCTTTTCGTATCTTTTTATTCCCTATGTGTACCTCTTACTACCTGAATGCCCCTGTCTTCTATCATTTTACAGATTTTAGTCATCCTGGGGCACTCTTTTTTTTCATCTGTCAGACGGCACACTCCGACATGCATAATGTCAATATTCTCACTGACCAGCCTGTCCATTTTTTCTAAAATCCCCTTATCCTCATCTGGTTCTGTGGGATTCATGCTTTTGCATCCATTGCATGTCATCATAGCTGCCAAGGCGGTATCCTTGGAATAATCCTTAAAAAAGGCATCCCGGTTCATAAATTCTTTCAGGCACCCCACCCTGGCACAGACATCATTGGAATGAAGGCAGGTCAGAATTCCAATCTTTGTCATTGTCTTTTCATCCTTTCCGGCTTAAAGCATCCTCTCAAAACAATCTTCTTTAGGTGCTTCTCGGACCGGTTATTTATAAAAATAAAATATGCATCTTTCCCTGGCTGTCATAAACAACTTCGGATTCCACTTTATAAATCCTCCGGATCAGTTCCGGGGTCAATACTTCTTTAGGTGTACCCTGTCCCTCCAGCACACCATCTTTCATAACATAAATTCTATCACAATAAGCAGCTGCAATATTCAGATCATGAATTGCAGAGATCACAGTAACATCCAGATTCTTCACCAGTTTCATTAACATGATCTGATGGGTGATGTCAAGATGATTGGTCGGTTCATCCAGGATCAGCGCAGGTGTCTGCTGGGCAAGAGCTCTCGCCAGGATAACACGCTGCTGCTCTCCACCTGACAAAGTAGAAAAGCTGCGGTCTGCGAACTTCTCCATCTGCACTGTTTTCAGTGCTTCCTCAACGATCCTGTAGTCATTTGCATTATCTCTTTCCAGCGTTTTTTTATGAGGGGCACGCCCCATCAGAACCACTTCTCTTACACTGAAATCAAAATTATAGTAATTATGCTGGGCCACTACTGCCATTTTTTTCGCAGAGCTTTTGGCATTCATAGAGTAAAGCTCCTCACCATCCAGATACACTGCCCCGGAATTTGCCTTTAACACCCGGTAAATACATTTCAGCAAAGTGGATTTTCCGCTTCCGTTGGGTCCAATGATTCCTACCAGCTCTTTATCCCTGGTTTCAATTGAGATTCCTTTTAGGATTTCCTTTGCCTGAAAACTGACGCGGATATCTTCTGTGGTTATTTTCATCCCTTTTTCCCTCCGAATCCATAAGATCTGCGGACCAGCAAATAGATAAAGCAAGGAGCACCTATGATGGATACCAGTACTCCGATGGGCATTTCTGAATTTTTCAGGATGACACGGCATGCTACATCACACCAGATCAGAAAGGAACCTCCAAGAAGTGCGCTAAGTGGAATCAGATGGCTGTGATCCGTTCCAAAAAGGATTCTCACCACATGTGGAATCACCAGTCCCACAAAACCGATCACACCGGCACAGTATACAGCAAATCCTACCATCACAGAAGACAGGACCAGATATGCAGTCCGAAATCTGTGCAGATCAGTTCCCAAGGTAATGGAGACTTCATCTCCAAGCAGCATCAGGTTCAGGTTTCTGTATTGCGTCCAGAAAAGCACTACACATATTAAGGTAACAGGAAGCATAACAGTTACTCTTGACCAGTTTGCACCTGCAAGGCTTCCCATTGTCCACTTCATAACTTCTGTAGCACCATTTTTATCATTTGTTATGTAGAGTACAAAGTTGGAAAAAGCAGAACATACCGCACTGATAGCCATTCCGGCAAGGATCAGCTTGGCAGATGTAGCTTTTCCACCCATATTGGCAATTGCTATAACAGCAAAGGAGGTGAGCATAGCTCCTATAAACGCACAGATTCCTACGGAATTTCCCCCAAGGAAACTACCAATTCCCAGCATGATCGCCAGAGTGGCTCCCAAAGAAGCACCGGAAGAAATACCAAGCACATAAGGATCTGCCAACGGATTCTGCACAATTGCCTGCATGACCACACCGCACACGGAAAGTGCCATTCCTACTGCAAGTGCCAGGAGAACTCTCGGAAGACGAATCAGCCATACAACATCATGAATGGCCCCCTCAGAATAGGAGGCCATACTTTTGATGTGGAATATTTTGTACAGGATCACACTGTATACATCCTTCAATGAAAGATCTGCATTTCCAAATGTAACAGCTGCCAGTATGGAAAAAATCAGAAATGCTATAAGTCCAATAAGGGCTGTGGCATATATCGAAGAACGAAAAATTTTATCTTTTTTCACTGTTTTTTCCTCAATCAATATCCGTTACCAGACAAAGTTTAGTCAATTGTAACGTCAGGATATAATCCCTTTGCAAATGTCTCTACTCCGTCCTGGGTACGTGTTGCACTTGCATACATTTCGCTGAGCATGATCGGGTATACACGGCCGTTCTTTACAGCGTCAAGGCTCTGAAGTGCCTCGTCATCCTGGATAACTGCCATCTGGCTTTCCAGAACGCTCTGTGGGTCATCACCAGCGTATGGCATGTATACAACAAAGATTACATCCGGGTTTGCAGCAATGATATCCTCTTTTCCAACAGCAGAGGCATCCGGATTTGCAAGAGTGGCGCCTAACTTGGTTACCATATCTCCGCCAAGGCTGATTGCGCCATAGTTTGTGATATCCTCACCCAGTGGCTCCAGAACCATTACGGTAGGCTTCTCTTCTACGTCTTTTGTAGCCTCAAGTGTATTGTCGATAACTGCTTTAATGTCATCTATGATTGCTTCCGCTTTATCCTGCACGTCGAAGATTTTACCAAGGTTCAGGATATCTGTATATTCGTTTTCCAGGGTTCTCTCACCGCCTGGACGGGTATTGGAGTTATAGTAGGTGTTGCAGCCTTTGTCGATCCAGTTGGTTACATTTCCAAGGTTCTTATCAGAAAACAGAGAACTCCAGGAAAGGATCATATCTGGCTCCAGCATAGTAACAGTTTCAAGAGATGGGGTAAATTCATCAAGATAATTTGTTTTAGAAAATGCTTCTTTGAGAGCATCCGGAACTTCATTATCAAGACCAGCTGTTGCTACAAGACGGTCCTCAAGACCAAGTGCAAGCATTGTCTCGATGCTACCCTGGTATACAGCGATAACCTTTTCCGGTGCTTTTTCATAGGTGGTTTCGATTTCGTTTCCATCGTAATCATAGGTTGTGATGGTCAAAGGATACTCTGTTCTGGTCTCTCCTTCAGAAGCTGCATCTGCGTTCTCCTCAGAAGCATCTGTGGTTTCCTCTGCAGGCTGATTGTCCTCCTTGATGGTCTCGGAGTCAGCACGCTCTGCTGCATAAACTGCAGGTGATACGGACATAGTCATAGCAGCTGCCATCATCATAGCCATGATTCTTGTGGTTAAAACTTTGTTTTTCATTTCTTTTCCTCTCTTTTCGTTTGTTTTCTGTAACCGAAAAGATGGGGCTTCAAAAAGCGTCACTGCTGGCAGTGACTTAAAAGGCACTTTTTACGGAAGCTCCTTCTCTTACCCTTGTCAAGCAGGTTTCCTGGCTCACAGGTCCCAGAGCCTTTTTCAAATAAACTCTAGCAGCATGGCTTTCCTTCTCACGCATATGCGCAATGGTTTCTTTAAGCCTGCCTTCCTGTATACAGTGGCCGCAACCGTTCAGGTCTTACACCTGATTCCCTCTCACAGCAGAATTGCTGTTCACTTAACTGGTATTCAATTACTTCAACAGTCTAGCATATCTCTTCTTTAAAAACAACAAAATAATTCGCTGATTAAATAAATTGTCAACTATTTATCAATTCTCATTTATTTCCGTGAGCAACGAACCAATCGTGTTTCTTATCATTTTGCTTTTTTTACATGCTCTACAAACAAATTTCGAATACTCTTGTATTCGCCAAGACCTTTCAAAACAGTTTCTACCTGATAGCCTTTTGCCCCAATGATATTTTTCCAGGAATCTTCTTCCTCTCCTGCCATGTCGTTCTTGGCATGGTCACCGGCAACGATCATAAATGGCGCGATCATTACTTTCTTTGGAGCAGATTTTTCCAACTTTTTCAAAACCTGTTCCATTCCCGGGTAAGCCTCCACGGTACCAACGATCACATTTTCATAACCCATGTCCTTGAATCTGTAATCTAAGGCTGCATAAACGGTATTTGCATAATGTTCCGTTCCATGCCCCATAAGTACCAGTGCTGTTTCCTCATCCTTTACCAGAAGTGCGTCTGTGATTGCTTTTACCACATATTCATTGTCCTCTTCTGTGGTAAGCAGCGGATCTCCGAATTTCACAGACTGGAAACGATCGGCATATGCCAGAACATCCGCTTTCATCAGATCATTCTCTACGCCATTCATGACATGGGTGGGCTGAACGATCACATCTGTGATTCCATCCTGTGCCATGTGATCCATAGCTTCTTTCACATTGTCATAATGAATGTGATCCCTTTTCTCAATTTTGGCCAGGATCATCTTGCTGGTCCAGGCACGGTAAATCCTGTGATCAGGAAAAGCGGCTCCAATCGCCTCCTCAATAGCGTCAATGGTCACTTTCCTGGTGTCCTCATGGCTGGTTCCAAAACTTACCACAAGGATTGCTTTTTTTGCGAGACTGTTCATTTTTTACCTCCATTTTTCTAACTCTAACCATTCTTACAGTTTAGGCTGCAAAAGCTTTTTATCGGGTAAATATAGCTGATTTTGCAATTACTCTGATGATACTCCGAAAGATTTGAAGCATATTTCACTGTAAGTGTAATTTATCATATCATAGGAATGAGTTTCGTTCAATTGCCTATTATTCATATAATATGTCTTGCAATCTGCATAACAATGAATTACAATGTAGTCAACAGGAGGTGTTTAAGATGAAAGATTCAACCGTAAGTGCCCGCGTTGAAAATAATGTAAAAATCGAAGCAGAAGACATCCTGCAGAAACTCGGTGTTCCTGTTTCTGTTGTAATCAATTCCCTTTACCGTCAGATCATTTATCATCATGGTATTCCTTTCTCTCTGACGATTCCGGCAGAACCAAGAACCGTTGATGCAATGTCTGATGCTGAACTTGATGCAAAACTTCAGCATAGTTACGCACAGGCAATTGCCGGTGAGGGTCGACTAATGAGCGATGTGTTTGACGATCTGGAAAGGAGCCTTAAATAAGTGGATTCCTATGAAATCATCATTACACCAGATGCAGAAGCTGACCTTTTTGAAATCAGGGACTACATCGCATACACCTTGTTAGTCCCTGATGTCGCACTGAATTACATTCGCGTTATTCGCAGCGAGATACAAAAGCTGACATACATGGCTTCCAGTATCGCTCCCATAGAGCGGGAACCCTGGCATTCCAGAGGCGTGCGAAAAATCATAGCCAAGAACTTTTATATCTACTACAGACCGGATGATGCATCCGGCAAGGTATATATTCTGAATGTAATCTACGCAAAGCGGAATCAGCTCAAAGCATTGAAAAACATGAATCTGCATGACTAACTAAAAGGCAGTTCTTATTCGTAAGGGCTGCTTTTCTGACCTTTGTTGAGTTGGTACTGCTACCGATTTTATGTTTCGAATTGCTCAAATATCTCCTTATACATCTATTTCCCATACGGTGCTGGGTCTTCAGCAACCATACTCAATTCTGGTTTCGGAGAATAGGTATACACCTTGCTATTTTCAGTGTGATTCTCCATATCATTATTATCCGTCCACAGCTCACATTGCGTCATAACGGTCTGCACCGCATCTTCCATTCCTTCCGGCGGATAACGATGCTTTTTAAGCAGTCGCTTAATCATCATACGCATTTTCGCTCTGGCAGAATCCCTTTTTTGCCAATCTATCGTTCTGTTTTTACGAAGCGTATCTGCCAATTCTTTTGTAATGGCAATCAGTTCTTCGTTTTCATAGAAATCCTTAATGGCCTGCGGCTTTGTCAGAGCATCATAGAATGCCAACTCATCCGCCGTCAAACCGAGCTGATCTCCCTCTTTATGGGCAGCTGCAATCTGCTTTGCCAAGTTCAGCAGTTCTTCAATAACTTGTTCATTGGTCAGCATTCCGTTCAGATACGCATTCATGGCGCGCTGGATAATCTCGCTGAATTTCTGTGACTTCACCACATTCGTATGACGGTAAATCTGCACTTGTTCTGCAATCAGCTTTTTCAACAGTTCTACAGCAAGGTTTTTCTCCTTCATTTTGGAGATTTCCTCAAGGAACTGCGGATCAAAGAGTGAAAATTCCTGATTTACATCCGAGAAAAGGTTAATGACACATTCGCTCTGAACACTGGCTTTCAGCAATTCATTAATACGAGCATTCACTTCCGGTAAAGATATTTTCTTACCTTCGCCCTGATTCATCAGCCTTGTGACAAGCACACGAACGGATTCAAAGAATGCTGCTTCCACACGCAGTTCTTTTTCTGCTAAGGAGGAACACAACGATAAAGCCTGCCTGAGCAGTAATGCCTCCTTCTGGAAATCCTCTCGCTCCTGTTCCTTATCAACGCCGACAATAAAGTTAACCGCACCGCTGATTGCTTTGGAACGTTCCAAATCCGTACTCGTCATAAACTTGGAATAATCATAACCGTGGAACAAATCCCGGCAAATAGACAGTTTCTCAAGGAACTTCGGATAGGCAACTTTGGCAACATCGGTATCTCCGTAATTTTTCTTATCACGGGCAGTGTAATCGTTCATTGCCTGCTTCAGTGCTGAAGCAATGCCAACATAATCGACAACTAGACCGCCTTCCTTATCTCCAAATACACGGTTGACTCTGGCAATAGCCTGCATCAGATTATAACCCTGCATCGGCTTGTACACATACATGGTTGCAAGAGACGGCACATCAAATCCCGTCAGCCACATATCCACGACAATGGCTATCTTCAACGGACTGTCATTATCCTTAAATTCCTTTGCCAGCTCATCCTTATGGTGTTTATTGCCGATGATTTTATTCCATTCTTCCGGATCTTTGTTACTGCTTGTCATAACAACAGCAACCTTATCTGTCCATCCTGGACGAAGCTGCAAGATACGCTTATATATCTTCATAGCAATAGGACGGGAATACGCCACGATCATTGCCTTTCCTGTAAGCAAATTTGCACGATAATTTTCGTAGTGGTTCAGAATATCATCCACAAGGGAGTTAATAGTTTTCTCATTACCAAGAATGACTTCCATCTGACCCAGTTCTTTTTTACTCTTTTCGATAACCTCCGGGTCGGCATTGTTTGCCATAATATCATATTCTTGGTCAATGAGCTTCAACGTCTGCTCATCCAGTTTCAGCTTAATAACACGACTTTCGTAATATACCGGACGAGTAGCACCATCTTCAACTGCCTGTGTCATGTCGTAAATATCTATGTAGTCACCAAACACTTCACGAGTATTACGGTCTTTCATAGAAATCGGTGTTCCGGTAAATCCGATAAAAGTTGCATTCGGCAGAGCATTGCGGATAATACGGGCAGAACCGATTTTGATTTCACCTGTCTTGGCATCGACCTTTTCTTTCAAACCGTACTGCCCACGATGAGCTTCATCCGCCATAACCACAATATTTCTGCGCTCAGAAAGGCAATCAAAGGATTCCTCAAATTTCTGCATTGTGGTAAAAATAATGCCGTTTGCTTTTCTACCGTCCAGTAATTCTTTCAAATGCACCCGGCTTTCAGCATGAACTGGCTCTTGACGCAGAAGATCCTTGCACTTGGCAAATTGCCCGTAAAGCTGGTCATCCAGATCGTTACGGTCTGTGATAACTACGATGGTCGGGCTATCCAGTGCATCTTGCAGGCGATGGGCATAAAACACCATCGACAGCGACTTGCCGCTGCCCTGTGTATGCCAGAACACGCCACCCTTGCCGTCCGTTTCCGTTGCGTGTTTCGTGGAAAGTACAGCCTTATTGACTGCAAAATACTGATGATAGCCTGCTAAAATCTTGAACTGCTTTGTTCCCTCATTGGAAAAGCAGATAAAGTTCTTGATGATGTCCAGCAGACGCTCTTTTTCAAAAATACCCTCAAAGAATGTATCAAACTGTGCATACTGTGTATTTTCGTAGCTGCCGTCCTTTGTTTTCCATTCCATGAAACGGTCTTCGCCGGATGTAATTGTACCTGCTTTCGATGTCATAAGATCACTCATAACGCAGATACAGTTATAAATGAACATGGACGGAATTTCATGCATATAGTTGCGAATCTGGGTGTATGCCTCGGATGCGTCCGTTTCCTCACGAGAAGGGGACTTCAGCTCTATCAACACCACCGGCAGACCATTCAAAAACAGCAGCACATCGGGGCGTTTGTTGCTGTTCTCAATAAATGTCCACTGGTTCGCCACGATAAAAGAGTTGTTATCCGGATTCTTGTAATCGACAAGATACACCAAGCCGGAGCGTTCCTCGCCCTTGACAAAATAACGTACTTCCACGCCGTGCTGAATATAATCCATGAAAAGAGCGTTTTTCTGCACCAGTTCCGCATTTTCAAAGTTTTTCAGCTTATACAAAGCATCAAGGATTGCGTCCTCCGGCATATCCGGATTCAGACGATGCAACGCTTCATCTAATTCATCTTCATACAGGGGGCTTTTGAAGTCACGCTCCAAATCTGGAGCATAGACATACCGATACCCCATATTCTGAAATAGCTCTATGACAGAATTTTCATAGTCTGCTTCGGTATAAAAGCCAGCCATAGGTTAATCACACTCCTTTTTTCGTTATACTTTTCGTGGCAAACAAGAATTTAGAGCAGCAAATGGAAGCACTTTATAAGTCTTGGTTTATTGACTTTGAACCCTTCAATGGGGCACAGCCAGAAAACTGGAGTAAGACCGACATATATTCCATTGCAGATATTATTTATGGCGCACCATTTTCTTCAAAGTTGTTCAACACGGATGGAATCGGAAAACCTATCATTAGAATTCGTGATTTAAAAAATCAGGAGTTTGTTACATATACCACCGAGGAACACCCTAAAGGGCATCTAATTCAGCCAGGTGACATTATAGTAGGTATGGATGGTGAATTTCGCCCATATATTTGGGGAAATGAATCAGCTTGGCTAAATCAGCGAGTTTGCATTTTTGAAAATAAACGTCCTAAAGGAAAAGCCTTTGTCTTTTTTGCCATAAAACCATTGCTGAATGTGATTGAACAGACACAAGTAGCAACTACGGTTATCCATATCGGGAAAAAAGATTATGATGCATTTGAAATTACGCTTCCAGACAAAACATCACTTGACCGATTCGATGAAATTACAGCTCCAATGATTGATCAAATTGTAACTAACCGATTGGAAAACAAACGGTTAGCTGCATTGAGAGATGCATTGCTTCCAAAACTGATGTCCGGCGAGCTTGATGTTTCAGGCATCGACCTTTAAGCCGCTAAATTCTTGTTTATGTTGATATTTAAAGCAATTTTGTCATCTATATCTGCCAAAATCCCCGCTATTTTCTTTTGGGTTTGCAACTCAAAATGCGGTACATCATATTGCATTATTGCGGTTTTGTCACCACGAGGCATTTTTGTGCCTTTCGATGTTGCTGTTGAATAATCAAAGAACGCATCATCAGCAAGCACATAATAAAGGAATCTGGAATCTGTGTCCTCTTTTGCTCTGAATACCAGCACATCATTTGAACAGCCACCGTTGCAATCAGCAAACCATATTTTCTTGAAATACGGTCTTATGTTTGATACCAAAACATCATCTTTCATATAAGCCTGTGTTTGAGCAGTACTTGGGAGCGATGACGCAGTAGTTATACCGCCCTTATTAGGCAGCATATTTTCTGTTGAAATGTAGTCTGTATCTGTTAAACCGGATACATCAACTTTTCCTTTAGCATAGAAGCAAATATCCGATAACTTAGATTTCATATCCAATCGCCCCCAGCTTCTTTCTGATTTCGTCCTCCAATTCATGAGACTTTGCAAACATTTCCGACAGTTCGGAAGTCAATCGATTCATTTTATCCTCAAACGGCTCTCCGTCATCTTCCTGTTCTTCAATGCCTACATAGCGTCCAGGTGTCAGAATATAATCCTGTTTTGCAATATCCTCAAGGGTAGCCACCTTGCAGAATCCCTGCACATCTTCCAGTGTGCCATTCTGGAATGCTTCAAAGGTATCTGCCAATCTCTGAATATCTTCATCGGTAAAATCACGATGCTTGCGGTCAACCATATGTCCCATCTTACGAGCATCAATGAACAGTGTCTTGCCGGACTGCTTTTTACCCTTTGTGATGAACCACAGGGTAACAGGAATCGTTACGCTGTAAAAAAGCTGGGTAGGCATTGCAATAATACCTTCAATCAGATCGTCCTCGATGATTTTCTTTCTGATTTCGCCTTCGCCGCTGCTCTGCGTAGACAACGCACCATTCGCCAGTACCAGACCAATTTTTCCGTTCGGTGCAAGGTGATAAATCATGTGCTGAATCCATGCGTAGTTGGCATTACCGGCAGGCGGCAGACCGTACTTCCAACGCTTGTCCTCTGTCAGCTTTTCCTGTCCCCACGGATGATAATTGAATGGGGGATTAGCGAGAATAAAGTCTGCTTTCAGTGTTGGATGCAGGTCACTTGTAAATGTATCCGCATTGTATGGTCCCAGATCAGCATCAATACCTCGGATTGCCATGTTCATTTTTGCCATCTTCCACGTATCCGGATTTGCTTCCTGCCCATACACAGAAATTGCGCCACGTTTGTGACCGTGTGCTTCAATAAACTTTTCACTCTGCACAAACATACCGCCTGAGCCGCAGCAGCAATCGTATACTCGGCAGTTATCAAACGGACGAAGAATGGAAACCAGAGTTTTTACAACACTGGACGGTGTATAGAATTCACCGCCACCGACACCTTCTTTTTCTGCAAACTGAGCAATGCAGTATTCATAAGTACGACCGAGCAGGTCTTCACTTGCAGTCGTGTCACTCATGTCAATGTTATTTGTAAAAATATCTACCACATCACCTAAGATTCGCTTATCCAAATCTGGACTCGCATAATTCTTCGGCAATACATTTTTCAGCTTTTTGTTTTCTGCTTCAATAGCTCTCATTGCATTATCAATGATTGTACCGATTTCCGGTGTGTGCTTTGGATGCAATGTTGCTCCAGCGAGCTTCTTCCGGAACAAAAAAAACATTGTCCATCTCATAAGCATCACGATCATCCTCGAAACCGTCACCTTCTGCTATAAGTTCCTGATACCGTTTATCAAACGCAGCAGAAATGTACCGCAGGAAAATCAATCCGATAATAACCTTTCTATATTCTGCTGCCGGGATATGCCCCCACAATACACAAGCTGCATCCCACAGCTGTTTTTCAAAGCCAATGTTTGCATTTGTTTTATCCGCCATATGTTTTCCTCCATCAATTGTAATTTTTATTCTCCTATATCGTCGTCTGACACGCTTTCGACTATATCATTCAAATTAAGTCCCAATACTTTGCATATTCTCAATAATACATATTACATTCTCATTTTCCCGATTTTTGCATTAAACGATTCTCGAATTGGGTAAACACTGTTTCCCCAATTCAGTCATGCGAATAAATGGTATAGAAGCACTCCATATGTTTCAAATTTTCAGCAGAATGGCCTTCGAGCATGCCCGTCAGATACGCTGAAAGTTCCTTTAAAAGCTTTTTGCATTGTCAGAAATAATCCATAAGTAGCTGACTTTTTAGCATCGGTAATTTGCTCTATTGAACACAGGGTTTGAATTCTTCATGTTAAATCGCTCTCTAAGCAGGACATAAACAACCGAATTTATCATACGCTAAAGTGCGAATAAAATCAATCTGTGTAGCAAAAGATTTTTGCAGTTTACTGCAAAAAACTGAAATAGAAAGTAAGTTTTATTCCGAAACTTATTATTGCACTGGTAGATGATGCAGCAGTAAATCTGCGGAGCAATGATTGCTTCGTGGTTATTTTCCACATAATACTGCGGCACTTCACCTTCATTGGTTTTCGTTTTCTTTGTCAAAAAATCTACTGTGCAGGATTTCTGCAGTAGAGCATCGCCTTTATATTTTTCGTTAGCAAGATTACTCCGCACTGTTGACTGATTCCATTTATCCTTGCCGCCGGGTGTCTTGATGCCTCGTTTGGTAAGTTCTCCGGCAATGGTATGCACGGTCATGCCGTCCAGGAACAGCTTATAAATCAGCTTTATCGTTTTTGCCTACTTCGGCACAACTACAATCATTCCGTCTGGTTCTTTCTCATATCCAAGGCAACTTCTACTTTCTGCAGTGTTTCCAACATATCAATCTGCTACTTATTCAGATATGGTCGGATGTTTTTTCTCTTTTCAATACCGTTGGCAAGCCTGAACTACTTTGCCGAAATTCCAATCACAATGCGGTTTAGCATATCGCACTCATTGCTTTGAGTCCAGATGTGGGCTCAGTGATTTTTGCAATATTCCGCAAAGTAACTCTGACTTTAAGAACCGATATTTAATCTTTTTTTAATTCGCATTCTATATAGCAGCCCAAAAATAATCTTGGCAAACCTGTCCCAAAGTATTGACAGATTGGTTCGTTCCAAGTAGAATATATGTAACAGAACCCGCCACGCTTAGTCTTGTTTCGGCAAGAATGCGCAACCCGGCGGGACTTTTTATATCCAGAGGTGAGCTATGTATACATATCCTAAGAATTTTTTATCCATTACACAACTAATTCAGAAACTCAAAGACACCGGAATGACTATCAATTCGAATGACACCGCTGAAATAGCGTTAACAACAATTGAACTTTCAGGAGGGACATTTCGTCTCTCCATTTTTATTTAGTCCTTTTTATAAAATTTGTACTTCTCAGTTTCAATTTTTTTATATTTTTGCAACTTAATTTTTCATTTGCCCTTTCTTTCTGTTTATGGTAAATTTTCCCTAGAACACCCAGATTATTGAAGTTTTTTAACAAGCGTTAGGAGGTATTTTTATATGAACAAAGAAAACCAATCCAGAATCATAGAACTGGTGAAACAAACAAAGCCCTTGATTCTTCAGGAAATGGCTCATGAAAAGGTTACAGAAAAGGGGGCTGCCGATTACGTTACCAATGTAGATGTTGCCGTCCAAAATTACCTGAAAGAGGCTCTTGGAAAAGAATTTCCGGACATTGCACTGATTGCTGAAGAGAAGGAGAATCTTGGACTGGATTCCCGGAAATCTTACTGGATTCTGGATCCTATAGACGGAACCACCAATTTAATCCGGGATTATCATTTAAGCGCAGTTTCTTTGGGACTTTATGAAAATGGAGAAATCACTTTCGGAGTTGTCTATAATCCTTTTACGGAAGAGCTCTTCTATGGTGCCAAGGGTGAAGGTGCCTACCTGAACGGAGCTCCTATCCATGTGTCCAACCAGCCGGAATTCAAAGATGCTGTGGTATCTTTCGGCTCCTCACCTTATGAAAAAGACAGGGCAAAGGAACTGTTCCCGGTATTTTACAATATCTTTATGAACTGTGCAGATTTCAGGCGTACCGGCTCTGCTGCCCTTGACATTTGCTATGTAGCCTGTGGCAGACAGCACGCTTATCTGGAACAGAATCTGAAACCCTGGGATTACAGCGGGGCTACCGTTATTTTAAAAGAAGCCGGCGGCGTCATCACGGACTGGGAAAATAAAGAACCGCCTTATCTTGCGAATTCGGATATCCTGGCCTGTGTACCCCAGTTCCGAGAAGTTTTGCAAACCTTTATTAAAAAATAAGCCTGACTGTTCAACCACTTAACAGAGTTGCTAATTCAAACACTTCGCAAATCTAACAGTTAAAATTTTTGCCAAAAATAACCTACACATATCAAAAGACACCATTGCAGATTTTTCCGTACTTCATAAAATCTCATAGATAAATCTAAAACTTGTTAACAAAGGCTCTATTGGATTTTATGAAACATCTGCATTGATGTCTTTTTCTTCCCTTAATCTTATTCAGCCGTATACTCCCGTACTCTCAACGGAATTCCAAGCTTCTCAGCTACTTTACGGCTTTTCTCAATGTTTTCCTTGCCGATACAGTCTACAACCGTGAATTTCACATTTTCTGTATACTGTTTGCAATCCTGTGCAAATTTCAGCATAGCGTCAAATGCTTTTTCTCCATAAGCCGGACGTACCACTTCATTGTAGGACTTGGCATCTGGCATGTTTAAACTAATGGAAATAATATCTACAGCCTGACAGACCTCTTTGGCTATGGAACGCTTGTTGATCAAATCTCCGAGACCGTTGGTATTCAGACGAAGTTTAATTCCTGGGCAGGGTTTCCCATCACGGTCTAAATGCGCCGGATATTTGCTTCTCATATATTCACTGACAGCGATCAGCTTGTCCAGCGCCATGGTAGGCTCTCCGTAGCCGCAGAATACTACCTCCTTGTATCCGGAGAAATCAAAGGCATCAATGGCCTTGTAAATTTCTTCCATTGTTGGTTCCCTGTCAAACCACAAGGTCTTCGCCCCGCCTACGGAATCTCCGTTATTGCGGATGCAAAAAGTACAGTTGCAGGGGCATTTATTTGTCAGGTTAAAATATACCTCATCATTATAGCAATAAACGATATCAGCCATTATTCACACTCTCCTCTGTTATTCTCTTTATCAATTTCTACATAATTCCCCAAGATACGCTTCGAAACAGACTCCATCATTCCGGTCCGTCCCCTCCTGCACGGTCTGGGCAATGGCTTTAGAGAGGAAATTCACTGCAAGTTCCACGCAAGTCATCATGGACATTCCCTTTACCAGTCCTGCACTAAGTACAGAAGCAAACAAATCTCCTGTTCCAGAATAGCTGCCGCCAAGCTTTGGAGCAAAGCACCAGGAAGCCTGACCATTTTCCACTACCAGATTTCCCATCTGCTGTGCACATAATTCCGCCTGAGATTCTACACCAGTAATCACTGCAGCCTGCAGCTCATATTCTTTTGCCAGCTGCTCCCCAACCTTTTCAATCTGCTCCAGACGTTTTTCCCCATCCAGTTCCAGAAGCTCTGCATACCTTTTTTCCATCTCTTCTTTCCCATATAAAAGAAGCAGTGCTTCCGTAAGGTTCGGCGTGATCACCTGTGCACTTTTCACCAGCTGGATCATCTTTTCCCGCAAGCCCCTGGTGTAGATTCCATAAGCCTTGCCGTTGTCTCCCATAACCGGATCTACCAGCACCATGGTATGCTCTTTCTGAAATCTTCTGAGGAAATCCAGAATCTTATCTACCTGCTCCTCGTCAGCCAGAAAGCCGGTATATATTCCATCTGGAGAAAACTTCCGTTTCTCCCACTCTTCCATGATCTGTTCCATATGTTCTGTATAATCATCACAGTAATAAGAAGGATAACCAGTCTGGTTGCTAAGCACTGCCGTTGGCAAAGGTACCGCCTGTACGCCCATGACCGAGATCACCGGGATTGCCGCTGTCAGAGAACATTTCCCCAGGCCGGACAAGTCCTGAATTACCGCTATTTTCTTCAAATACATCACTCCAGTTTCCAATAATCTGACGTTTCCGCCACGATTTCTATTGTAAATTTTTCGTTTATATTGTAGAATAACACCTATGTGTATATATCGAAATATCCAAATTAAAGTATTTTAGAGGGGACAGTTTTATGTTAGACATTGAAAAAAATCAGAAGCGTACCACACATCTTTATATGGAAGTTTATGAATACTACAAAAAGCTGATCCTGGATGGAAAAATGACACCAGGAAGCAAAATGCCCTCTCTCAGGAAATGCTCCCAGGAGCTGAAGCTCTCCCGTACCACTATCGAGACTGCCTACCTCCAGCTTGCCGCAGACGGCTATATTATGGCAAAAGCCCAAAGCGGCTACTACGTTACAGAAATTGCCTTTCATCAGCACAAAAGCAGCCAGCCGGGCAGACATGATGAACCTCACTACCGTTACGACCTGGCCTCTTCCGGCGTAGATAAAGAGAGTTTCCGTTTCGATCTGTGGAGCCGTTATATGAAAAGCGCCCTTCGCCAGAATGAAAGGATGCTCACTTATGGAGAGCCCCAGGGCGAAGCTGATTTCCGGGAAACTCTGGCAGATTATATCCGGGAGCGTCGAAACATCCTCTGTTCCCCGGACGATATTGTAGTCGGCGCCAGCTTCCAGAGCCTTCTGCAGATCCTGTGTCCTCTTATCCATGAAGTATATCCAGAGTTTCACCAGGTATCCTTCCCTACCCCCTCTTTCGTTCACGGAAGCACGGTTTTCAAAGATTACGGATATGATATCCATTATCGTGATAAAGACTGCGATGTGGTCTACGTTTCCCCTGCGCACATGACAAAATGGGGCGAGATCATGCCAGTAAAACGCCGTCTGGAGCTTCTGAAATATGCAGACGAACGCCATCACCTGATCATCGAAGATGATTTCGAAAACGAATTCGTCTATTTCCAGAAGCCTACTCCTTCCCTCTTCGGACTTTCCGGAGGGCAGGGTGTGGTTTATATCGGTTCATTTTCCAGACTGCTGCTGCCTTCTATCCGAATCAGCTTTATGATTTTGCCTCCAGAACTTCTGGAAGCTTATAAAAATAAAGCAGGATTCTATAACCAGACTGCCTCCAAGGCAGAACAAATCGCGCTTTGCCAGTTTATCCGTGACGGTCACCTTGCCGCACAGACCAGAAGGCTGAAACGACTGTATTCTTCTAAATTAAAACAGCTTCGCAGTGCAGTCCGCCAGGTATTTTGCTCCGGGTGCCAAATTCAGGTTGGAGCCGCTGGCACCAGTCTGGCCCTTACTTTGCCTTGTTCTAAAAATGGGGAAGAAATAAAAAAGCAGGCCCATGAAAAAGGCCTGCATCTACAGATTTTAAAAGAAACAGCGGGCGCTGTGACCATACTTATGTCCTGCTCATCCATGCCGGTACAGGATTTTGTTCCAGCGTGTGAACTTTTGAAATCTGTTATTTCATAGACAAAGAATTAAAATCAAGTGTTCCTTTTCCTGGAACAGGTTTATCCCCGGTTATTGTCGATCATATACAGCAGTGCATTGCAGATACATGCCGCAATATTTGACCCTCCCTTACGTCCCCGGGCCACGATATATGGCACCTCTGTGTGCATGATCAGTTCCTTGGACTGCACCACATTTACAAAGCCAACCGGCACACCGATGATCAGCTCCGGATTCAGTTTGCCATCCTCGATCAGCTCATAAAGCCGAACCAATGCAGTAGGTGCATTTCCAATGGCAAAGATCAGCTTTTTGTCAAGACCTGCTGCCTTATCCATGCTTGCTGTAGCACGGGTAGAACCATTTTCCTTTGCAATTTTGGCTACATCTTCGTCAGACATAAAGCAGTAAACCTCTCCTCCGTATCTTGCAAGGGCACGCTTATTGATTCCTGCTTTTGCCATCTGGGTATCGGTTACAATGCAGGCCCCCTCTTTGATTGCCTGGATTGCCTTTTCCACTGCATTTTCAGAAAAGCAAAGATTCTTCGCGTAATCAAAATCCGCGCTTGTATGAATACATCGCTTTACCACCAGTTCCGTACCAGGAATCAGAGGAGTGTCACCAAGCTCCTCTGTGATGATCTCAAAGCTTCTTTTTTCTATATCCATAGGTTTTACATTTTCCAGTTCTACCTTCATCTTTATGTCCTTTCTAAATTCCCTCATCCAGAATCTTATAAATTTTATCCATATCCAGATGTTTCCGAAGCTCTGCCGCCAGAATGTCATACTGGGTCTCTTTAAATGCCTGAAAATCCATTCCAGTCATTCCGGATACATCCAGACCTTTCTTTTCTCCTATGATCTGCACAATTGCCTCAGCAACCGCCTCTTTATCAAAAACACCATGTACATAGGTTCCGCACACATTATCCAGGTACGCTCCATCTGACTTACGTTCACCGGTTACGCTATCCTGAATTTCAGTAGATGGCTTTGCTTCTCCTTTCAGGACCGTCTCACCCATGTGGATCTCATAGCCTTCCAGGGCTGTACCACCTAGCTTTGCAAAAGCGCCTGTAAGCGGACCAAAAGAACCTTCCACTCTGGTTCTTGTTTTTTTCCTGGCAAAAACCGTATCCATGGGCAGAAGCCCCATGCCTTTAATGGTTCCACCAGCTTCCACTCCATGAGGATCGCTTAAGCTTTCCCCCATCATCTGATAACCACCGCAGATTCCAAAAATCAGCTTACCCTTTGCCGCTTCTTTTAAGATCAGTGCCTCCAGACCATTTTCCCGCATCCACAGAAGGTCTTCCATGGTATTTTTTGTTCCCGGCAAAATGATCATATCCGGATTGCCAAGCTCCGATGGATTTTTCACATAGCGAAGAGAAACACCCTGAATGCTTTCCAACGGATTAAAATCCGTAAAATTGGAAATTCTCGGCACACGGATCACTGCAATATCAATAAGATCCACGGTACGTTTGGTTTCAAAACGCTCAGTCAGGCTGTCCTCATCCTCTACCTGGATATTCAGATACGGAGCTACCCCCACAACCGGAATGCCGCTTCTCTCCTCCAGCATTTCCACACCAGGATCCAGAATGGTTTTATCTCCACGGAATTTATTGATGATCAGACCTTTTACCATCTCCTTTTCATCTTCTTCCAGAAGCATGACCGTTCCGATCAGCTGGGCAAAAACACCTCCACGGTCGATATCCCCAACCAGAAGCACCGGAGCCTTTGCCATTTTTGCCATACCCATATTTACGATATCGTCACTTTTTAAATTAATTTCAGCCGGACTTCCGGCTCCTTCTATAACAATAATATCATTTTCGGCGGCAAGTGTATTGTAAGCCTTCATAATATCCGGCACCAGTTTTTTCTTATATTTAAAATAATCCCTGGCGCTCATATTTCCCAGGACCTCTCCATTTACAATCACTTGGGAGCCTACATCATTTGTAGGCTTTAACAAAATAGGATTCATAAGGACAGAAGGAGCAATTCCGGCTGCTTCTGCCTGCATCACCTGGGCACGTCCCATTTCAAGCCCTTCTTTTGTAATAAAGGAATTCAACGCCATATTCTGGGATTTAAAGGGTGCCACCCGGTATCCATCCTGCTTGAAAATTCTGCAAAGGCCAGCTGCCAGAAGGCTTTTTCCGGCATTGGACATTGTCCCCTGCACCATAATCGCTTTTGCCAAAATGTGTTCCTCCTCTATAATAATACGGTGAACTGCTATCACGAAAGTTCTTTCAGTGCTTTAATCAGTTGCCTGTTCTCTTCATGATTTTTTACTGCCACTCTGTAATATCCCTTAGAAAGCCCTGTATAATTGCTGCAATCACGGATCAAAATCTTCTTCTGCTCCAATTTTTCATACAAATCCACCGGACCTGTAAAGAAAACATAATTTGCCTGTGACGGATAAACCGGATACCCAAGTGCGGTCAATTCCTTCTTCAGATAATCCAGTTCCCGAAAGGTCATCTGTCTTCCCTTTTCTACATATTCGGTTTCCTGTAAAGCTGCCAGACCAGCCGCCTGTGCCATAGAAGAAACATTCCAGGGCTGACACACACTTTCCATTTTTTCCAAGAGCTTTTGGTTTCCGCAAAGGCCATAGCCAAGCCGCACACCTGCCATGGCATACCGCTTTGTAAACGCTTTCAAAAGGAACAGATTGTCATAGCTTTCCAGATATTCCTTTAAGGTATATTTCTCGGGTGACGGAACGAAATCCAGGAAACACTCATCCACTGCCATAATAATACCAAGTTCCTGGCATCGTCTCAGGATTTTTTTCAGCAATGGCTTCTCCACCAGAAGCCCGGTAGGATTATTGGGATTACACAGGAAAATAATATCAAGCTCCGCAGTCAGACTCTGGATAAAATCCTCGTCTAATACAAATTGTTTTTTTTCATCCAGAGAATAAAAATCCACCTGACAGTCTACACTATATAATGCCTGCTGATACTCCGCAAAAGTTGGCGCCGGAACCAGGGCTTTACCTGGCTTCACAGCCCGGCAAAGAGAAAAGATCACCTCTGCCGCACCATTTCCGCAGATCACCTGCTCCGGTTTCGTATTCTCATATTCTGCAATGGCTTCTTTTAAGGGAGTACAGCCAACCTGGGGATAATCGTTTATATGCTCCAGACTTTTGATGATCGCCTTTTTGATTCCCTCAGGGGTGCCAAGAGGATTACAGTTTGCAGAGAAGTCGATACACCCCTGGTGATGATAAACATCACCGCCATGTATATGTTTTTCCATTGTTATCTCCATTTCAGAACAAAATCTTCAAAAGTGCACTAAATCCGCAAAAGAGAACTGCACCCACAATACAGGTCGCATAAAGCAGCTTATTCGCTCTTTCTATATCCTCAATCTCAACCGGACGGATCGGATCTCCGATGGTTGGTTTTTCATAGAGTTTTCCGAAGTAATAGGCGTTTCCTGCCAGTTGTACGTCCAGTGCACCTGCCATAGCCGCTTCTGTCTGCGCTGAATTAGGGCTTGCATGATTGCGGCGGTCTCTTCTGTATATTTTCACTGCATTTTTGGTGTCCATACCTACAAACACCGTGGACAAAGCCATCAGCCAGCCGGAAATTCTGGCTGGGATAAAGTTTGCCACATCATCAAGCTTTGCGGCACATCTTCCAAAATACAGGTATTTGTCGTTTTTATATCCAAGCATGGAATCCATGGTATTGATTCCCTTGTACAAAAACATCAGAGGGATTCCACCGATTGCCATATAAAGCATGGGCGCAATAATCCCATCGGAAGAATTTTCCGCAACGGTTTCCACTGCAGCTTTCGTTACTCCCACTTCTGAAAGTGCCTGGGTATCACGTCCTACGATCATGGAAACTGCATAACGGGCTTCCTCGATCGTTCCGTTTTTCAGGCGGTCATATACCTTCATACTCTCAGTTTTCAGGGATTTCGTTGCCAGAAGCTGTCCGCACCAGAACGTTTCCAGTGCAAATCCAAGCCAGAAATTCCATTTATAAAGCAGATGGATCACACCATAAGGAACAAAAAAAGTGATCAGACAGACAAGAATTACTTCCAGAATGCCTCCTGCCAATTCCCCTTTCTCTGTTTTGGGGAAAATTTTGCGGATTCCTTTTTCCAGTATGCTGATCAGTTTTCCAATAAGACATACCGGGTGATATAGCCATCTTGGGTCTCCCATGATCAGGTCTAGGATAAAACCTGCAGGGAGGGTTAGTAATCGTATCATTTTAATAACTCCTTATGCGCACCTGTTTTCCAGGCGCTATATCTTCTTTGGAGTATTCCATTTTGAAATACCAAAAGATTATTATTTTATTCAAAAATTATTCTCATGACTTATTGTTGTAGCCTTTTGCAGATTCTTTGTATTCCAGACATTTTTTCAGAAATGCCTGAGGGATTCGCGGATTGGCATAATAGTAAAGATGAGGGAAACCAGCCAGCAGGCGGTCTGTTCCATGTATACAGTCCCAGCCACGACTGCTTTGGGGCTTTGAAGCATGGAAGGTCGTTCCACAGTTTTCTGAATCAAAATAATGGAATTCATGGGCTGGACTTAGACCTAAATCCGCCTGTCCCAGAACCTGGATTTTATTCTTTACATTGTCCTCCCCTCTCAATGCTGATAAGTTCTGTTCCAATGTGATATATCCAAACCTGGTAAGTCTTGGGGTACGCCACACCTTTCCCGGGATAACGCCTGCCATCTCATAGAAGTTTCCGTCCATTCCCTCCATTTTTTCATGGAGATACATGAAACCGCCGCACTCTGCCAGACAAGGCATTCCGATTTTTATTGCCCCGGCAATTTCCTGCCGCATGGAAACATTCTCTTCCAGCGCTTTTCCGTTTAATTCCGGATATCCTCCATAGAGAAGAATGCCGTCCAGATTTTCAGGTAAATGCTTGTCGTGGATAGGCGAAAACGGAACCAGTTCGGCTCCCATAGCACGGAGAAGATCCAGATTATCCTCGTAAAAGAAACAAAATGCTTCATCCCTGGCAAGGCCGATTCGAACCCCTCGCGAACTCTTCCACGTAAATGCCGGGCTGAATTTCTCCAGAGAAGGATACTCCACAGCCGGAGCCTCTTTCGCCATGTGCAAAATTGCATCAACATCCAGACTGTCTTCCAGAATCTCAGCCAGCTTTAGCAGACGCCCCTTCAATTCCGGGATTTCCTCGGGAAGAACCAGCCCTAAATGTCTGCTCTCGATCACGCAGTCCTCCACTTTGGGCACATAGCCAAGCACTTTAATGCCAAGCTCCTCTTCCACAAGCTTCTTCATTCTGGGATACAGCATAGGGGACATCTGATTAAAGATCACACCTTTGATATGGCTGTCCTTTTTGTATTCCATAAATCCCTTTATGTAAGCCGCAAGAGAAACACTCATCCCCTTGCTGTTCACAATCAGAACGACAGGTGTATCCGTCACTCTCGCCAGATCGTAAGCACTGGCCTTTGTTGTAGTTCCTGCCACACCATCATAAAATCCCATAACCCCTTCCATCACAGCGATCTCGCAGTCTGCGCTGTTTTTTGCAAGAAGATATTTCGTAATCTCTTCTTCTGTAAAAAAGGTATCCAGATTGCGGGATTTCGTACCAATGACCTGAGTATGAAACATGGGATCGATATAATCCGGTCCACACTTAAAGGACACGGTCCTTAAACCTCTGTTCACCAGCACCTGCAAAAGGCCACAGGTAAGAAGGGTTTTTCCGCTTCCGCTGGCTCCTGCCGCAAGCAAAATCCTAGGTATTCTTTTTTCCATGCAATTCCTCCTTACCGCCCTATGCACTCCTGACACAGCGAAAATTAATTTTCTGTTATATTAACGACAACGCCGCAGATAAAAAATCAGTTTTGAGACTGTCTTTCATGACTCATAACTTATTTTGGGGATTCTGACAAGTAATAATGTAAATGGGATTCTCTCCCATCATCAGATGATATCTGCCAATCTCTTTCGATCTGGAAGCTGCAAGCTGCACCACTTCACGCTCTGCGAAATCATACTCTTTTAATACATCCAGTGCCTCACTGATAGTCTCCAAAGTAATGCAGTTGATCACAATTCTCACATTCTGGTTCTTTTCCAGAAGTAAAGCAATGATTTCTTTCAGGTTTCCGGAAGAACCACCGATAAACGCATGTGTAGGAACTGGCAGTTCTTTAAGCGCCTCCGGCGCTTCTCCTTTTATAATTTCCAGATTATCTACCGCAAACTTCTGTTTATTTTCATACAGAAGCGCCACAGCATCATCCTTTTTCTCAACAGCAAACACTTTCCCCTGATCTGCACGAAGGGCCATCTCCACGGAAACAGAACCAGTTCCAGCTCCTACATCATAGCAGATAGAATCCTCATGAAG
Source organism: Blautia sp. HCP3S3_H10_2 (assembly GCF_052122375.1). Taxonomy (NCBI): domain Bacteria; kingdom Bacillati; phylum Bacillota; class Clostridia; order Lachnospirales; family Lachnospiraceae; genus Blautia; species Blautia sp. HCP3S3_H10_2. Next base: position 312,162 of record NZ_JBQKCL010000002.1, read on the forward strand.
CCTTAGCTTAGAAAGGGATACACAACGCACCTCTTCCTTTGTCATAGGTGCTTTTCCCCGGATAAATTCCTCATCTGGAACTCCATGGGTGGAAAAAGCGCATCTGGCATCTTCATTATATGCACACACAACGCTTAACGCCTGTCCTTCATAAAAAGTCAGTTCTCTTGCTTTCGCCTGGAAAATCTTTTCCTCTGGATAAGAAAGGTTTTCTCCCACATGAAGAACCACCTCTCCCATCCCATAATTCACCAGCTTCTGCGCCAGCTCTGCCACTGCGCTTCTGGTTCCAAGGATGGAAAACACTTTCTGGTTCTGTCTGATCATGGAAATCAGATTACAGTTTTTGCCGTGGGCGCTGGTGATTTTTGCATCATCCCAGGACAGACCTATACGAGACATAAAGTACACTACTGAGGAAATTCCACAAATGATCTCAACCTCTGCAAAGTGTTCTTCCTGATTCCCTTTTCTCAATACATCCAGCAGCTTCTTCGCTCCACTGTAAAATCCTACATCTCCAGACAGTGCTATAACAATATTCTCATATTCCGGATGGTCCTTAATATAGTTTCCAATCATGTCACTACGATATTCATATACCACTGGCTGCCCGGGTTCCCGGATAGAATCCGCCATACGTTTGGCTCCAATGATCAGGTCAGCTTTCTGAACTGCCTTTTTGCCTTGAATGGTAAGAGTTTCCTCACTTCCCATTCCAATCCCAAGAAGTGTAACATGTGACTTCATGGCAATTCCAAAACGTTCTGTCAGCATATGCTTACATTCTGCTACAGAAAGCCCCTCTTCCTGCAAAGGTCTTCCGATTATAACAGGAATCACATCATTCATAAGTGCAGCATCTATCTTCTCCTGGAAGCCACCTGCTTTTCCTGTATCTTTTGTCACAAGATATCTGCAGTCATACTGACGAAGCATGGCGGCATTTAACTCCATGGAAAAAGGCCCCTGCATACCGATCAGATGCTTACCCTCAAATCCATAACCCTTACAGGTTTCCATTACAGATGGCAAAGACAGCACTCTTGCATAAATACGCTCGCCAGCATCCGGCAAAGCGGTAAATTTTCCCAACTCCTTACTGCCTGTGGTAAGCAGGATATTCCCTTTGGTACCCTCCAGAAATTTCACTGCTGCCTCTGTATCTTCCACATACACAGCCTGATTCTGATGAACGCCTTTTTCGCGAAGTACTCTCTCATAGGAAAAGCCTGTATTTTTGCAGGCTGACCGGATATTCTCCGTCACTTCCGCTGCATAGGGATGAGTAGCGTCAAGCACCAGCCGGGGGCTATGCTTTTTCAGCAAAGCTTCCATTTCCTCACTATTCAGACGGCCTGCATGGATTTTCAGGTATTCGTCCTCTTTTAAGGATTTACTGCCATAATCCGTGGCAACACAGGCAATCACACTTACTTTATGTTTTGCCAGAAAGCTGCTTATCTCACAGCCTTCTGTTGTACCTGCAAACACAACCACATCAGACATTTTTATATCCTCTAGGCGTTACCATTTTTCCATTCATGTTCCGGGTCTGTGAGTTTCCAATAAATACCGTGGTAAACATATCAACCTGTGTATCCTTCAGTTCTCCTAATGTCATAACCCGGGCTGTTTCCCCTTCACGGTTAATGTTCTGCACGGTGCCACACACAGTTTCCGGAGACTTGTACTGAAGCATAAGCTCACAGGCTTTTTTCAGATAATCGTGTCTTTTATGGCTGGACGGATTATAAAGACAGATGACAAAATCTGCCTCAGAAGCCAGAAGGAGACGTTTCTCGATTTTTTCCCATGGTGTAAGCAGATCACTGAGACTGATCAGACAGAAATCGTGGATTAAAGGTGCGCCAAGAACTGCAGCGCCGCCAGTAGCAGCTGTAACCCCAGGTACGATTTCCAGATCCACATCCGGGTAATTTGCCCCAACTTCATACATAAGCCCAGCCATTCCATATACACCAGCATCGCCACTGCAGATCATGGAAACCGTCTGTCCTTTCATCGCTTCATCAAAAGCCATCACACAACGGTCTACTTCTTTTCTCATTGGTGTGGTGAGAAAAGATTTTCCTGGAAAATGATCTTTTACCAGATCAATATAAACGGTATATCCTACGATTACGTCACTTCTTTCAAGAGCTGATGCGGCGGCTCCTGTCATTCCATCATAAGAACCAGGACCAATTCCGACTACATAAATTTTCTTTTCTTTATTCAAAACGAAACCTCCAATCTCCAAGAGCAAGGGCCGTTGTCACGCCCTCTGCACCATGTTTTCTCTGTATGATCGTAACATCTGCTTGTTTATCTGTTTTATAATTATTTGTTTCATTGGAAATATTCTTTGTATCTTGGGCAGATCTGTTTTCTTTCCTGCATGGAAACAGATCTTTTGCAGCTTTCACTGCACTTCTTTCGCATACATTATCCACGCCCACTGTCTGGCTTACAAAAGAAGATGGAGTAAAATCACCCTGTACTGCCAGAAGCTGTTCACTGGAATATGTCTCAAATGGCACTCCTAATTTCTCTGCCAGCCCAAGAAGCCCGGGTTCTTCTTTTTTTACGTCAATACTTGCCAATGCAGCAACCGCTTCCGGATAAATTTCATTTTTCTCCAGACATTTATATGCTGCACTTTCCACAGCTTCCGGTTCTTTGTTTTTCCGGCAGCCCATTCCCAAAACAACAGCTGGCGGAACTACATGAGTGGTTGAAAGAAATGGAATGCAGTTTTTATGTATGGTCACTGCAATTCCCACTTTGGGAAGAGAGGAACCGTCCACAGTTTTCATCTGCATTTCCGGAAACAATTTATCAGCCGCGCTTTCAACCTGCACTTCTGAAAACGCTGTACCAGCCTTGCAACCAATCAGTCCGTCTGGCAATTTCCCATCCCACGGAAATTCACTGTAGAACCCCACTTTTTCACCTGCCAGAAGTGCGGCAGAGACTTCTTTTGCCTCTTTCATCCGAAAGATATGACAGTTATTTTTCTTCGCAAATACATCCACTGCAAATTTACCCTCAAGATCCGTAGCAGTTGTCACCACAGGAATTGCCTTAAGAATATCTGCCGCCATATGTGCAAGCTCATTTGCCCCTCCAAGATGTCCTGACAGCAGGGAAATCACAAACTTTCCACATTCATCGACCACCAGCACTGCCGGGTCTTTCTTTTTACTCTGTACAAAAGGAGCTATGCTGCGTACTGCAATTCCGGTGGCCCCAATAAAAATAATGCTATCAGCACTTTCAAACTGCTCTTTTGTCCAGTCTCTGCAGCTTTCCTTTATAGAATCCTGTATGTATTTACTTTTGGTAAAAAGAGAAACCAAATGCCCCTCTTTTTCCAGTTCCTTTTTTAATTTTTCCCCAGTCTGCTGCCCTGTGAGGGTGTAGCATATCATGGAAATCTTCATCCGTTTCCCTTTCATCTGCGTCACATCTTCTGGTTTGGATAATGTGTCTTTTTAACAGATTTATTAATCTTACACTTATTTTGTTGCCTCACGGAATTCTGTGGTAAATCCAGGATCGTACAATTTGGAACGATCATAATGAGCTGCATTTACACAGTCTCCGATGATCATAAGCGCAGTTTTTGTAATATTGTTCTCTTTCGCAGTCTGTGCCAGGGTTCCCACTGTGCACACAAATTTTTTCTCATCTTCCCAGGTGGCCTTGTAAACAATGGCTGCCGGAGTATCTGCGGTGTAACCACCCTCAATCAGTCTTCTGCTCAGCTCTTCCAACATTCCCGTGCTAAGAAAAACAACCATAGTTGCCTGATGGGCTGCAAAGGACTGAATGCTTTCCTTTGGCGGAACCGGGGTTCTGCCTTCCATACGGGTGATGATCACGCTCTGGGAAATATCCGGAAGCGTGTACTCCAGATTTAATGCACTGGCGGCACCACAAAATGCACTGACACCTGGACAGTAATCATAAGCAATTCCCTTCTCGTCCAACACATCCATCTGTTCCCGGATTGCGCCGTAAATACATGGATCACCTGTGTGGAGCCGAACGGTTGTCTTACCTGCTGCCTCTGCTTTTTCCATAACGGAAAGGACTTCTTCCAGTGTCATTTTGGCACTGTTGTAGATGGTACAAATGTCCTTGGTATACTCCAGAAGTTTCGGATTTACCAGGGAACCTGCATAAATTACCACATCCGCTTCTTCCAGGTATTTTTTACCTCTTACTGTGATCAGATCCGGTGCTCCGGAACCTGCTCCTACAAAATGAATCATAACTTTCTCTCCTTTTCTATAAAAAACTACATCATTATATTAAAATCAACATATTTTCTACTTCCACTTTGCTGTCATGGATTTGTCCTCAGCTAAAAATGCTACTTATCATTTCTCATCCTTCACAATGATTAAGGAATAGTAGCCTGCGTTCTCTGGAATCTCTTCCACGCTTCTGTATATTTTCTCATCTGGCATTCCACAGTTTTCAATCATTACAGCCTTATTCCCGGAAGCTTTAATCTGCGCTTTTACTTCCTGCATTTTTTTACCAGCCTTCATCAAAACTTTCGTTCCAGGAAGCTTCAGGGCTTCTTCCACCTGGTAGGATGCCGGAATCACATGAAGCTGCTGGGATTTTTCTACCAGACCTTCATTTAATCTGGCACTGACTGCGCAAAAAGATGTGATACCGCTGACAATTTCCGTGGCATACCCAAGCTGTTCTACTCTTTTGTGCACATAAATGTAGGTAGAATATACCGTAGGATCTCCCAAAGTGAGAAACACTACGTTTTTTCCCTTCTCCAGCCATTCTGCAATGATTCTGGCACCTTCGTCGTGAACACGCTTCAGGGCTTCCTTCTCTTTGATCATGGGCATTGGCAGGGAAATCATCTGCTTGCTGTCAATTTCCGGATATGCGCCCTTCATAATCTTGTATGCAACAGATTCTTTGGGATTCTCCCCTGGAAAAGCCAGTATATCTGCCTCTTTTGTAAGTCTTAAAGCTTTTAAGGTAACCAGCTCCGGATCTCCCGGACCGACTCCCACACCATATAATTTTCCTGTCATAACGCTCTCTTTCCGGAATGCCATATCTGTTTGTTTGCATTTCCATTCTGTTTTATCTGTCATATAAATCAAACGCTTATTTTCATGTAGATCATTTCCCATGAAATATTTGCTGTACACAACAACGGGTTTTTACTTTAACTCTCCATCTTGCTTCTGGATTTCCTGAATCAGTTCATCTGCATCTCTGGTTTTTCCCAGATAACCATATACATTATTAAAAACTACCGCACCAAGCTTAATCTGTTCATAAGACCGGTGATCCAGATAAAACTGGATTTTCTCCATAATTTCTTTCATTGCAGATTCTAATAATCCTTTTTCACGCAAAATATCAAGAGCCTCATCTGTGGTGTTGCAATTCAGGACATCCCGGGCCGTATCTCCGTCTGCTCCTACCCGGAGAGCATTCGCCGCAAGCACCTCCATCCGGGCATCTGCGCTGTGGGAATGGGTATTCATAATCCCTGCTGCTACTTTTACAAATTTGCCAATATGAGCTACAAAAAGTATTCCTTTCACGCCCATATCTACAGCCATGTCGATCGTCTCGCCCACATAATTACTGCACTTGATATTCCGTTCAAAAGGCAAGGTCATATGCTCGCGCAGATAATCCGCCCCATAGTTTCCAGGTGTCACAAGAAGATACTTTTCTCCCTGGGTAAAATGCTGCTTCATTTCCACATGGATGCTCTCTACAAGGGCTTTTTCACTCATAGGCTCCACAATTCCGGAAGTTCCCAGAATGGAGATTCCTCCTGTAATTCCCAGCCTTGGATTGAAGGTCTTCTTCCCGATTTCTACCCCTTCCGGCACTGAAATCACAATCTTCAGTCCTCCCTCATAGTCATGGGAAACAGCTGCTTCTTCTGCTTCCCGAAGGATCATGGCACGGGGCACAGGATTAATTGCCGCCTCTCCTACTTTCTGGGAAAGTCCCGGTCTTGTAACCCGGCCCACACCGATTCCACCATCTATCGTAATTCCAGGAGTGGCAGTCTTCGACACTGTGGCATATACCAGAATTCCATTTGTCGTATCCGGATCGTCTCCCGCGTCTTTTTTCACAGCGCAGGCAACCTGCTCATCGCTAACTTGTATATCATGTAATTCCAGGTCAAGAAGAATTCCTTTTGGCGTCATCAGGGGGACAGAGGTTAACTTTTCTTTTCCCAGAAGCATAAGGCAGGCTCCCTTGCAGGCTGCTGCGGCGCAGGAACCTGTAGTGTAGCCGAAACGCATTTTCTTCTGTCCACGGATCACATAATAATCTTCTAATCCGGTTTTATGTTCCATATCCCCTTGCCTCCCAGAATTTAATTAAAATGCTGAATACGAAAGCCTTTTCCAAGCAGACTATCACGCTGTTAAATATCTTCTATAAACAGCAACAGAAATTTACACTGCTAACAAAAAGGAGCCCTGTCATGACAACAAAGCTCCTCTCTCATCAGTCTTATCCCGGTTGCCGCAGGAAATTCTGTTCCTGAAAAAGCACCCAGTATCTGACTGTACAGTAACGGACTTGTGCAGGACTTCCACCTGCTTCCTGAATGTACTTTTTCCCTGTTTTAATCCGTTACATTATATAATTTTGCGGTGTAAAAGTCAATTATTATACAACTTTATGCTCCATCCATTTCCCACTCTTAAACCGAAGGGAAAATATAACCGCCCGCACCGTCCAGTCCGTAAACATACCGATCCACACAGCCATAGGTCCCATTCCGGCTACCCGGATCAGATAAACACACAGACAGAAACGGAATACCCACATGGTGGTGCAGGAAGTGACCATGGAAAATTTCACATCCCCGGCAGCCCTCATGCCGTAAGCCGGAATAAATGCCGGCATCCAGACGATTGGCTTCACAATGGTAATCCAGAACATCATGTCCAGGCACTTTCTGGCACTTTCCGGCTCCATTCCCCCAATCACTGTAATTGGTTTCGTAAACGCATACACAATAGCGCAGCATGCGATCAAAAAGACTTCTGCGAAAATCATCAGCTTCTTCATGTAATAAACCGCTTCGTCTCGCCTTCCTGCGCCAAGGCTCTGTCCTACTACAGTCATAAGTCCGATTCCTACGCCGATCACTGCAGTTCCGTTTAACATTTCCAGCATATTAGTCATGGCCTGAGCAGCGATCGCAGTGGTGCCCAATGTGGAAACAGTAGACTGGATTGCCAGCTTTCCAAGCTGGAACATACTATTTTCTATACCGGAAGGAATCCCAAGAGCCAGGATCCTTCCGATCATTTTTCCATCTGGCCGGATTTTCAGATAATCCCGCACAACGATCGGCTGTCTGTCCTTACGAAGCTGATACAGTACAACCACCGCACAGAAGCTCCTGGAAACCAGTGTGGAAATCGCTGCTCCCGCAACTCCCATATGAAATACCCAGATCAGGATTCCGTTTCCTACAATATTCATCACATTGGAAATAATGGAAATAACCATAGGCCCCCTGGTATTTTCCTGGGCACGAAAAATAGAGGCACCGGCATCATAAAGTGCAATGAACGGATAAGACAATACGGTATAAAAGAAATATACCATGGAATTATCCATAACATCTGCGTCAACTTTTCCGAAAATAAAACCAAGAAGGGGCGCGCGAAACAGAAGTCCTACTGCTACAATGCAGACAGAAATTGCAGTTATGATAAAAAGTGCCTGTCTGGCAGATTTATTAGCCATTTCATGGTTCTTCTGTCCCAGGTACTGGGTACAGATAATGGTCCCTCCTGCCGCCAGTGCCGAAAAAGCCTGAATGATCAATACATTGATCGAATCCACCAGAGAGACTGCGGAAATCGCTGCGGAACCTACATTGCTGACCATCATGGTATCCACAGTACCCATCAGTGCATTTAATAACTGCTCCATGATAATCGGGACAAGAAGTGCCCGGAGCATTTTGTTAGTAAAAAGGTGTTGCTGTTGCTCCATATGTTTCCTCTTTCTCTAAATGTATAAATTCCCACATGGCAACATACTTGTCACTGCTTATGACCTTCCAAGCAACAAATGCTTCCATGTGGATATCATCTGTGCTATTATACACCCTGGATAAAAAAATTACAGTATTTTATTATAAACATCAGACCCTACTATTTCCAACAGGAGGAACATCTTGGACAGAATTCTCACATACACCATACCAACAGAGCAGGAAGGAATGCAGCTTCTCGATTTTCTCCGGAGCAAAGGATTTTCCCGTGGAATCCTTTCTTCCATGAAACCGGATAAAAGTGCCATTTCCCTAAATGGGGAGCGAGGCTTCGGAAAATCCATTCTTCACAGCGGCGACTTCCTTCGCATCCATATTCCGGAAACAGACACCAGCGAAAATATCCTTCCTGTAAAAATGGATCTTTCTATTCTCTATGAAGATGAGGATATTCTGGTGATAAACAAACCAGCAGACATGCCAGTTCATCCTTCCATTGGCAATTACGATAATACATTAGCCAATGGGACTGCCTGGTATTTTAAAGAAAAAGGACAAGCTTTTGTCTATCGCTGCATCAACCGCCTTGACCGGGATACTACCGGTGCCCTTATCCTGGCCAAAAATCCCTACAGTGCCGCGGTACTTTCTGCCCAGATGAAACAGCGGAAGATTCGCAGGACTTATCTGGCAATCGTTCAGGGAATTACGCCAGAATGTGGAACCATTGACGCACCTATCGGACGGGTAAAGGATTCTACGATTGAAAGACAGGTAGACCCCGTAAATGGGGAATATGCCGTTACCCATTATGAACGGTTAGCAGTCTGTCATTCCTACTCCCTCATCGAGCTTCACCTGGAAACCGGCCGTACCCACCAGATCCGGGTACATATGAAATACATTGGGCATCCCCTTCCCGGTGATTTTCTCTATAACCCAGACTATAGGATCATAAAAAGACAGCCGCTCCATTCTTTTCAGCTGGAATTCACCCATCCAGTCACAGAAAAAGCTATGTGTATCACGGCTCCGGTACCCCGGGATTTCGCCATGGCATTTCATCCGCAGCCTGTATCTGAGGAACTGTAAACGAAACACTGAGCGAGACACCCCGCAGCCTCACTTTTTAATTCCCAAGAGGATTCATCCCAAACAAAAAAGCAACTCAATGTATCAATAAAATGATCATTTGAATTGCTTTTTATTTGCTTTTATCTGTTTTTCTCATAAATGATCAGAAGACCCTTTAACAAAAGATCCTCGTCCAGGAGAATCTCTCTTTTGCAATGAGGCACGATCTTACGTGCAAGACCTCCGGTGGCAACTACTGTAATCTTCTGTCCAAGCTCCTCCTCGATCCGGTCAATGATTCCATCAAGTGCTGCAGCATTACTATAGATCATGCCACTTTTCATACACTCAATGGTATTTTTCCCAATGATCCGCTTCGGTGCCTCGATACTGATGCCGCTAAGCTGGGAAGCGTGGGCTGTGAGGGCATCCAGGGACACTCCCATTCCAGGAAAAATCATACCGCCCACATAATGTTTCTTATCATCTACCACACTTACCGTGCTTGCAGTTCCCATATCGATAATTGCCAGAGGCAGTGGATATTCATGGATTCCGGCTACTGCATTTGCCACCAGGTCAGCTCCTAACTGTCCCGGGTTATCCATCATGATATTCAATCCTGTTTTTACCCCAGGTCCCAGAACCATAGGTACTTTTTTCAAAACCTTCTCTGCCGCAAGCTTCACTGCATTTGTTATCTGCGGAACTACAGAGGAAATGATACAGCCTTCAATATCGGTACGTTTAATATGGTAAATGTCCACAACTGTTTTCAGGTCAACTGCGTATTCCAGTTCTGTTTTTGTACGGACAGTAGAAAGCCGCTCGATGAAATATGTTTTTTCCTGGTCGATACATCCTACTACAATATTTGTATTTCCAATATCAATTGCTAAGATCATAATTTTCCTCCATAGTTTTTCACATTCCGCAGGCTGTTTCCCGTCACATTCAGTGACCGGGTCAGGGACAGTCTCTCTATTTCTGTTTTTCTTAAACTTCAGCCGCTTTCGCCACTTTCTCTGATTTCTTCTCTGTACCAGGAAGAAGTCTCGCTTTATAAAGGGCAGCTCCTACTGCTCCTGTGATGACTGTAGCAGAAAGCATTTCGCATACTGCATTGATTCCTACAAATGTGCAGATGAACAGAAGTACATTTTTTCCGCCCATCAGTCCCTGCACATATTCTGTATTTCCAAAAAGTCCTACCAGTAAGGCCATAAAGAATAATGTATTTAAAAATGCAGAAAGAAATCCTGTAACAGCACAGGAAACATATATATTTTTAGATTTTTTGCGGACACCCTGGAAAATATATCCAAGAAGAAGTCCGTCAACAAGTCTTGGGATAAATCTCTGTATAAATGCAAAAAGCGGATTGATTCCAAATAAAGTCGCACCCATAATGCTTGTACCGCCAATGCCGATGCACTGTCCAAAGCTGGTAAGTCCGAACACAGCTCCAGCAACAGCTCCACCTACAGGTCCCATTGTGATGGCGCTGATGGCAACCGGAATCATATTAAAGGTAATGGCAAGAGGCCCGATATTCAGATAGCCAAGAGGTGTGTAAGCCATAAGAAGCAGAATTGCGATCATAAGACCGAGTAACGTGATTTGGGATGTTGTAAATTTTTTGTTCATATTGTCCTCCTTGTTATCGTTCCCTTCCGGGATACAATACGGTATGGAACAGCGGGCATCGTTCTTTTTATTTACCCGCCACTCTGAAATCAGTGGGTTATCATTCTCCAGAACCCCAAATGGGATCTGCGAATCCTAACACCGGTGCTACTGCCTGGAGCTTCGCAAAAATCAGTACTGTTCACTTTAGTGCCCAGTGGTCACCCATCCAGGAGATTATTTGCAGGCTCTTTCCAGCAGTATTTTATCCAGGAGCTTACAGGCTGCGTCCTCCTTGCTCATAAGCGGGAGTGATACTTCCTCGTCCTGTGTAATCAGAGTCAGTACATTTGTGTCCCCCTGGAATCCGGCGCCTGCCATTTTTACATTATTGGCGGCTACCATATCCAGATTTTTCTTTGTAAGCTTGACTCTGGAATTACCGATCATATTCTGGGTCTCCATGGAAAATCCACACAGAAACTGGCCAGATGGTTTATGCTCCCCGAGATACTTCAGAATATCATCTGTTCTCTCAAGGGCAATAGACATATCGTCATCTTTTTTCTTGATTTTTTCATCGCTGACACTGGCTGGACGATAATCAGCCACTGCAGCTGCCTTGATAATAATATCCTGTTCCTGACTGACAGAAGTAACTGCCTCATACATCTCTTTCGCAGTCACTATCGGAACCACCTTCACAAAGGGCGGCGGTGTAAGCGCAGTACGTCCACTTACCAGTGTGACATCTGCCCCACGCAGCATTGCCATTTTCGCAATGGCATAGCCCATTTTACCAGAAGAATGATTGGTGATATAACGGACAGGATCAATGGCTTCCTGGGTAGGGCCTGCAGTAACCAGTACTTTCAGTCCTTTCATATCTTTTTCACAGGCGCACTCTCTTTGAATATAAGATAAAAGAGTCTCCGGCTCCGGCATTTTGCCAGCGCCGGTATCGCCGCATGCAAGATATCCTACAGCAGGATCGATCACTTCATACCCATAATGCTCCAGAGTCTTTAAATTATCCTGGACAATGGGATTTTCAAACATATTGGTATTCATGACCGGGGAAATAAATTTCTTACATTTGCATGCCAGAATGGTAGTGGTCAGCATATCGTCTGCAATTCCATGGGCCAGCTTACCAATTACATTTGCACTGGCCGGTGCGATCATCACCACATCCGCCTTCTTCGCAATAGACACATGCTCTACCTGGAACTGGAAATTCCGGTCAAAGGTATCAACAAGGCATTTATTCCCGGTAAGGGTTTCAAACGTGATGGGATTGATAAAATTAGTGGCATTTCTGGTCATAAGCACATGGACATCTGCATGCTGCTTCTTCAGCGCACTTGCAAGATATGCGATCTTATATGCTGCAATACTTCCTGTAACTCCCAGAAGAATGTTCTTTCCCTCTAACATTATTTTCCCTCATCTCTCTTCAAACGCTTTCGGGTAAAAGGCGATACGTCATTTCGTACCGTTTATCCGTAACGCTTATTATAAAGCAAATCCTTATAGGAATGCAATGTATTTTTTATATGTTTAAGTTTTCGTACATGATTTTACTTTTCTTTTTGCCGCCATTTGTTATAATGAAAATTAATTTTTGCTTATTTTTTGCAGAAAACATTTTTCAAACACACTCTAAGAAAGGAACTATCATGAACTATCAGATCACACAGTGGTGTGCCCACTTGATTACCCAGCATGTAAAAGAAGGTGACCTTTGCATCGATGCTACCATGGGAAATGGAAACGATACCCTGCTTCTCTCCCGTCTCTGTGGCAAAACCGGTCATGTACTTGCCTTTGATATCCAAAGGCTGGCCCTTACCCACACAAAGGAACGCCTGGAAAAGGAAAATGCAGCCCACAACTACGAACTTCTTCTGGATTCCCACGTAAATATGGGAAATTATGCGAAGCCCATGAGTGTAAGCTGCATTGTTTTTAATTTCGGTTATCTGCCTGGAGGCGACCACGCTTTAGCCACCAGACCGGATTCCAGCATTCTGGCCCTTGAGACCTCTCTTTCTCTTTTAAAAAAGGGCGGCATCCTTATGCTGTGCATTTACAGCGGCGGAGATTCCGGATTCGAGGAGCGTGATGCCATTCTTGCCTGGCTGAAGGAGCTGGATTCCAGAAGCTATCTGGTGATCAAAACAGACTACTATAACCGACCCAATAATCCGCCGATTCCTGTGCTTGTAGTAAAGCAGTAAGGATTATTTCTGTTTGCTTCCAGATTCTGCAGATACTACGCTGGAGAAATCCAGTTCATCAATCTGTAATGACAACACTTGTCATCACTGGCTGCTCATCTGCTGAAATAGTACCGTTATTATCCGTTGGCTTTGCATCCTTACAGATCTGGTCTACAATGTCCATTCCCTCTGTGACATGTCCGAATGCTGCATACTGACCATCCAGATACGTGCTGTCAGACTGGACGATAAAGAACTGGGAGCTCGCACTGTCCGGGTCGGAGGATCTCGCCATGGAAATAACGCCTCTCTCATGGGAAATATTATTCTCTACCCCATTCTCTGAGAACTCGCCCTTGATCGTCTCATCGGAACCACCTCTTCCGGTTCCTTCCGGATCACCGCCCTGGATCATAAATCCATCAATAATGCGGTGGAAAGTAAGCCCGTCATAGAAGTGCTCCTGCGCCAGTTTTACAAAATTGGTCACACTGATGGGAGCTGTGTCTGCATCCAGTTCTACTTTGATGGTACCGTAGTCTTTTACCTCGATCTCTGCATGATGAAGACCTGTCAGAGGCTGTGAAGTATCCAGCACTGCACTGGCATCCTCGGCCAGATTTCCTGTACTGTCCTCATCAGAACCATCTGTGAAGCCAGAAATTTCCTCATCTGTTCCTTCTTCTCCATCAGCAGCTTCCGTGCTATCTGTTGTTGTCTCTTTATTGTCCTCTGTCTTCTCATCTGTAGTCGTAGTATTTTCTGTCTCTTCTTTTGCATCATCTGTGCCACAGCCTGCAAGCATTCCCACAGAAAGGGTTGCCACCATAAGCATTGACAGGATTTTTCTTCTCTTCATGATTATGCCTCCAATAAAACATTTTGTCTATTACGCAAAAATGACGCCAGGCAATTCCCGACGCCATCTTTCTTCATTATAACGAACTTCCGGTAAAATACAATTGATTTCACAGATTGTTCAATTTCTTTTTTCTTATCTTGTCTTCTTAAAAACCATCTGCCCCACTGCATAGCACACTGCTGCTACGACCATACCATTGATAGAAGCGACGCCCCATTTCAGCACATTGGCAACAACTGCGCCAAGGATGACACCTGCAACGGAAAACCAGTTTACAGTTTTAAACTGCTGTTCTTCTGTTTCATAGTCCTTCTTATTCATGAAATAATCAATGACTACAATAATACCAACTGGCGGAAGGGTACAGTTCAGAATGTTCAGCCAGTCACAGAAATTGTAATACAGCCATACAGAAGCTACAGTTCCGATCAGACCGGAAATCAATACCATAGGCTTCTTTTTCTGATGGAAAATATTGGCAAGTCCAAGTCCTGCAGTATACAGGGCATTGTCATTGGTTGTCCAGATGTTAAGGCCAAGCACCAGTACGGCCAGGTAAAACAGGTTCAGGCGGATCATAACCTCAAAAATATCATTTCCACCTACAAAAATAGAAGACACAGCACCAAAGAAAAACATCAATGAGTTACCAATAAAAAATGCAACTACTGTTGTAATAGCACCTACTTTTCCATTTTTTGCAAATCGTGCAAAATTGGGGGTTGCAGTTCCACCGGACACGAATGAACCTACCACAAGTCCTGCTCCACCGATAATCGTCAGACTTCCGCTGGATTTCGCAAACTGGTCAATAATGGTTCCATCTCCCTGGTTTACTGCCATGATCATCGCTACCGTACCAAGAATTGCCACAAGGGGTACTGCTATGTAGCTGACAATGGTCAAAGAATCAATTCCGAAATAAGCGGAAGCAGTCATGCACACGCCAGCCAGAATTACAAGGCCCCACATTGCCCCGTTGCTTCCACCCAGAAGCTCTTTTGAGACAGGAATTGCGAACATTGCCAGACCAACACCGAACCATCCGATCTGTGTAAAGCTGATCATCGCAGAGGGAAGGTAAGAGCCCTTTTCCCCAAAGGCTCTCTTAGAAAGAAGATCCAGTGACAGGCCGGTTTTGGCACCTACATATCCAAGCATTCCGGTATACGCGCCAAGAATCACACCACCAAGAAGCAGGGATTTTACAAAGCCCCAGAAATCAAGCCCCTCTGCAAGCTCCTGTCCTACCCACATGCTTGCGGAAAAGAATGTAAATCCCAGCATGATCATAAACATGGTAACCATTCCCTTACGGCTGTCTGCCGGTACGGCTTTTCCCGCAAAGTCAACGTCTTTTACTTTTTTCTCTTTTGCCATTTTCTTACCTGGTTACTGAATTGCAGCAGTAACGTTTCCTTTCTCCTTTTTGTATAAACATGTTATGATCTCAGGAGCAAAACATCCTTTACTCCCGGCATCAGGTTATCCGTGTATTACAGAATATATTTGCGTAAAGCTGTTGTGAATTCTTCGATTCTCTGTTCTGCGATCTCTTTCAGGGTAACATTTTTCAGACAGTCTGCAAAGCGCATCTCCATTTCATAAAGCCACTTTGTCTCAGGAGATTCGATTTCCTGGAAATGACAGCAGCTAAGCCAGTCTTCATAACTGATTGGCAGATCGTAACCAAGTTTTTCTTCGATTAAATCGTTCATATTGATCTGGTCACAGCGTTCTAACATGCCTTTCCAGAAATCCAACACCTCTTCCACATGTTCATGGATCTCATATCTTCTTGCCCCGCCATCATAGATAATACATTTCTCAAACAGAGGATTGCGCATGGAAAGAGTCTCTCTGCGGAATTCCGGTGCGATAATTCCATCCTTCCAGTAGAAATCCACATCTGGAAGATTGATTCCGGAAACACCTTTATCCTGGTAAGTACTGAAGATGCCCTCATAATATACAGTAATAAATCCCTCGAAATCCGGCCAGTATTCCCGGATCTCGCCGGTAAGCTTCTCCAGAATGTCGATTCCCTTGGTTCCACCAATTGTGAAGATAATAATATTCCGAAGCTGTGCATTGTGTGCACGGTAAAAATCAGTTACATAACGAAGACAATGAATCAGCGTCTCACCAGATGCTATGATATCCCCGATCATCAGGGTGCTTCCCGGTACCATGGTCAGCTTGCTGTACTTGATCTCAAGTCCTGCAATTTCATCTTCTTTAAATACACGCTCACTGGACAAAAAACTGATATCATGCACACGGATATGTTCTCTGTAGCAGCTCTCCTCCAACGGATAATTTAAGGCACCGCGAAGGATGGATAAAATATTGGCAGTTGTCACTTTCTTCTGTTCTTTGAAATAATAAAGCATCTGTGAAGTAGCCGGGATCAGACAGTGATATACCTCATAGCCAACTACCTCCGGGGTGTTCATCAGCTTCCTCGTCTCCGCTTCTGACACCACATAATATTCATTTACATAATCGCCCCCTGCCAGCTTATAGCAGTCTACTCCCTGCTCAGAAAATTCCCTGACCAGCCTTACATTTTCCCAGTTTTTCATCCTAAGTTCCTCCATCCCTTTCTTCTGCGGATTTTTCCGTAAAAAAAGCCCTCTTTTGCAATAGTTCACCATTTGATGCTTCAGCAAAAGACAGCCTGTTCCCTATAGCTTTATACTCAGCATAATGTCCCGTAAATAGTCCGGCTATCTACGGGACATCAATATTTACAAAGATGATAAAATGAATACGCTCCGTTGTCAAGTATAAATCTGATTTTCCAGGCATTTGTGTCTTGTCACATTCTGGAATGTCTGTTAAAATCAAGAAAAATGATTATCTAATTTTTTATTTAAGAAAGCGAGGCCTTTTTCATGGAAAAAATCACCAGTTTTACAATAGACCATATCAAGCTTCAGCCGGGCGTTTATGTTTCCCGTAAAGATCCGGTTGGAAACAGCATGATCACTACTTTTGACATCCGCATGACTTCCCCCAACGAAGAACCGGTTATGAATACCGCAGAGCTTCACACCATTGAGCATCTTGCAGCCACTTTTCTGCGCAACCATAAGGAATTCGGTCCGAAAATGATCTACTGGGGTCCTATGGGATGCCGCACAGGCAATTATCTGCTGCTGAATGGAGATTATGAATCCAAAGATATCGTTCCACTTATGATCGAGACCTTTGAATTTATCCGGGACTTCGAGGGTGAAGTACCTGGCGCTTCTGCTAAAGATTGTGGAAATTACCTGGATATGAATCTTGGCATGGCCAAATACCTTGCCAAAAAGTTCCTGGATGAAGTACTCTATGATATCCAGCCAGACAGACTGGTTTATCCTAAATAACGTTTTCTGATTACCCTTTCTGATTTTTCGGAAAGGGTTCTTTTTATTTGCACAAAAAACGCTACATAACAGATTCAAAATCCATTACATAGCGTTTTCCATTCTCATTCTCGCTGGCCAGTATATGCATCACCGTTTGGCTCATAGCCAGACATCCAATGCGTTACAAGGTAAAGAGCGTTATCTCTACAGTAACCATAGATTACTGTATCAGCCTGCTACTGCCTCTGCTGAAGCATCTGCGCTGCCATCTGTAAATGCTGCCTGGTCTACACTTCCGTCTGCTGCAGCACCATCTGCGGCTGCACCGTCAGCTGCTGTATCTGCTGCCACTGCACTTACATAATCGCCAGATACATATGCAGTCTGTCCTTCATAGGAAATCTCAACCCAGCCATTATCACATACACCTGTGCTGGTGAGCTGAGTGCCATTTGCTACGCTTGCGATCAGTGCTGCGTCTGCACTGGCATCTGCACGAAGGTTTACATCTGCATTTGCAACATATGTACCATCCTGTTTGGTTACATTTACACCGCTTGCAGTCTGTACCACTACAACCTCAGGTGTAGGAGTTGCCTCTGGAGTCGGGGTAACCTCTGGTGTGGGAGTGGGAATCGGTGTAGGGGTTGCCTGTATAACTGTAACGCTTGCTCCTGCGCCTTCTTCAAATCCACATCCCGGGATGCAAAGTGCTGCACCAAGAAGCAAAACTGCCAAACCTGCTCTTTTCATAATAGTATTCCTCCTTTACAAAGCATCGCTGCTTTGAATTGATTCATCTTCTCTTAATTACATTATAATTACATTACAAAAACAGACTCTTTCTGCGAATCGTTACAATTAATATACAGTATTATTACAAAATATGCAAGCCCTAAGTGCAGCCGATCGTTTTGTCGATCGTTTTCTCCTGTTACAGATAATCATTATCCATGCTTTCTGCCTTAGAGCCTGTTTGAAAAAGGCTCTAGATTCTCTCAAATACTACTGTCACCTGTCCTCCGCAGATCATTCCCAGACTATCCTTTCCATCTGTTGTCAGTGCGTAATGCTTCACATCTTTTTCTTCCACTTCTTTACAGTGACGGATTGCTTCAAACTCCACTTTACCTCCACCGATACTTCCTGTTATATGCCCGGAAGCTTCCACGAACATTTTGCTTCCCACACCTCGCGGGGAAGAACCTGACTTCTTCGCAATGGTAACCATCACTCCATGACGTCCCTCCATTACTGCGGCCTCTACTTTTTCATCACAGTATGCAGAATAATGCATGTTTTTCACATTGATGATCTCTGCCATGATGCTCACCGCAATTTCCTCTGGAAGCTGGCCTCCAAGGGGAATTCCAATAGGTGCATGCACTTCATCCAGTTTTTCCCTGCTGACCCCTTCACTAAGAAGATTCTCCCTGGTGATCCGTACTTTATTCTTACTTCCGATCATTCCAAGATATTCATAAGGACGGTTTAGCACCCTCCGAAGACAGTCCGCATCCCCAATATGCCCCCTGGTGAGTATCACGTAATAAGCATTCTCATAAGGCAGAATATACTTGTCCAGTTCCTTAAAATCACCAAAAACCAGCTCGTCTGCCTCTGGAAAACGTTCTCTCGTTACAAATTCTTCCCTGTCATCCATGATCGTCACATGAAAGCCAAGCATTTTCCCAAGATGGGCTGTTGGCTGGGATACATGCCCTCCCCCAAAGATCACAAGATGTGGATTCTTGCGGTAATCTTCTATAAAAAGCTGTTGTCCTTCTGCTTCTATCACTTTTGTTTCCCTGGTCTCTTCCAGTATATTTAAATACGGAGTCCATATTGATTTTTCTTCCGGGTTCTCTGTAAGCAGCTGCATACGTGAATTACTTTTAGCTGTTTCACAATCTTTTTCCTCTTGTACTGTCATACCAGATGGTAAAATACATTTCTTTCCCATGTATGGACCATCCAGAAAAGTTCCGGTTCTGACTCTTCCTTTTTTATCCAGAATTTCATAGATTTTATTATACATTACCTGTCACCTCTTTTATAATTATCGCCTGCAGGGATCGGACAATGTTCCCCCAGATACCTGCCAAGTTTTCATTGCACCTTTCTTTTCTGTATATTATAATACATGCGGAGGAATTTTCACAATGAAGAAAAAAAGAATTATGGCCAGTTTTCCATTCCGGATTCTGGCAGTCAGTATACCTGGCCTACTTGCAGGCCTGTTTTTTAATGCCACACGTACTATGGGGCTGACTTCAGGAATACTAAATCTGGTAGTCACCGCCCGTTATGTACTCAGCCAATTGATCACATTTCTGGCACCTGTGATCATCATAGGTCTTATGGCCTCTTCCATTATTTCCGCCAAAAAAGACCCTACACCGGCTACTGCCCCAGTCATCCGCATTACTTATCTTTCCATGCTTGGAGCTGCAGCATTTGCAGCCATCCTTGGTTATCTGATCATCCCAAGGCTTCCCGTATCTACAGATAGTCTTTCTTTCCGTTTTTTACCGGACACCTTGTTTGAGCTTCCGATCCCGGCACCTGTTTCTGCCCTCAGTGCTTTGATGCTCTCGGTGCTTCTGGGATTTGGTGCCTGTTGGACAAATGCCATACGAACCAAAGAGCTTATAAATGAACTTCGGGGAATCACACTTTCCCTGATGTCACGGATTCTTCTGCCGTTGCTGCCGGCCTATATCGGGCTTTCCCTGTGCACACTGGCTTATCAGGGGTATTTTATTAAGTATCTGCCTCTGCTGCTTCTGGCTCTTATCATCGTCATACCGGCCTATTGCCTATGGGTAGTAATCCTGTATCATATTGCAGGCTCCTATTCCGGGGAAAAGCCCTGGAAGATCCTGAAAAATTATATGCCCACATGTAAAACAGCACTGAAAAATCCATCTTCCACAGCCACAGAAAAATATTCCCAGGAGGCTGCTACAAAATGCGAAATGCTTTCCCCGAAGCTTGCTGGGGAAGTAATCCCTCTTTTTACACAGATTCATCACTGTGGTTCTGTGCTCGCTGAAGTATTTTTTGCCATGATGATCTCCCGGATCCTTTATGGCTCTGTGCCTGCACCAGGAACAATGGTAATTTTCAGTCTTCTGCTTGCCACCTGTTCCCTTGGTACCCCAGGGCTTCCATGGGGAACTGTGATGGTATCTCTTGGAGTCCTCACCGGAATCCTGAAATTCGGTGACTCGGGCATCGCTCTTATGTTTGCAGCATTCGCTCTTCACGATGCCTTTGCCGCCGCCTGCAATGCCACCTGTGATGGTGCATTGATACTATTTCTAAATGGTTATGTCAAGCGGCATGAAACCGATATAGAATTCCAGAAATACAGATAATTACATTTGATAGAAAGAAAGCCAGAACATGTTTGAAAAATCTTTCCCGCAATCTGCACCCCCACTTTGTGGGAAATTTTGCAGATACCTCTTTTCAAACACGTTCTGGCTTTTTTACTAATTATTAAGCGGCTGTCTCAGTCCTCTTTTTATATATTTTCCAAGCTTCTCCTGAATCAGCTTTCCATCATCCACAGCAAGACTCCCACGGAGAAATACCTTATCAATATCCCCATGAAGCCGGAAGCCTTCATACGGATTGTTATCAGTATGATACGCATGGGTCTTTGCAGAGATCACACTTTCTTTTTCCGGATCAAACACAACAATATCCGCATCGCTGCCTTCCCGGATTACCCCTTTCTCTGGATAGACGCCGTATAGTCTGGCTGGATTTTCGCATAAAAGCTGGCACATTTTCTCCACTGTGATCCTGCCTGTACGCACACCATATGTATAAAGAAGTGTCCCTCTTGTCTGAACACCTGGCAATCCACCTGGAATCCTGGTAAAGTCATCCTTACCAAGTGCTTTCTGTGCAAGAGTAAAGCTGCACTGGTCTGTAGCTACCGTCTGGATCGCACCATCTGCCAATGCCTTCCACAGGCAGTCCTGATCTTCTTTTTTACGGATCGGAGGCGCACAGACATATTTTGCCCCTTCAAAATTTTCTCTGGAATAGACACTGTCTTCAAGAAGCAGATACTGGGGACAGGTTTCTGCAAACACAATCTGGCCACCTGCACGGGCGCGGATGATCTCCTCATAAGCTTTCCGGTTGGTAAGATGCACGATCATAACCGGAGCACCCGTTTCCTTTGCAATTACCAGAAGACGATGTACTGCTTCTGCCTCCATCGTGTCCGGCCGGACCAGAGGATGATTTTCCGGGCCAAGTCTTCCCTGTGATTTGGCTTCCTGGATCAAGGCGTCTATAACCCCTGCATTTTCACAATGTACCCCTGCAAAACAGCCTTTTTCATTCAAAGCTTTCAATATCTTATAGAGATCTCCATCATTCACGATCATGGCAGGATACGTCATATACAGTTTAAAACTGGTAATGCCCTCGTCGATCATATCCTGGATTTCCATTCTGGTTTCTTCGTTCCACTCCACAATGGACATATGGAAAGAATAATCACAGGAACATTTCCCATCTGCTTTTTTGTGCCATTTTTCAAGGCCTTCCTTCAACGTATGGCCACCTTTGTCCTGGGAAGCAAAATCGATCACCAATGTAGTTCCTCCAAGAATGGCTGCCCTGGTTCCCGTTTCAAAATCATCAGCAGTCACAGTCCCGGCAACTTCCAGGTCGAAATGGGTATGACCATCAATAAATCCTGGAAAAAGAAGCTTTCCGCAGACATCAATCAATACCGCCTCCGGATCAGACAGATTCTCCCCGGTTTTTACGATCTTTTCCCCTTCCACTAATACATCCAGCTTCTTTGCTGATGTGCCGGATATGACAGTTCCATTTTTCAAAAGATACTTCATACACGTCCTCCTTTCACATAGTTTGTGCAGAATAGACAAATATACATTTTTCTTTTCTCTATTTGAAGTAAATATAACATATATCACTGCAGTATTCAATCAATCAAAGCCTAATTTTTTTCAGTAGTCAATAATTTTTTTGTAAAACATCTTTCTATTTTTTTTCTGCCATGTTATTATAATAAATAACCAGCTTCCAAAACAGGAGGGAACATACATGGGAAGATTAACGATCTTACAGCAGATTGCACAGGATATCGCAGCTGAGTTCGGACCGGACTGCGAAGTGGTAATCCACGATCTGAAAACAAAAGAACCAGAGCATTCTATCGTTTATATTGTAAATGGCCACGTAACCGGACGAAGTGTAGGCGATGGCCCGTCAGATGCCGTTTTCGACGGAATCCGCCAGAAGGGACGGGGAAGCAACTGTGCTCCTGCCGATCACAATGGTTACCTGATGAAAACAGCCGACGGCAAAATCTTAAAATGCAGCACTTCCTATATAAAGGATGAGGATGACAGCCTTCATTATGTATTTGGAATCAACTATGACATCACCAAGCTGACTTTGATCAACAGTGCCCTTAATGACCTGATCACCCCGAAGAATAAAGAAGAGAAGCCGAAGCAGATCACACACAGTGTCAATGACCTTCTGGACCGGCTTATTGAGGAATCCGTGAAGCTTGTAGGCAAACCAGTTGCCCTTATGAACAAAGAAGATAAAGTTACTGCTATCCAGTTTCTCAATGACTCAGGTGCTTTCCTTATTACCAAATCAGGTGATAAGGTAGCAAATTATTTCGGAATTTCCAAGTATACCCTTTACAGTTATATCGATGTAAATAAATAACAAAAAAAGCCATATAATACTTTTCCCCGTGCATTTCCAGGAACTACAAAGGGAAACGTTATATGGCTTCTATCTATTTTGGATTTTAAAGCGTGTTTGCAACTGTCTCTTTTTTATTCACGCTCAAGGCCTTATGCCTCTTCTTCACTCACTCTCAAGGTCATGCGCCTCTTTGTAAATTTCGCAGGCTCCCTGGTTCACACATCTTTTATATGCACAGTCCATAAAAGTAAGTATTTTTCTGCCATCTTTTTCCTCATACTCACAGCAGACTGTCTGTGCACCATTACAGGTTCTGCAAAAACCTGAGATAAATTCTTCTGTTTCCATTTTCTGCTCTCCGATCGTCGCAAATGATGCCAGGTAATGCGCCTGGCAATAAACAATCCTCCATCTTATAACTTATGTACAAAGATTCCACTGCGCAGCTTCGGCTCGAACCAGGTGGATTTCGGCGGCATAAGCTTCTTCTCATCTGCGATCTGCATAAGATCTTCCATTGAAGTCGGATAAAGGGCAAATGCAATTCCACAGGTTTCATCTGCCATAGACTGAAGTTCTCTTAACTTATGGCTTCCACCTACAAAAGTGATCCGTTTATCCGTTCTTGGATCACCAATGCCAAGCACAGGTCCTAGTACCTTATCCTGGAGAATCTGGGAATCCAGCTGTCCTACTATATCTTTTTCCTCATAAAGCTCTGGCTTCGCTTTCAAAAGATACCAGAAACCATCCAGATACATTCCGAAGCAATGCTTCTCAACAGGCTTTGCGGGAAAGCCTGGTACGATCGTCATATCAAAATTCTCCTTAATCCTGCCCAGGACTTCATCTGCACTCTGTCCATTTAAATCCTTTACAACACGGTTATAAGCCAGAATGGTGAGCTGGTCATATGGGAAAACCACGGAAAGAAAATAGTTAAATTCCTCTTCTCCTGTATATCCCGGATTCTCCTCACGACGCTTAAGCCCCACTTTCACAGCAGACGCTGCCCTATGATGGCCATCCGCAATATAAAGCGCCGGAATCTGCTCCATTTCTCCCTTTATCCTGGCAATCATCTCATCCTGGTCAATTACCCACACGCGATGGGTGATTTCATCCTCTTCCGTAAAATCATATACAGCCGGATGTTCCTTCTTCCAATTTGCAAGAAGGGAAGACAAAGCAGCCGTATAACGGCAGGCCAGATAGATCGGGCCTGTATTTGCATCACACACATCTACATGGTGGATACGGTCCAGTTCTTTATCGGATCTGGTAAGCTCATGCTTCTTCACTACATCATTCAGATAATCATCAATGGAAGCACAGCCCACAATACCTGTCTGGACTTTTCCCTTCCGCACCAGTTCATATATATAGTAACAAGGCTTCTGATCCAACGCCAGAATCCCCTTCTCCTCCATCTGAAGAAGATTCTCTCTCGCCTTCTCATAAACCTTCTTATCATAGAGATCAGTGTCCACAGGCAGGTCCATCTCCGCTCTGTCCACGTGAAGAAAAGAATCCGGATTCTCTTTTCCTATCTTCGCTGCCTCTTCTCTATTCACCACATCATATGGAAGCGCCGCTACAGCCGCTGCCTTCTCTTTTACGGGTCTTAGTGCTTTAAATGCACGGAATACTGCCATATGTATCCTGCTCCTTTCCATTGCCTGCTTATCTGTTAAAATAATTATCAGGCACCATAAACTTCATTTTATCACAATTCTATAGCCAGCGCAATCGAACTAAATATTTTTTGAGAAAGCTAAATATTTTTGTATTTTTCTATTGCAAATCCATTCATTTATGATATTATATTTATAAAGAAAATCGGATTTACCTGATTCCCAGCTGTTAAACATGATCAGGATATAACCAGTATAAAGGAGGTTTTTCCCATGACAGAAGGACTGAAATGGACAGTGAATCATGTTCCTGGATCGGATGATAAATTCCTGGATCTGATGTCCGAAGAGAATGTAATTAAGGCAAACGAATTTCACAAAAGCTTCCCCCAGTATAGTGTCACACCACTGCAGAAGCTTTCCTCTCTTGCTTCTTATCTCGGGGTAAAAGGTATCTACTGCAAGGACGAGTCCTATCGTTTCGGACTAAACGCCTTCAAGGTTCTTGGAGGCTCCTACGCCATGGGACGCTACATAGCCAGGGAGCTTGGCCGCGATATCAGCCAGCTTCCTTATAATGTCCTTTCCTCTGATAAATTAAGAGAAGAATTCGGTCAGGCTACTTTCTTTACCGCTACAGATGGCAATCATGGCCGGGGTGTTGCATGGGCTGCGAAGCGTCTTGGACAGAAGGCCGTCATCAGAATGCCGAAGGGAACCACCCGCACCCGCTTTGACAACATTGCGAAAGAAGGTGCCCAGGTTACCATCGAGGAAGTCAATTATGATGACTGCGTAAGAATGGCTGCTGCCGAAGCGGCTAAGACACCACACGGAATCATCGTCCAGGATACTGCATGGGACGGATACGAAGAGATTCCTTCCTGGATCATGCAGGGCTACGGAACACTGGTTCTCGAAGCAGACAGACAGCTGAAGGAGAATGGCATTGACCGCCCTACCCACGTATTTGTACAGGCTGGTGTAGGTTCCCTGGCTGGTGCAGTTGTCGGCTATTTTGCCCACAAATACAAGGAGAATCCACCTGTAATGGTTGTCTGCGAGGCAAGCGCAGCAGACTGTCTTTACCGCTCTGCGGTAAAAGCAGATGGCAGTCTGGTAAATGTTACCGGAGACCTTTCCACGATTATGGCAGGTCTTGCATGTGGTGAAGGAAACACCATAGGATGGGATATCCTTAAGAACCATGTTACTGTTTTCGCCTCCTGCCCGGACTGGATGAGCGCCAAAGCCACCCGGATCTATGCCAATCCTCTTGGAAATGATCCGCACATCATATCCGGCGAATCCGGTTCTGTCCCACTTGGACTTGCTTATACAGCTCTTCATGATGAGGATGCCCAGGACCTGAAAGAAGCCCTGAAGCTGGATGAGAATTCCAATATTCTGGTAATCTCTACAGAGGGTGACACAGATCCCGTCCGTTACCGTGAAATCCTATGGGATGGTTTATATGGAACAAGCGAATCCTTAAGTAATTAATAACAATATTGCTTTTTTTATAAATACACGGAGGTAAATAGCTATGGATTATAACAAAATCAAAGAAGCTGCCCTGAATTACGAAGCCGATATGACCCGTTTTCTTCGCGACCTGGTTCATTTTCCAGGGGAGAGCTGCGGTGAAAAGGATCATGTAATGCGCATCAAAGAAGAAATGGAGAAGCTTGGTTTCCATAAAGTCCAGATCGACCCTATGGGAAATATCTTAGGATACATGGGCACCGGAAGCACACTCATTGGCTTTGACGGACACATCGACACCGTAGGTATCGGAAACAGAGAGAACTGGAGCTTTGATCCATATGAAGGCTACGAAACTGAAACTGAGATCGGCGGTCGTGGAACCTCTGACCAGATGGGCGGTATCGTATCTGCTGTTTACGGTGCAAAGATCATGAAGGATCTTGGTCTTCTAAGTGACAAATACCAGGTTGTTGTCACCGGAACCGTTCAGGAAGAGGACTGCGATGGCCTTTGCTGGCAGTATATTATCAACGAAGATAAAGTCCGTCCGGAATTTGTGGTTTCCACAGAACCTACAGATGGCGGTATCTATCGCGGACAGCGTGGACGTATGGAGATCCGCGTGGACGTAAAGGGTGTTTCCTGTCATGGTTCTGCCCCGGAGCGCGGCGACAATGCGATCTACAAAATGGCTGATATTCTCCAGGATGTACGCGCCTTAAACGAAAATGATGCAGCAGAAACCACCAGGATCAAAGGTCTTGTTAAAATGCTTGATCCGAAATATAACCCGGAATGGGAAGAAGCAAACTTCCTCGGAAGGGGTACCATCACCACATCCGAGATTTTCTTCACCTCCCCAAGCCGCTGTGCAGTTGCTGATTCATGCGCAGTCTCTCTTGACCGCCGTATGACAGCCGGTGAAACCTGGGAGAGCTGTCTGGATGAGATCCGTGCACTTCCATCTGTTAAGAAATATGGGGATGATGTCAAAGTTTCCATGTATGAGTATTCCCGCCCATCCTGGACAGACCTTGTATACCCTATTGAATGCTACTTCCCTACATGGGTCATCCCCAAAGACCACAAGGTTACGGCTGCTCTTGAGGAAGCTTATCATAATCTGTATGGCACAGAACGTATGGGAAATGCCGAGACAGAGCCTATGAGAAAAACACGTCCTCTTACAGATAAGTGGACCTTCTCTACCAATGGTGTTTCCATCATGGGACGTAACGGAATCCCATGTATCGGATTTGGCCCTGGTGCAGAAGCACAGGCCCATGCCCCCAATGAGAAGACCTGGAAGGATGACCTGGTAAGATGCGCCGCTGTATATGCAGCACTTCCCTCTGTATACTGTAAGTAAGAAATCCAATAGGTATAATATTCCCATTCGAACACTAAAATAATTCACGCCATAACCGCATTCATATTTTAATTCGCCCGACTTACATTTATATATTAAATAATAAGGAGACAACCCATGAAAACATTACAGGATTACATTGATAAACTGAACAGCCTTAATTTTAAAGAAATGTACAATAATGATTTTTTCTGGACCTGGGATAAAACAGACGAGGAACTGGAAGCAGTATTTACAGTTGCAGATGCCCTTCGTTATATGAGAGAGCACAACATTTCCACGAAAGTGTTCGAAAGCGGTCTTGGAATTTCCATTTTCCGTGACAATTCCACACGTACCCGTTTCTCCTTCGCTTCTGCCTGTAACCTTCTTGGTCTTGAGGTACAGGATCTGGACGAAAAGAAATCCCAGATCGCACATGGGGAAACAGTCCGTGAAACAGCCAATATGGTATCTTTCATGGCCGATGTGATCGGTATCCGCGACGACATGTACATTGGCAAAGGACACGCTTACCAGAAAGAATTTATGGATTCTGTAACCGAAGGAAACAAAGACGGTATTCTGGAGCAGAGACCGACTCTTGTAAACCTTCAGTGTGATGTTGACCATCCAACCCAGTGTATGGCAGATATGCTTCACATCATTCACGAATTTGGTGGTGCCGAGAATCTGAAGGGCAAAAAAATTGCTATGACATGGGCTTATTCCCCCTCCTATGGCAAACCACTTTCCGTTCCCCAGGGTGTGATCGGACTGATGACACGTTTCGGCATGGACGTTGTTCTGGCTCATCCGGAAGGATATGATGTAATGCCGGAAGTTGAAGAGATTGCTAGGAAAAACGCTGAGAAATCCGGTGGTTCTTTCACCAAAACAAACAGCATGGAAGAAGCATTCAAAGATGCAGATATTGTTTATCCAAAGAGCTGGGCTCCATTTGCAGCAATGGAAAAACGTACCGATCTGTATGGCAGGGGTGACTTTGACGGAATTGATAAACTTGAAAAAGAACTTCTTGCACAGAACGCAGAACATAAAGACTGGGCTTGTACAGAAGAACTTATGAAAACAACCAGAAACGGCAAGGCTCTTTACCTCCATTGCCTGCCAGCAGATATTACCGGCGTAAGCTGCGAGACTGGTGAGGTTGATGCAAGTGTATTCGACCGTTACCGTGTTCCTCTTTACAAAGAGGCAAGCTTCAAACCATATATCATTGCAGCAATGATCATACTCTCCAAATTTAAGAATCCGCAGGATATCCTGAAAAAACTGGAAGTAAAGGCTGCTCCGAGAATTATGGAATAATCCGTTTTCACAAGGGACTGTAGCATACAGTCCCTTTATTGCAAAATAGAAAGAGTATTTATGGCAGAATGGAGGTATTATGATATATCAACGAAAACGAATCGTAGTTGCCCTTGGAGGAAATGCCCTTGGTAATACTCTTCCAGAACAGATGATTGCCGTAAAATCCACCGCCCAGGCACTTTGTGACCTTATTGAAGAAGGTCATCAGGTAGTTGTCGTCCACGGAAATGGGCCACAGGTAGGCATGATCAACAACGCCATGACTGCACTTACCCATGAAGATGAAGCACAGCCAAACACGCCGCTCTCCGTCTGCGTGGCAATGAGTCAGGCGTATATTGGCTACGATCTCCAGAATGCTCTTCGCGAGGAGCTTCGCAAACGTGGTTTTATGCGGACTC
The DNA here is from genome assembly GCF_052122375.1 of Blautia sp. HCP3S3_H10_2. Taxonomy (NCBI): domain Bacteria; kingdom Bacillati; phylum Bacillota; class Clostridia; order Lachnospirales; family Lachnospiraceae; genus Blautia; species Blautia sp. HCP3S3_H10_2. Next base: position 341,267 of record NZ_JBQKCL010000002.1, read on the forward strand.
CGGTTGTTACCGTTGTCACTCAGGTTCGTGTAGATCCGGATGATCCTGCCTTTGACAATCCCAGCAAGCCCATTGGCAAGTTTCTTACAAAAGAAGAAGCAGATTTTCAGGCCAGGATGTATGGACATATCATGAAAGAAGACGCCGGCCGCGGTTACCGTCGTGTGGTTGCGTCTCCAAAACCTGTGGAGATTGTGGAGCAGGATGCCATAGGAAGTCTTGTGGATGCCAATAAGATTGTCATATGCTGTGGCGGCGGAGGTATCCCGGTCATCCTGGATGGTCACCATCTGAGAGGTTCTTCTGCAGTTATTGACAAAGATTTCGCCAGCTGTCTGCTGGCAAAGCAGCTGGATGCGGACATGCTGGTCATTCTTACCGCGGTAGAAAAAGTTGCTGTTAATTTTGGAAAAGAGAACGAGAAATGGCTGGACGACCTCACTGTCTCCCAGGCTAAGAAATACATAAAAGAAGGTCAATTCGCAGCCGGTTCTATGCTGCCCAAGGTACAGGCCTGCGTAGATTTTGCAAGCTCCGGAACCGGAAGAACAGCCATGATCACATTGCTGGAAAAGGCCAAAGATGGAATTATGGGAAAAACCGGAACACAGATTCACCTGTAATGCCAAAAACAAAACCCGGATTCACACGCGTCAAGTGAAATCCGGGTTCTTTGTTTCTTATTTATGATGTTTCTCTTCCTCTTCTTCCACCAGTCTGGAAGTCTCTTCCGACGGTGCGGATATCACAGCTGCTGCCACGATCTCACATGGAGGATTCTCCTTTACATGATCCACAGCTGCTTTCACAGCTGCCACGTCACCGCTTAAAAATACAGTTGCATGACCTCCGCACTTGGTATGCCAGGTACGGAATTCTACATCTGATGTTTTCAGCATCTGGTCAAGGACAACGACTGCATTACAGCTTCCAAGAACCTCCACTAATCCTAATGCTCCATAAGACATCTTCTATTTCCTCCTGACATGTTCTATTTATTAATGGTCATCTTAAGTGCGATTTCTGTATCTGCCGTAGGGGATGCGATCACTGTATGGGAAACAACCTTACCAAGAGGCTTCGCCGTCTCCAGGGCAACCTCCATCGCTGCATTTACATCCGAAATACTGCCGCGCATTTTCACACAAGCTCCGCTTTTCAGTCGGTTTCTCTCCACACTCTGGATTTTAACATTCGCAGCTTTAGATGCTGCATCAAGAGCTACAAAGCAGGCTACCAGGTTATCCAGTTCAAATACCCCGACTGCCAGGCCATCATAGTTTTCTGCCATTTTATCCTCCTTATATGACGGGAAAATGGGTTACCGGCTACTATTTCACAGTAACATAAAATGGTTCTCCCGACTGTTTTCTTTCTTACCAGTATACCTTGTTTTTCATTAAATTACAAGCATCTTTGCATCAAAATCTCACACAAATTCACATAATCCAACACAATCCCACATTTTTATTCTCAATTGGTGAAATCTATTTTCCGATCTACATCTGTAAGTTCTTTTGCATTTCCCACATCCAGAACAGCTGTATCATCCTTATGTGCCCGGATTACCGATTTTCCACCTTTGTCCCCAGTAACAGCAAGCAGTTCTTCGTAATATTTTTTTGTAAAAATGCAGGGATTTCCCAGCTTTCCCTGACAGGAGACGCAGGCGATTCCTTTCCCCGAAGTTTGTAACAGCTCGATCAGTTTTTCTATGGTATCTGCTGTGAGCCAAGGCTGGTCAGATACAGAAAAAAGACAGGCATCTGCATCCAGGTTGGCTTTTAGACCGATTTTTAGAGAAGACGAGATTCCTTCATCCGGATGTGGATTCATATATACTCTGACACCTGACAATCCGGCTTCCTGCTCTATTTCATCGTATTGAGTGACTACTGTTAGCTCTGTGCCCTTTATTTTCGTGCAGGCAGTACCAGCACTTCTCCTGTCACTCTCTTCATTTTGTCTCTTATGGTCTTCCAGGCTGCCTGACTCTTTTTCTTCCAGTTTTTGGGCTACTGCAAGCAGCTTATCCAGAATATGCTGATACATCGGTTTTCCGTCAATTTCATATAATAGTTTATTGCTTCCAAACCGGCGGCTGTTTCCGGCTGCTAACATGATCAATGCTATCCTCATAATTCTTCTGCCTCTTTCAGACTTCCACAGGCAGCTGCCGTTCCTTGTTTCGTAAGATCTTTTACTATTTGCTCTGCAGCTTCCGGATCAGGTAATACGTCTACTTTGTTTAAATACACCCGGTATACTTTATGGTCTACATTTTTATACAGCCCATAAACAGAAGTTGCTATTTTCTCAATGTCTTCTGCTGTGACAGGGGCGTCCGGATTTTTTTTTAGAAAAGCACTGATGTCTTCTGCACGGTGGGCAATTTCACAGATGGGTCTGTCAAGGCAGTCCAGTCCAATTACACTTATTACCACATCAGCAAATTCCGGAATTACCGGTTCCCAGTCAGCCGGAACTTTCAAAGGCTTCCTCTTCGCCCCGTCTGCCTCGATCAACATAACATTACAAAGAGGAACCAGCTTTTTCAATTCCCGTTCCTCTATGGAACACATTTTTCCCGATTTTTTCTCAATATCAGCAACTGCCACAAAGCCTTGCTCATTCAGTATTTCCGGAACTTTCGCAAGGTCTGCGCTTCCTACAAGTGGCAGCGTGGGATCATAAGCCATGTGGGTGGTTGTAGAAATGATCACCTTTTTATCTATCGTTTGTAATTCTTCATTCAGACGATATATCAGGCTGGTTTTCCCTCCGCCGCCAACTACAGCGATTACAGGATATTTCTCTACATCAAGCTTTAGTAAATCCAGAAAATATCCATTTTTTTTCATCCTGAGCTTCCTCTCATAAACTTTTTAATTTTCCCCTTCAGCCAGCATAACCTGCATCCGGCAAAACTCCCTCGCTGAGCAGAATCTCCACCACACTTCCGGCAATACATCTTGCCTTATCTGAGATAGTAAAGCAATTCTTTTTCTCCTCTTTTCTCGGGTCTATATCCGCGATTTTCATTCCCAGCGGAACATTGTAGCCTTCTCGTATAATTCCCCTTAGAACGCCTGTTATAGAGGCTTCTACAGGTGTTTCTCCTACGTAGGCAAGGATCTGTCCTTTTTCCACAATATCAGCGATATGGGCGATATTATGGATTCTTCCAGTGCCTGGGGAATGGATCACGCGTTCTTTGCTGACACCGCCTACCATTCCGGGTACCCCAGTGTTTGGAATGGCCGGACCTTCCGTTATAATTCTTGCAAGGTCATGGCCTCGCATGGTCTCCACAACATAATCAACATCTTCTCCAGCAGAAAATCCAGGACCAAGGCCAATTGTAACAGGTGCCATATCCTTTGTAGTTCCAAGGTTTCTCTTTGCAAGAATCGCATCCACAAGAGCAGACACCTTTCCCTGTGCCGCCATCTCATCGATACACTTACCTAATGGATCTACTATAAGAGGAATTTCTTTTTTACACCAGACAGTTTTACATTCAGAAAGAGAATCCAACCGTCTGCATATTACACCTTCCACAGCTGCTTCTCCATCATATACAGCTTCGCAAAACGCAACCCGTCTACGAATTGCGCTTGGTTTTTCACATTCCAATATCAATACACGATAGCCACAGCGATATAATCTGTGGATTACTCCACTTGCAAGATCTCCTCCGCCGCGAACTATTACACAGTTGTCTTTCATATTTTGTCCCATCCGTTTTTATCATTTTAGAAAAGGCGGGGAAGCTCCCCACCCTCTCAAGAAATCATATTATAACACTCTTTTTCCAAGTAGTACAGTCCTAGAGCCTGTTTGAAATATCATTCCAGCAATCTGCACGCCCTAAACAGATTTCTGGATATTCTCCTTATTTACCTTCTCCACCGCATTCACAATATTTTCATACCCGGTACAGCGGCAGAGATTTCCAGCCATATGTTTGCGGATCGCATCTCTTGTAAGCGGCTCCCCACGTTCCAATAATACCGTAGCAGACATTACAAAGCCAGGTGTGCAAAAACCACACTGAATGGCTCCTTCTTCAATAAAAGCCTCCTGGATCCTGGTCAGCTCCCCATTCTTCTCCAGCCCTTCCAGGGTACGGATATTTTTGCCCTCTGCCCACACTGCCAGGTAAATACAGGAGTCAATGGTCTCTCCATCAATGATCACCGTACAGGCACCACACTCCCCTACTTCACAGCCTTTTTTCACAGAAGTCAGCCCAAGGCGGTTGCGCAGCATATCCAGAAGTGACTCTCTTACATCCACATACTCAGCCACTTCTTTTCCATTTACAATACACTGTACCAGACGCATATCCTTTTTCATAGCGGCTCACCCCCTGTTACATTTTCACTGTCAGATAAATTCTCAGTTATTCCAGACATCTGTTCTTTAACAGTACCACTGTCCGTGAACATTACTCCCGCTACCATACCACGCCGGATACTCTCCTTAAGTGCACGCTTCGCAATCTCCCCACCTATCTGCAGTCTGAAGGCCTTCGATGCTCTCCAGGAATCTCTTGGGTTGATTTCCTCTCTTACCAGCTCTTCCACCTTCTGATACAATTCTTCTCCAATTTTCATTCCTTTCAGGGCTTCCTCTGTCTTCTGACAGCGATACGGTACAGGAGCTGCCACGCCAAAAGTAATCCTTACATCCTCGAGAACATTATCGGTCAAATTGACTTTACTTACCACACTGCAGCTTAAAGTGGCGATATCCATTGCGTTCCGCATGGAATATTTAATATAAAATCCCTGATATCCCTGATAATCTTTTCCAGGGATCACAATATGGGTAAGCACATCTCCCTGATAAAGATCTACACGTCCAGGTCCCAGATAAAAATCTCTGATCGGAACCATGCGGCCACCAGTACCATCTGCAATCCGCAGCATGGCATTCAGGGAAAATAACGTAGGCGCACTGTCCGCACTGACCGCTCCGTTACATACATTTCCCCCGATTGTTCCTATATTGCGGACCTGGGGACCTCCAACCTGGTCTACTGCTTCTCCCAGAACCGGAATCCGTTCCTGGATCACCGGATCATTGGTTACATGAGAAAATGTGGTCGCAGCACCAATATAAATATCCCCGGATTCCATCAGCTGGACTCCCTGGATTTCTTTCACATTCCGGATGCTCACCAAAGAAGTACCGGCCATTTTTCCTTCACGGATCTTGATCAGTACATCACTTCCTCCAGCGATCACCCTTGCATCCGGATGTTCTTTCAAAAGTGTTACTGCTTCCCCGATTGTTTCCGCATTATAGTAATTTTCAATATCATACATTCCTCATGCCCCCTTTCTCAGATCAGTCCGGCCTTTGTAAAGCCTTCAATCAGTCTTTGCGGTGTAAGAGGAATTTCCGAAAAGCCAATACCGGTGGCATTTAATACCGCATTACGGATCGCAGGTGCTCCCGGAATCGCAGGTGGCTCTCCAAGTGCCTTATTTCCATATGGTCCCATGGGATCATTTAATTCCACAAATTCTGCCGTAAGATCCGGGGTATCCATAGTTGTCATCATTTTATAATCAAGCAAAGTACCATTTAATGGTCTTCCGGTTTTTTCATCCAGAAGAAGCTGTTCGGAAAGCCCATAGCCCATTCCCATGGACATTCCGCCATGTACCTGCATCTGGGCAAGCTGTGGATTCAGAAGTGTTCCACTGTCATGTACATTTACGATATCCAGAACCTTGATCTTGCCAAGCTTCATATCCACTTCCACTTCTGCAAAACAACAGCCGGTGGCAATGGTATTTTTCTTTACCTGCCTGGAAACTTCAGCTGTAAGGACAGAAGAATTGCCAAGGCTGTAATAACTTTCCATCGCTAGCTCTTCCAGGGAAAGTGCCGGACTGCCATCAGCCAGAATATACCCGTCTTCCAGCTCCAGCCGGTCTACATTTCCCGGAACCAGGGTTCTGGCATATTCCAGGATTTTCTGCTTCAGCTGCTGGGCACACTCCTTTACAGCTGTACCTGTAACAAAGGATTGCCTGGAGGCATAGGCGCCGGTATCAAACGGTGTTACATCTGTATCCTGCTGGCTTACAATATGCACCTTGGAAATATCCATATGCAAGGTTTCTGCTGCCATCTGGGAAAACACGGTATCAGCTCCCTGCCCGATCTCTGTGGCTCCTACCTGCAGCTGCACACTTCCATCCTGATTCAGTGATAGCCTGGCTCCTGCAATTTCCAGGGAAATCGGCCATACACCAGTCTTATAAGAAAACAGTGCCATACCAACGCCGCGCCTGACGGAACCGGTCTGATCTGCATAGGCTTTACGCTTTTCGTCCCAGTGAATGTATGCAGCCCCCTTGTCCAGGCATTCAAAAATACCATTGGTATTCGCTGCGATCGGCTTCAGATACGCGTCCTCATAATAGCCATGGATCAGATTTTTTCTGCGGAACTCCAACGGATCCATGCCAATTTCAAAGGCTATATCATCCATAAAGCTTTCCATTGCATAGCAGACCTGGGGAATTCCATAGCCTCTCATGGCACCTGCTGTAGGACAGTTGGTATAAACGGTATATGCTTCTCCCCGGATGTTCGGACATGCATATTGAAGCCTGCTTGCGGTAAGACCATTGGCCGCGATTGCATGACCATGGGATGCATAAGCACCCTGGTTGGAATAAGCGGTCATTTCCTTGGCCAGAAGATGCCCCTCTTTATCTACTCCTGCTTCCATCTCATATTCGATAGAATGACGGGTTCTGGTATTGGTAAATGTCTCTTCCCTTGTCAGTTCCATCTTTACCGGGCGGCCGCCTACCTGCATGGTAAGAAACGCATTCAGGGGCTCATAAAGCACTTCCTGCTTATTTCCAAAACCTCCTCCAACATAGGGCTTGATCACCCGGACCTGTCCCCAGGGGATTCCAAGTGCCTGACCTACTACCCTGCGGACAATATGGGGAATCTGCGTGGATGATACCACCACTACTCTGCCTTTTTCCATATAAGCGTAAGAAATATTATTCTCAATATGACAATGCTGGACGATTGGTGTTTTATAGCTTCTTTTAACTGTGACAGCTGCTTCTTCCATAGCTTTGTCCACATCCCCGATGGCGAAGCTGGAACGGGCCAGGATATTGTCTTTCTTATCAAGATGAATGGGATGCTGTGTTCCCCTCATGGACAGCTTCGGACTTGTTACCACCGGATATTCTTCGTACTCTACCCGGATCAGTTTTAAGGCCCTGGAAGCACTTACCTCATCTTCTGCGACAACAGCTGCTATGTCATCTCCGTAATACCGTATTCTTCCTGTGAGCAGATTACGGTCCGCTACATCCTGATGAGCCAGTTCCACAGACCAGGGATGCCCTGGCGTAGGATAACAGTGATCTGGTACGTCTTTAAAGGTCACAACCTTTACTACACCATCCAGAGCTTCGGCTTCGCTGGTGTCAATAGACTTCACAACACCATTTCCTATTTTTGCATGGTAAACCTTTGCGATCAGACACTTATTCAGAATGAGATCATCTGTAAATTTCGCCCGTCCTGTTACTTTCTCATAAGCGTCTACTCTTGGAACACTTTTTCCAATCATATGCTTCACCTTCTTTTTCTTTTTTACCAGCTACGCTGACTGAAATCAGACAAAATATACCGCAAAGTGGGGCGTGCAGATTGCAGGAATGATTTTGGGGGCACGCTCTAGAGCATGTTTGAAAAAGGCTTTCTGCAAGATGTGCGTCACAATTTGTGGGAGATTTTGTCCTATTGAGGGAGGCGTAGCGGGCTACGCTGACTGAAAGAGGGCAAAATATACCGCAAAGTGGGGCGTGCAGATTGCAGGAATGATTTTTCGAACACGCTCTAGCATATACAGGCTTACATCTTTGCTGTCAGGATTCCTCTCAGATCATAAATAGCATGTCTTGGACATTTTACTGCACACATCCCACAGCTTAAACAGATTGCCTCCTCGATCACGGCACACTTATCAATTACTTTAATTGCCCCGGCTGTACAGGTTTTCTCGCAGATGCCACAGCCGATACAGCTGACCTTGCACTGTTTTTTTGCCTCCTGGCCTTTCATTTTATTAGAGCATTTCACTACGATCCAGTTTGCACATTCATGTATATGGATAATCTGCTGTGGACAAGCCTTTACGCATGCTCCACAACCGATACATTTCTCTTCATCCACCAGGGCAACCCCCCGCTCATTTATACAGATAGCCCCAACTCTGCATTTACTGACACAGGATTTGCAGCCAGTACAGCCATCCTTACAGCCTGCTTCACCAGCAGATCTCTGACAGCCTCCATTACAGGCTACAACGGCTGATTTATATGGAAATTTCTTTTTTGCTGCCATCTTTCATCCCTTCCTTTCGTATGGTGTCCCACTTAGTGGCAGGCTGCAACGCCTTATACCATCTCTTCGGAAATAAGCATCTGCAATTGCAGGTGCGGTGGGAATGGATGTGATCTCACCGATGCCAATGGCTCCACAGGCAACTTCAAGTCCTGGCTTGTCAATGACAATGGCATCTATTTTGGGAATTTCGTGAGCCCGGAACAACCCTAAGGATCCGTATTTGGAGATAGGCCTGCAATTTTCATCAATAGGATAGCTTTCCCTCAGGGCAAACCCCATTGACATTACCACACCACCCTCGATCTGTCCCTCGCAGGACAATGGATTTACTGCCTTTCCCACATCATGAGCAGCTATCATTTGCCCGATCCTGCCAGTTTCCGGATCCAGAATGCAAACCTGGGTCGCATACCCATAAGCAACATGGGAAACCGGATTCGGCACATTCGCCCCCAGCGGATCTGTTTTTGCCAGATATTCCGCATAGTAAACCTTTCCCATCATATCTTCTATGGTAAGCCCCGCCTTTTTGTCCTCCATCAGCTTCTCACAGGCTCTTCTGCAGGCTTCCCCTGTAATAAGAGTCTGCCTGGAACCAGATGTAGTCCCGGAATCCGGAGATATCCAGGTATTGCTTCTCTCATAAACAATATCTTCTCTTTTTATGTCTGTATTCGTTACCACCATCTGGGTCAGCACAGTACCAAGCCCCTGCCCAATGCAGGAAGCACCGGAATAAATATGGAGTTTTCTGTCCTTTTCATAGATCAGCTTCACTCTGCCGGTATCCGGGATTCCTACGCCTACCCCTGCATTCTTCATGGCACAGCCAATCCCAACAGGCATGCCTTTGGCAAGCGCAGCCTCATATTTCTCTTTCACAGCTTCCAGAGTTTCCACAAGTCCTGTAGACGCATCTACGATCTGGCCATTTGGAAGGGTTTCTCCTGGACGGATGGCATTCCGGTAACGGATTTCCCATGGAGTGATTCCCACTTTATCTGCCATCATATTTAAAAGTGTCTCTGTCGCAAAGCAGGTCTGGGTAACCCCAAATCCCCGGAAAGCCCCAGCAGGTGGATTATTGGTATAATAAGCAGTTCCTTCGATTTCAAAATTCTCATAATGGTAAGGCCCTGCTGCATGAGTACAAGCCCGCTCCAGAACCGGACCTCCAAGAGAAGCAAATGCCCCTGTATCAGAAGTCACTTTTGCCTTGACTCCCATAATGTTTCCATTTTCATCACATCCCATTGTCATATCCATATAAAATGGATGACGCTTGGGATGAACCAGTAAGGACTCAGCTCTTGAAAGCTTCATTTTAACCGGTTTCTTAGTCACATACGTCAACAGTGCACTTAAATGCTGCACTGTCATATCTTCTTTACCTCCGAAACCGCCGCCGACCAGTGCATTCTGTACCTTCACCTTGTCCGTTCCAAGAACCAGGCTGCACTCATGCAGGGTCTGGTGTGCGGACTGATCTGTAGAATATATAAAAATATCGCCATCTTCGTCATAAAAAGAAACAGCACATTCCGGCTCTAGGAATGCATGCTCTGTCCATGGCGTCTCAAAATGGCGGGAAATCACATATTTGGAATTTTTTATGGCTTCCCCGGCATCTCCCCTGCTGATATGTTTATATGCACAAATATTATTTTCTTCTTCATCAAACACCCTCGGCGCGTCCGGCGCTGCTGCCTCTTCGATCGTATGAATATGCGGAAGGACTTCATATTCTACCTGGATCAGCCGGGCCGCCTTTTCTGCTGTTTCTTTGTCTTTGGCTGCCACAAGTGCAATTGCATCGCCCAGATAATGGGTAAGCCCACCTACCGGAATCAGCGTGTACTGGTCATGCTTCAGATGACCAATCTTATTTTCTCCCGGAATATCCTCAGCTGTGACTACCGCCTCCACTCCGGCAAGTGCAGCAGCTTTCGTTTTATCAATGGAAAGTACCCGTGCACGGGGATATCTGCTTCTTAAAGCAACACCATAAAGCATACCATCCAGATAAATATCATCCGGATATCTGCCTGTGCCAAGCACCTTTTCTTCCACATCGATCCTTGCCACACGGGAACCGATCTTCCAGCTCTCATTGCTTTCTTTTGGAAGCTCGCCATCTTTCATAATTCTGGCAGCGATCCGTACTGCATCTATGATTTTTACATATCCTGTACAACGACAGTAGTTGTTACGCAGGGCATACCTGATTTCTTCGTCCGTTGGCTCTTTATTTGTGTCCAGCAGGGCTTTCGTACACATCACCATTCCAGGAATGCAGAATCCGCACTGTACTGCCCCTGCTTTCCCGTAAGCGTAGGTATATACTTTCTTCTCCCAATCTGTAAGACCTTCTACTGTAATGATATTTTTGCCATCCAGTAAATCAGTATCCGGTACACAGGCTTTGCAGGTTCTGCCCTCAATAATAACGGTACAGGCTCCGCAGGCGCCCTCACTACAGCCGTCCTTTACAGAAGTCAGATGTAATTCATCACGCAGAAACCGAAGCAGTTTCTGGTTTTTTTCTGCTTTTACGTTCTGCCCATTAACTGTAAATACTGCCATGTTGGACTCTCCTTTCTGCCCGCATTTTCCAGATCAGCTCCAAAGTCTGGTTACAGGATCTATCTGCGCTGATCTTTTCAATAAATACAGACACTGTCCACAACCTGAAAAAGCTGTGGACAGCATTTACATTTTTATTCTGTTATCAGATATCCATAATCATCGATTACTGCACAGATCAGCTTTTTCAGACCAGCATACAGCTTATCGCCCGGATCACCGGCCTTACAATCTGCTGTATTGCCTGCCAGTCTTACCCGACAGGTCTTCGTCTCTTTATCCAGGACAACAAACCCATCATTCTTACTGTCTGCCATATCTTTTTCATTGGCAAATAAAGTAAATTTAGCTTTGTATGGTGCACTGGCATATGGGCAGAAGCTCTTACAGTTGCCGCACTCATTGCACATATAGTCCACATGGATCACCTGATTCATCGCCATGCCTGGAACTTTAATGGAAATATTTGCACGGTTCGGACAGACATCTACACAGTTCTCACAAACCTTATTGCAGGACAGACATCTCTCTTCCTCTGTCTTTACCTCTTTGCTGTGCACAAGGATTCCTTTCTTTGCAAAGCAGTCTTTTTCCTCGCCGCTCACAGCTGCATTCCTGACAATCTCTTTCCCAAGAATGTCTCTGGCAACCAGCTGCGCATCACGGATACCCTCTACAATAGTCGCAGCCCCCCGTGCCCCGTCTCCGGCAACATATACGCCACTTACACTGGTTTCAAGAGTTTTATCATTAATCTTTGCTCTTCCTCTTTCATCTACTTCAATCTGATTTGCTCTGTAAAAATCAGTATCAATTTTCTCGCCAACAGCTACGATCACAGTGTCAGCCGGAACTTCTGCAATATCTGCAGTTTCTGTTACACTGGCACGTCCAGAAGCATCCATCTGTCCCAGCTTCATCTTCTTGCAGATCAGTCTGCCATCTTCTAAGCTTACCGGGGAAAGAAGCTCTTTAAAATGAATTCCCTCTTCCAGAACCTCCAGAAGTTCATCCTCTGCTGCCGGCATATAGCGCTTGGTTCTCCGGTAAACCAGGTAAACATGCTGCACACCTTCTGTACGTTTCGCCGCTCTTGCAGTATCCATGGCCGTATTTCCTCCACCGATTACCACAACGTTTTTACCAATATTAAGCTTCCCATCTTTTGCTTTAAAATCCCGGAGAAATTCCAGGGCATTTACAGTCTCGCCTTTTTCCAGCTTCAGGGTACCTGGTTTGCCTGCACCCACTGCCAGGATAACAGCATCGTATCCCTGTGATTTAAGCTCTGCCACTGACTTGATCTCTGTATTTATACAGATTTCTACTCCCATCTTCTCAATGAAAGACAGATCCTTATCAATCGCATCCTCTCCAATGCGGAAGCCTGGAATCACATAGCGGATCACACCGCCTGCCTTTTCTTCTTTTTCAAAAATTGTAACAGCAGTACCTTCTCTTGCAAGGAAATAAGCTGCTGCAATGCCGGCAGGACCGCCACCTACTACCGCAACCTTCTTTCCATTTGGTCTGGCCGCTTTTATTTCCCCGATCAATTCTTCATAGCCAGCCCTGGCGGCTAAAAGCTTGGTGCCACGAATATTTACAGACTCCTCATAAAAATTGCGGGTACACTTTGTCATACAGTTATGTGCACATAATGTTCCTGTGATAAATGGCAATGCATTTTTCTCAAGAATTATCTCCAATGCTTCTTTATATCTTTCCTCACCGGCAAGAGCTATGTACTGGGGAATGTCCTGATGAATCGGACAACCTTCTGTACATGGAGCATAAAAGCAGTCCAGAAGAGGTACTTCTTGGGAACTCTTTCTGTCAGGAAGCGGTTTGATATTTTTCATATGGTGCCCATCTGTGATTGCGGATTCTGCCAGGGCTTTTAATGCATCCACATCAATTCCGGCCCATTTTTCTGCCGCAATCCCCTCAGTCTTAACTGCTACCTGGGTAAAGCGCTGATATCCGCCAGGCTTTAGAAGTGTAGTTGCCATTGTTACCGGCCAGATGCCACAGCCAACAATTTTGTCAATATTGTGATAATCTGCACCTCCGGAATAGGAAATTCTAAGCTTTCCTGCAAATTCCATGGAAAGCTTAGCTGCAAGGGAAATTGACAACGGAAACAATGCTTTACCAGACATATACATTTCTTCACTTGGAAGTTCCTTTCTGGTAACATCAACAGGAAATGTATTCGTGATCTTCACACCAAATTCAAGTCCCAGCTCTTCGGATAATTTCATCAGACGGGTAAGCATAGGAATTGCATCTTCATATTGCAAGTCATCCTTGAAATGAAAATCACCAAACACCATATAATCATATCCCATCTGGTTCATAGTTTTTCGTGCAAAATCATAGCCAAGAAGGGTCGGGTTGCATTTCACAAATGTATTTAAATGCTTCTCGGTAAGAAGATAATCTGCAATACTCTCAATCTCCTGTGGCGGACATCCATGCAACGTGGATATGGTAGCAGAATTACAGACATTAGATGGAATGGCTTCAATGTCTTCCCGGGTAAATTTCTGGAATTTATCCGTATTATCCAGAAGCCATTTTTTGCATTCCTGGAAAATGGCAGTATCCTTCGCCTCTGTCATTCCATCAATAAAGGCATTCACCTTGTCTCCTTTGATTCCTTCAAGGTCATATCCTACCGAAAGATTAAACTGAAAACCATCCTGCGCACCAATTCCAAATTCCTTCGCTATTACATGAAGGATAAACCACGCCTTAATGTACTCCCCCATAGCATCCGGAACGGTCAGCTCCGTAGACCATTCGCAGTTATAACCCTCATCCTCTGCGAGGATACAGGGTTTATTCACACAGGCAGAAAGTTCTGCCCCATCCATCTTCTGAACCGTCTTCAGCTCAAAAAATCGTGCTCCTGCATAATAAGAAGCAATAATATTCTGAGCCAGCTGGGTATGAGGACCAGCTGCCGGGCCTACAGGTGTCTCCAGATTTCTTCCAAAAATCTGCAGTGCCTTCTTCCCATCAGCTGTATAAGGACGGTGTACCCCAAATACAGTGTCCTGTTTTTTCTTCTCCTGAAGGACCCAGTCCATCAGCTGCCCGAATGGCATACACGTCATAATATCACTCATATCTATTTTCCTCCGTTAATATCATCAGCCAGTTCCCTGGCAGACTGTCTGCAGTCGGCCATAACCTTATCTACATCGCATACCAGCACTTCCCTGTCTTTCATAAGGATTCTGCCATTACATACGGTAGTTACTACATCATGCCCTGTAGTTCCAAACAAAAGATGACTATTTACATTATCTGCATTCATAGGTGTCAGCGGGTTATAATCCAGCACGATCACATCTGCCGCAGCACCAGCCTTCAGAATACCAAGTAACTTTTTAAAATACCGATTGGCAATAATGGCATTGTTCTCAAATAACATCTTCGGAACCTCTCCCCATGCAGCATTGGGATCGCAGAGATGATGTTTATGAAGAATATTGGCCACCTTCCAGGACTCCAGCATATCATGGGTATATCCGTCAGTTCCAAGTCCGGTAACGATTCCTTTATGTACCAGCTCCATGGTAGGCGGACAGCCACAGGCATTCCCCATGTTAGATTCCGGATTATGGACAACCATAGTATCTGTTTCTTTTATCAGGTCCATTTCATGCTCATTTATGTAAATACAATGTCCCAGAAGCGTCTTCGGACCAAGAATATTCCAGTCATAGAGTCTGTCCACGATCCGTTTGCTATGTTCCTTCAGACACTGATGGAGATCATAAATTCCTTCTGCAACATGGATATGATAACCAACACCATCCGGCTTTAATTCATTACATAATTCCATAGTCTCATCGGAAATGGTAAAAGAAGCGTGCATTCCCATCATGGCAGCGATCATATCGCTGTCGTCTTCCAATGCATGCCGGATAAAATTCACATTCTCCATTACAGATTCCCTGGACTTCTCCATGCCATCACGGTCAGAAATTTCATAACAAAGGCAGGTACGGACACCAAGCGCCTTCGCGGCAGATTCTATCGCTTCCAGAGATCCTGTAATATGTCCAAAGCTTGCATGATGATCAAATACTGTGGTCACACCATTTCGGATACTGTCTATATAGGTTGCCATTGCAGAAAGTCTGGTCTGCTCCAGAGTGAGATGACGGTCAATGGTCCACCACTGTCCATCCAGAATATCCAGAAATCCCTGGGGATGATACCCCTTGATACTTAAACCTCTGGCAAAGGAGCTGTAGATATGCTCATGCGTATTGATAAATGCCGGCATGATCACTCCGCCTCTGGCATCCACAAATTCTCCATCTGGATATGCCCGCTTTACCTCATCGGTAGTTCCCACCATAGTTATGGTGTTATCCTTTATTGCAACTGCACCATTCTCTATAAATGCATTGGATGCATCCCGCGTGATCATTCTTCCATTCCCGATAATAAGCATATGGATTCCTCCTTCACTTGTTCAAATTGTTGAAACAAAAGACACAATTTCTCGTTTTTTAGGATATTTTATACAGATAATGTACCATAATCTTATACAAATTTCAATAGAAATTCAAAAAATGATTTTGGTGCTCTAATTTTTTTGTTCATCAAAACTAACCACTGCACTTTTAAATTCACTATTATCAATTCTCCGCCTGCGGCGGGTCGCTATAAGCGACATCTACCTTTCCGCCGCAGTGCGATCCTGCCCGGCAGGGCTTTTTATGCTATAGGGAATTCCAACGGAATTTCCTATAGCATAAAAAAGCAGCCCGCTTACGTGGACTGCCCTTTCCTATAATTCCCGTGTCATATGCAAAGCCTTCTGGCCTTTTTTCCATGATTCTGTATCAATTTCTACTTCAAATCCCCGTCCATTTTGTACATGCCAGTCATAAAACGGACGTTTTTCGTCTGCGTACTCTTCCATAATATTCATGATCGTCCCACCATGCACCACAAGTGCTGCACTTTTAATCTCCTTACGGATACAGCTATTTACTGCTTTTTGGAAACCAATCACATTACGCCGCTTGAATTCTTCCCGGCTTTCCCCACCAGGAAAGGGAAGAAGCCCACCAGAATCGATCCATGCCTGGTAATTTTCATTTCCATCCAGTTCCAGATAATTTTTATTTTCGAATTCCCCGAAATCACATTCTGCAAGCTCATCTATAATGTTCAGTTTCTTCTCTGGAAAAAGAATTCCTGCCGTCTGGGTGCAGCGTATCATAGGGCTTGCATAAACAGCCTGTACCATTGGATATTTCAATTTTTCCAGCATTTCCCCTGCTTCCTGGCATAACGGCTCATCTGTCTTCTTTCCAATGTATCTTTTTCGTTTATTCCCTTCTGTCTCACCATGGCGGATCAATAAAAGCTTAAGCATTTTTTATCACCATCCCGATTCCGCAGACAACCCGTATCACCTTCTGGCTCTTCGCCGCCAGACTGGTACAGATTCTTCCTACTGCTTCTCTATATTTCCGGTCAAAAGCATCCATTGGAACAACTCCATATCCTACTTCCAGGCTGACCAGAATAATATCTGGATTATTTACTGCAAGTTCCTCTGCAAAATTTGAAAGATCATTCCCGGCTTTTAATTCCTTTCGAATGAACTCCTGAAAATCAAGAACACCTTCTGCAGTCATAAGTTCTTCTTTCTCTATATCCGCTCCATTTTTCCAGACAATTTCCGAATACTGTTCCTTTACATAAGCACTTTTCCCCTGAAAAGCACCTCCGATAATCATTTCCATCCGTGTATTCCTCCCTGATTTTCAGCACTTAAATCCACACAGAAGCAATTGCCAGTACCACAGCCATTCCCACCTCACAAAGGCAGAGGAAATAACCTGCCAGGTCACCTGTGATGCCACCGAAATATTTCATGGCTTTGTGATGATAATAAAGGAAAATAAGTATCGCCGTACCAAATGCCAGCAGCCCTAGTACTGGCTGAATCCATATCATTAACAGCAAAAGGATTCCAAGATAAACAATCAGCACATTTCTTACAATTAAGTCTTCTGCCTTCCTGGAAAATTCTGCCACCGTTCCATCTTTCCGTGCTTTTGGAAAAGTCATAACACTGATTCCTGAAAAGCACCTGGATACCATGAAACCAAGCGCCATGATCCAAAGAGCCGGTCTGTTTGTCCACAGCTGGCTGTAAGCACCATACCAGGCCAGAAAATAGACACAGGCTGTGATAACTGCAAATGCTCCTGCATGGGAATCTTTCAGGATTTCCAATCTTCTCTCTTTCTCCTGCCAGGAGCTTAATGCGTCTGATGTATCAAGAAGCCCATCCACGTGGATTCCCCCTGTCACAAACACTGGCAGTAGGACCAACGCTGTGGATATAAAAGAGGGATGGAACTGGAAGCTGCTTCCGATCCAGCCAGTCAGACAGGACAATGCACCTATCACAAGACCTATAAACGGAAAAAAGCAGAAGGTATATTTCATATTCTCCTTATTCCAGTCAGCTCTTGGCATTGGAATTTTCGAGTACATGGCAAACGCAACCTTAAAATTATTCCACAGCATTTTCAACGCTTTTTCCTCCTTTGTACCAGACCGGGATTCCATATACAACCTCCACCAGCTCATCTGCCATTTTACCAATGCTCTGATTGATTTTTCCCAGATATTTCTGATAGCGCACTGTATCTCCTTCATAAGAAGCTGTCTCGGAGAAAATCTCATTTGTAACAATTACCAGATGACGTACCTGATTTTTCAGCTTCTTTACGCCTTCCAGAATTGCTTCTACTGTTTTCTCCCCGGCACCATATTCCTCAAACATTTCGTTTGCAGCAAGATTCGACATACATTCCAGCAGAACCACCGCATCCTCTGGAAAATCCAGACTTTTTAGTCCGGTATAGCATTCCACTGTTTCAAAGCCTTTTCCGGCGCGCATCTGGCGGTGGCGTGCCACACGTCTATGGCTTTCTTCATCATAAGGATGCATAGTAGCAATATAAATCCGCCTTCCAGGACCAAATGATAGAATTTTATCCTCTGCAAAAGCAGACTTGCCACTTCCGCTGCCTCCGGTCACAACCGTCATCATATTATTTCAGCTCCTCATACTGATCTACATGAATATCCTCAAAGGTACTTAAGGTATTATAAAGAGTCGCTCCCATGTCCAAAAACGGGCAGAGCGCAATGGCACCGGTGCCTTCTCCCAGACACATATCCGCATGAAGTATTGCTTCTTTTCCTAATTTTTCCAGAATAAGATGTGCTGCCGGCTCCTTGGATACATGGCTTGCAATCATATAATCTACAGATGCCGGACAGATTGCAGCAGCTACAAGAGCGGCTACTCCGGAAATAAATCCATCGATCAGAACAGGAATCTGTAAAGCGGCACCTCCAAGATATACACCAGCCATTCCAGCGATATCAAGACCACCCACTTTTGCAAGTACATCTACAGGATCTTCCTCATCTGGTTTATTTATAATAATTGCTTTTTTTATTGCTTCGATTTTGCGGTTAAGCCCATCACTGGAAAGCCCAGCTCCACGTCCGGTCATGGTTTCCACCGGCTGCTTCAAAAGAACAGACGCCACCGCACTGCTTGTGGTAGTATTTCCAATCCCCATCTCTCCAGTAGCCAGTAAACGGTATCCCTCTGCTTTTAACTCTTCTGCCATAGCGATTCCTGCTTCGATTCCCTTTATAGCCTCTTCCTTTGTCATGGCAGGACCTTTTGTCATATTACGGGTTCCATACATCACTTTAAGATCAGTACGTGCTGTAGTGTTTCTTACCATCCCTACATCCACTGGCTTCACAGCCACACCACACTGGTGGCACATCACACATGCTGTAGTGGTTTCTTTTACAAAATTATCTGCAACAATTGCGGTAACTTCCTGACCTGTCTGGGTAACTCCCTCTTCTACCACGCCATTATCGGCGCACATGGCAACCAAAGCTTTTTTGCTGATGTCTACTTTAATCTCGCCAGTAATTCCAACGATCTGTGTGATCAGGTCTTCCATTTTCCCCAGGGAATGAAGAGGTTTGGCTATACTGTCCCAACGTCTTCTGGCAGTTTCCATTTTTTCTTCATCCAAAGGTTTTATCTTTTTCACGGTTTCTTCTAATGTCATTACTTTCTCCCACTGGTAAATACCAGAAATTTGCTAAATATATAGTTTAATGCCAGAACCACAAACTGAGTTATAAATTTGCCCACCATATCATTCATATGCATGATTTCAGCAAAGAACCATACACCACCCACTTCAACAACCATAGTAACAAGTCTTGCTCCTACAAATTTACAAAATGGCTGGATATGATCTCTTAAAGTCTCGCATTTATCCTGAAAAACGAATTTCGAATTCACTACATAGGCAAAAAGAATTGCAAGAATAATGGATATAACATTCGCAATATCTCTTTGCACTCCAGCTTTCCGTAAAATAAAAAAGCTGATCAGATTTACCAATGTGGTACAACCTCCGAAAAATACATAGCGTACCACATCACTGGCATATAATTTCTTAATGAGCGCTGTCATGATTAACCTCCTCATAAACATCCCGTTTTCCACGGACAATCTGAGAAATAATATAACGTGGACGCCGCTTCACCTCTTCATATATTTTTGCAATATAGTATCCAATAATTCCAAGACTCAGCATGATAGCACTTCCAATCAGTAGAAGTACAATTAAAGTTGTGGTATAACCTTCCACTGCCCGGCCTCCAAAAAACTGGATCAGGGAATATATTATCAGAATCAACGAGCATCCAAAGCAACATCCACCTACAATTGTTACAAACTGCAGGGGTACTGTAGTAAATGCAACAATATTCGTAAATGCATATTTAATCAAAGACCAGGTAGACCATTTGGATTGTCCAGCTTCTCTATCATGAACTTCAAATTCTACATATGTAGTTTTAAATCCCACCCAGGAAGATGTCGCCCTGAAAAACATATTACGCTCTGGCATGGAAAGTATGCTTTTCACTGCCTTGCGATCCATCATTTTAAAGTCGGAAGCATTCTGCATATTTACACCAGTTGCTTTTGACATAATTCCATAGAAAAATCCTGCGCTTTCTTTATGCAATAAGCTCTCTGTTCCCCTTGATTTCTTAATTCCTTCAATTACCTCCCATCCCTGTTCCCAGAGATGATACATCTCAACCAAAGTTTCCGGAGGGTGTTGCAAATCACAATCCATAACTGCAACCACATCTCCTGTTGCCTGTGCCAAGCCTGCGTATACTGCCGCTTCTTTTCCGAAATTTCTAGAAAAATGAACTCCAAGTACATTTTCATCTCTCGTTCCGGCTTTCGTTATTTCTTCCCAGGTTTTATCTTTTGAACCATCGTCTACAACAACCAATTCATAAGAAATACCAGCTTCTGAAAGAATTTCATGTAGGACCCTGCATGTTTTACCTACCATCAATTCTTCATTATAAGCTGGCAGAACCACTGATAATCTGCTCATTTCTCATCCTCTTTTCTGCCAGTGTATTAATTGTATCAATATGTGACAATGGCAGCTTTTCTTTTTTCAACGTTCCCATTATATTACAAATCCATTTTACAGGCAACCTAAATTGACATTCTTTGGGATTTCTTACATTATAATGATTGGCTTTTATGATTGGAAATTTTTAAATAAAAAAAACGATAACCAACCGGCTACCGTCTTCATTACTGTACCTTCAAAACTACATACATGCTACATCCTAATGGAATCATTTTACCATGCGTCCGTTCGAATGCGGTCACTTCGCAACTCCGTTGCTCAGTGACATTTGCTCGCAAATGTTCAAGCCAGCCTGTGAACTTCCCTCTGCAAGTAAACTTGCTCCGGTCAGTTCCCATACTGTCTTGACCGCTTTCTCACTAGTTGGTCAAGCCCTCACCCTATTAGTAACAGTCAGCTCCGTGCATTACTGCACTTCCACCCCTGCCCTATCTACCTCGTCGTCTTCAAGGGGGTTTACTTCTTTCGAATGGGACATCTCATCTTGAGGGGGGCTTCACGCTTAGATGCCTTCAGCGTTTATCCCTTCCGGAC